>NZ_CP079203.1:3890000-4085000 GCF_019297835.1 Sphingomonas sanguinis | reverse complement strand
CGGTCGAGCATATGATCGCCGATGCGCGCGCCGCCGCCGACCGGATCGGGGGATCGAATGCCAGCGACTTCACCGATGTCGTGCTGGCGAGCGAGCGGGCGGGGTTTGCGATCTCGCGGGGCTGGTCGCCGGCGGGGCACCTCCATTCGGTCGCCGACACACCCGAGCTGCGCGCCGCCTATGCCGAGGCGCAGGCGATGCTGGCGGAGTATGGCATGGAGGCCGGTCAGGACCCACGCCTGTTCGCCGCGTTCAACCGCGTCGATCTGGCGCCGCTGACCGAAGCCGAGGCGCGCGCGGTCGAATTGGCCCGGCGCGACTTCACCCTGTCGGGCGTCGGGCTGGACGACGCGGCAAAAGCGCGGTTCCGCGAGATCGGCGTCGAGCTGAATCGGCTGAGCACCGAATTCGGCAATGCCGTGCTCGATTCGACCGAAGCGTGGAGCGAGCATGTCACCGACGAGGCGTTGCTGTCCGGCCTGACTGACAATGCCAAGGCGATCCTCGCCGCCTATGCCGCCGAGAAGGAACTGGACGGCTGGCTCGTGACTTTGCGCGAACCGAGCGTGCAGGCGATCCTGACCCAGGCGGATAATCGTGAGCTGCGCGCGCGTGTGGCCAAGGCCTATGCCACACGCGCCTCCGATCAGGCGTCCGACCCCGCGCATGACAATAGCGCACGCATCGACCGGATCCTCGAGCTGCGCCACGAAGCGGCCAAGCTGCTCGGCTTTAACGATGCCGCCGCCCGCTCGGTCGAGACCAAGATGGCGCAGTCGGCGGACGAGGCGCTGGCCTTCCTCTCCGACCTTGCCGTGCGCGCCCGTCCGCTGGCGGAACGCGAACTGGCCGAGGCGAGCGCCTATGCCGCCGAGAAGTTCGGGATCGACAAGCTGGAGCCCTGGGACATGGGCTATGTCGCCGAGCATATGCGCCGTGAACGCTTCGGCGTCGATCGCGAGGCGATCCGTGCTTACTTCCCCCTGCCCCGCGTCATGGAGGGCACCGTCGCGCTGATCGAACGGCTGTACGGCATCCGCTTAGTCGAGCGGCAGGACGTGTCGGTGTGGAATGCCGATGTTCGCTATTATGATGTGCAGGACAAGAGCGGCGAGATCGTCGCGGGCGTCTATTGCGACTTCCATGCGCGCGCGGGCAAGCGTGGCGGGGCCTGGATGGACGTGTGCCGTCCGCGCTTCCGCGATGCCGATCGTTTCCACCGTCCGATCGCCTACCTCACCTGCAACTTCCCGCCCGCGACCGGCGACACCCCTGCGCTGTTGGCGCATGGCGATGTCGTCACGCTGCTGCACGAGTTCGGCCATGTGCTGCACCATCTGCTGACCGAGGTCGACCTGCCCTCGATCGGCGGCATTTCGGGTGTCGAGTGGGATGCGGTCGAACTGCCCAGCCAGTTCATGGAGAATTTCGCCTGGGACCGCGACACACTGACTGCGCTGTCGGCGCATGTCGAGACGGGCGAGCCGCTGCCCGAGGCGTTGTTCGCCAAGATGCTGGCGGCGCGGCGCTTCCAGGCGGGGCTGTTCCTGCTCCGTCAGGTCGAGTTCGCGACCTTCGACCTGCGGCTGCACCGCGATTACGATCCGGCGCTGGGCGGCCGCGTCATGGAGGTACTGAACGGCGTTCGCGACGAAGTGTCGGTGATTCGTCCGCCCGAGTGGAATCGCTTCCCGCACAGCTTCAGCCATATCTTCGCGGGCGGTTATGCGGCGGGCTATTACAGCTATCTTTGGGCAGAGTTGCTGTCGGCCGATGCCTTTTCCGCCTTTGCCGAGGAAGGCCAAGTGGCGGGCGACCGGTTCCGTCGCGAGGTGCTGGCACGCGGCGCAAGCCGCCCGGCGGCCGAGAATTTCCGCGCTTTCCGAGGGCGCGCGCCGGAGCCGGACGCGCTGCTCCGCCATCACGGGCTGGCCGCCTGAAACGAAAAGCCGGGGTCGTTTCGGCAGCCCCGGCCCCGTTCCCCTATTGTAATCTGGATCATACAGAAAAATTGCAGGCAATACCGCTTCTTAACCATCCCGGACCTAGCCATGACGGCAGGAGGATGTGCCGTGAGCGGATCGGAACATATTGATTTTGAACAGCGATTGGCCGCGTTCGACTATAGCGCGGGAAGCTATTCGACCTTCCCGACGATCAAGCGCGCGATCGAACGTCATGCGCCCGCCGCGCTGACCGCGCTGTACCGGCACATCGCCAACACCGTGCAGATCCGGGGCCTTTTCGCGTCGCAGGCGCGGATGGAACATGCCCGCGACAAGCAGATGGAACATTGGCAAAAGCTGTTCTCGGGACCGCTGGACCGCGACTATGCCGCGGCCTCGACCCATATTGGGCAAGTCCATGCGCGGATCGGGCTGGCGCCGACCTGGTATATCAGCGGCTATGCCCGGATGCTGGAATATGTCCTGCCCAAGCTGATCCTGGGGCGACTGTTCTGGCCGTTCGGCGCACGGCGCCGGGCACGGGCGGCGACCGCGCTGGTCAAGGCGTCGCTGATCGATATGGACATCGCGCTCGCCTCCTATTTCGAGGCCGAGCAGGCGGGGCGCCGGGCGGTGATCGAGCGGTGCGGCGCAGTCTTCGACCGGATGGCAAAGGGCGACCTGACCGCCTCGCTCGACGGCCTGCCGTCCGAATATCAGGCGCTGGCCGACAGTTTCGAGGCGATGCGCGCGCAAATGTGCGCGACGCTGGGCGTCGTCACCCAGTCGGGCGAGCATATCCGCGTCGGCTCGGGCGACATCCGCCAGGCGTCGGACGACCTGTCCGACCGCACCAAGCAGCAGGCCGCCTCGCTGGAGGAAACCGCCGCCGCCATGCAGCAGATCACCTCGACCGTCCGCCAGACCGCCGACGGCGCCTCGCGCGCCAACCGGATCGTCGGCGAGGCCCGGACCGAGGCCGAGGAATCGGGCCAGATCGTCCGCCGCGCGGTCGAGGCGATGGGCGGCATCGAACGCTCGTCATCCGAGATCAGCGAGATCATCAGCGTCATCGACGGCATCTCGTTCCAGACCAACCTGCTCGCGCTGAATGCGGGCGTCGAGGCCGCCCGGGCGGGTGAAGCGGGCAAGGGCTTCGCCGTCGTCGCCAGCGAAGTGCGCGCCCTGGCGCAGCGCTCGGCCGAAGCGGCCAAGGATGTGAAGACGCGCATCCTCGCCTCCTCCGACCAGGTCGGCGCAGGCGTCGAACTGGTCAACGAGGCGGGTGAGGCGCTTCAACGGATCATCGGCCGGATCGGCGAGATCAGCGACCTCGTGTCGCAGATCGCCGCCTCGGCCAGCCAGCAGTCGATCGGCCTGCAACAGGTCAACACCGCCGTCGCCGAGATGGACGGCGTGACCCAGCGCAATGCCGCCATGGTAGAACAGGCCACCGACGCCGCCCGCACCCTGGCGCAAGAAGCAGAGACGCTGGCCCGCGAAGTCGCCCGCTTTCGCTTGGCCGACATCACGGGCGACCCACGCAACCCGGTTCACCAGATGCAGCGACGACTCGCTACAGGCTGATCCTCAATCCCCCGAGGACAAACTGGGCTCCGGCGAAAGTCGGGGCCTTTTTCTTTGGGCGATCGGGATCGAGGCGAATTGTAGAACATGACCGATCCGGTACGATGCCTTTCATGCGCGCCCTTCTCATCGCCTTTGCCGCCCTATCCCTGATCGCCGCTGCGCCGAGCGCCAGGATCAAGCCCGTACATTATCGGCTCAAGCCTGAATTGGCGGGCAATATGCTGATCGGCTTGCGTGTTGAGATAGACTTCCAGGGCGATCCATCGGGTACCACCGATCTGCACTGGAACAGCAGTTGGGCGGGTGAAAAGCGGCTATGGCAATGGGCGCGCGACATGAAGGTAGAGGGCGCCACCGCGCTCAAGGCTGAAGCGGGAGGCCATTGGCGGATCATCGCGCCGCCGGGCGCTCGCCTGACCGCGACCTATCGCATCATTTCCGCTTATGACCATGACCCAACCGTAGAGGATAGCGAACAGGCGCGCCCGGTGATCCGTCCCGGCTGGTTCTACGCGGTCGGCAATGCCCTGTTCGCGCATCCTGGTACCCGAACGGATATTCCCGCAACCTTCGACTGGGTCGGCGCACCCGGCATCGGCTTTGCCTCCGATTTGGAGCATCTCGCGGGACAGCAGCGGAAAGCGAAGCGGCCGGGGACGATCGACGATATAGACGAGAGCATCGTGATCGGCGGCCGGGAGCTACGGCTGTCTCCGGCAACGGACGGATCGGGCGTCCGCATCGCCAGTGTCGGCCGTTATGCCTTTTCGTCCGAAGAACTCGCGGATTTGTCGCGCCGGATCATCGGCGTGGAGCGGGACTTCTGGAACACCGATCGCGGTGCCCCTTTTCTCGTCACGGCCGCACCGCTCGTCGCCAAGCCGATGACCAGCAGCTATGGCGGTACCGGCCGTGGCGATGCCTTTGCGCTGTGGATGGACCAAAGGATGTCCGCCGAAGACCTGAAATGGCTGCTGGCGCACGAATATTTCCATAGCTGGAACTCGCCGCGGCTGCGCAATGTCGACGATCGTGAGGAGCAGTCGCATCCGGAATATTGGTTCAGCGAAGGCTTCACCGACTATTACGCTCGCGCACTTCTCCTGCGCTCCGGGTTGATCACCCCGGAGCGATTCGCTGAAATGTGGAACACGATGTTCGCGCTCTACGCCGGATCGACGGCCAGGGGCATGACGGACGCCCAGACGACCGCTGCCTTCTGGAGCGATCAGGCGGCCGGAAAAATGCCGTATCAACGCGGCGCGATGCTGGCCGCACTATGGAACGCCCGGTTGCTCGCCGCGAGCGGCGGACGACGCAATCTGGACACGGTTCTGCACGATCAACTGGCCCGCGCTCGCACCGTCAAGGGAACGGCGGCCGCACTGTTCCGCCAGAGTGCGCAGGCAAGCGGCCTGGACATAACGACCGACGAGCGGCGCTATCTGAGGGAAGGACAGCCCATTCTCCTGCCCGCCGACGCGTTCGGTCCCTGCGCGACCATGGTTACCTCGCAGCGCCCGGTCTTCTCGCGCGGCTTCGATACCGAGGCAACCGCCGCATCAGGCAATATCGCGACCGGGGTGGATCCCGCCCTGCCTGCCTATGCGGCAGGACTTCGCAATGGCATGAAAATCCTGGAGCGGGTCGAGGGGGAACCGGGCAACGCCATGCGCTCCTATGCCCTGCTGGTCGACGATCACGGTACGCGGCGGACGATCCGCTATCTGCCGCAGGGGCTGACGCGCGAGACGGTGCAGCAGATGCGGTTGACGCAACCCGTCAACACCGACTGCCGTCGGACGCTCAGTGGAATGCGTGTCATTACGACCAACCCATAAAGGCCACCTACGGTGAAACCGGGATGGCGTCATGTTTGGGTTATGTCGGAAAAGATGGTGGAGCCGAGGGGGATCGAACCCCTGACCTCTGCAATGCCATTGCAGCGCTCTCCCAGCTGAGCTACGGCCCCATCGATTTCGGCGCGGGTCCGGCGGGATGCGGACTGGCCTGTCAGCGCATGGTCACATGCGGCTGTTTCGGCGGAATGGTGGAGCCGAGGGGGATCGAACCCCTGACCTCTGCAATGCCATTGCAGCGCTCTCCCAGCTGAGCTACGGCCCCGTTCCGCTGTGGAGGCAGCCCACTAGCGGGGCCGCCGTGGCTCGGCAAGCACTTTTTTCAAGCACCCGCCGAGCCCCTTCGGACAACTCAGTGTTCGTCGTCCTCGCTGGACGTTTCCACGCCCAGATCGTCGTCGCCGCCCAGATCGACTTCATCGTCGGGCGAGGGCTCTTCGTCCTCACCGGTGATGTCCAGATCTTCGTCGTCACCGCCCGCCAGATCGCTGTCGGCTTCCTTGTTCTCCGGCTTGGCCTGCTCGAACGGCAGGGGCTGCTTGGACTTCAGGATGGGCTCGGGCTCCCACTGCGTCCCGCAATTGATGCAGGTGACGGGGTCGTCCTTTTCGAGGTCGTAGAAACGCGTCGCGCATTTCGGGCACGTACGCTTCGTGCCCCATTCCGGCTTGATCATGCCGTTCATACCTTTCGGAATTGGGTTTTCCGCCGGAGCGAAAAGTGGGCGCGCCTTGCCACAGCGCAAGCCCCCTGTCAAAAGCCCGCGCCATCTATGGCGCACACCCTTCCCCAGCCTCGCACCGTTCGAGCCGCCGCCGCCCTTCGTGGCACCATCGCCGTTCCAGGCGACAAATCGATCAGCCACCGCTCGCTGATGCTCTCCGCGCTCGCGGTCGGTGAAAGCCGCGTCGAGGGCCTGCTGGAGGGCGAGGACGTGCTCGCCACCGCCGCCGCGATGCGCGCGATGGGCGCGGACATCGTCCGGCAGGATGACGGGGTGTGGGTGATCCACGGTGTCGGCGTCGGCGGGCTGCTCCAGCCCGAGACCGCGCTCGACATGGGCAATTCGGGCACCTCGACGCGGCTGCTGATGGGTCTGGTGGCCAGCCATCCGATCACCGCGACCTTCATCGGTGACGCCTCTTTGTCGAAGCGCCCGATGGGCCGCGTGATCGAGCCGCTGTCGCAGATGGGGGCGGAAGTGCAGGATACGCCGGGCGGTCGCCTGCCCCTGATGGTCCGGGGCACCAATCCGGCCGTGCCGATCCGCTACACCCTGCCCGTCGCCTCGGCGCAGGTGAAGTCGGCGATCCTGCTGGCGGGCCTCAACACACCGGGCGAGACGACGGTGATCGAACCGATCGCGACCCGCGACCATAGCGAGCGGATGCTGGCGGGCTTCGGCGCCGAGCTGACCGTCACCCCCTCGCCTGAGGGCCGGATCATCACGATTCGCGGGCAGGCGGAGTTGAAGCCGCAGAATATCGTCGTGCCGGGCGACCCGTCCTCGGCCGCCTTCTGGCTGGTCGCGGGATCGATCGTGCCGGGTGCCGACGTGACGATCACCAATGTCGGCATGAACCCGACCCGCACCGGCATCATCGAAGCGCTCAAGATGATGGGGGCCGACATCACCGAACTCGACGCGCGCATCGTTGGCGGCGAGCCGGTCGCGGACCTGCGTGTCCGTCATGCCCCCCTGTCGGCGATCGAGGTCCCGCCCGAACTGACGCCGAGCATGATCGACGAATATCCGGTGCTGTTCGTCGCCGCCGCCTTCGCGACCGGCACGACCATCGCGCGCGGCGCCGAGGAACTGCGCGTCAAGGAATCGGACCGCATCACCGCCATGGCGAACGCGCTCGGGGCATGCGGCGTCCGTTGCGAGGAATTCGAGGACGGCATGGCCGTCACCGGCACCGGCGGCGATCCGATCCCCGGCGGCGCGACCATCGCGACCTTGCTCGACCACCGGATCGCGATGAGCATGACCATCGCGGCGCTGAACGCCCGCGATCCCATCACGCTGGACGATGCCGCACCGGTCGCGACGAGCTATCCCGTGTTCTTCGACACGCTGGAAAAGCTGGGAGCCATGGCATGATCATCGCGGTCGACGGCCCCGCCGCCAGCGGCAAGGGCACCATCGCCCGCGCATTGGCCCGGCATTATGGCCTGCCGCATCTCGACACCGGCCTGCTCTACCGCGCGGTGGCGGCGACGGTGCGCGCGATGCATCTCGACCCGACCCGCGAGGCCGATGCCGTCGCGGCGTGCAGCTTCGACGATAGCCTGCTGGCCGATCCCACCCTGCGTGATGACGAGACGGGCAAGCTCGCCTCGGTCGTGTCGGCGCACCCGCTGGTCCGCGCCGCGCTGCTCCAGCGGCAGAAGCGCTTCGCCAACCAGCCGGGCGGCGCGATCCTCGACGGGCGCGACATCGGCACGGTCATCGCGCCGGACGCGGACGCCAAGCTGTTCGTCAAGGCCAGTTCCCAAGTCCGGGCACGGCGGCGGCATAACGAATTGGCGGCGAACGGCTCGGACGTGTCGTTCGAGCAGGTGCTGGCCGATATCCGCGCCCGCGACGAACGCGACAGCGGCCGCGCCACGGCTCCCCTCACCCAGGCGGCCGACGCGGCGGCGCTGGACACCTCCAGCCTGACGATCGAAGCCGCCGTCGCCCGCGCGATCCAGTTCGTCGACGCGCAAGTCGCCACGAAGGCGCGCTGACCCAATCCTCCCCAGCATGGGGAGGTGGCAGCGCGTGAGCGCTGGCGGAGGGGGGCCAGCCCCAAGCGATGTCATTCGCGGCAGGCCCGCTCCACCACCGCTTTGCGGCGATCCCCCCTCCCCGTGCCGGGGAGGATCTCCCTCACCTTGCGTAAAACCCCATTTTCCGCTAAGGCGCCCCCGCTCGCGGACCCTGTTCCGCGGAGAGGCTGACGCGGGGCCTTGCCCCAGCGTCCTTTCCGCATTTGTCGCGGACCGCCGCTTTTCCGTGTTTCAGCATCATCTTCGGGCCTGGTGGCGTCGACATGGGGTCGGCGCGGCCATCGTCGAAGACCGGGGCCGAATCCCCGACCGGAGACGAAAAACTCTCAGGAACCTAACCCTTTTATGGCAACCAACCCCCAGCCCACGCGCGACGATTTCGCGGCGATGCTCGATGACATGTTCGGCGGTGCCGACAGCTTCGAGGGTCGCGTCGTGCATGGCACCGTCACCGCGATCGAAAACGACATGGCCGTCATCGACGTCGGTCTGAAGTCGGAAGGCCGTGTGCCCCTCCGCGAATTCGCTGCCCCCGGCCAGAAGGCCGACCTGAAGGTCGGTGACGAAGTCGAGGTCTATGTCGACCGCGTCGAGAACATGCACGGCGAAGCAATGCTCAGCCGCGATCGCGCCCGCCGCGAAGCCGCCTGGGACAAGCTGGAACTCGAATTCTCGAAGTCGGCCCGCGTCGAAGGCGTGATCTTCGGCCGCGTGAAGGGTGGCTTCACCGTCGACCTGAACGGCGCCGTGGCGTTCCTGCCCGGCTCGCAGGTCGATATCCGCCCCGTCCGCGACGTCACCCCGCTGATGGACATCCCGCAGCCGTTCCAGATCCTGAAGATGGACCGCAAGCGCGGCAACATCGTCGTGTCGCGTCGCGCGGTCCTGGAAGAGACCCGCGCCGAGCAGCGTTCGGGCCTGATCCAGAGCCTGGCCGAGGGTCAGATCATCGACGGCGTCGTCAAGAACATCACCGATTACGGTGCGTTCGTCGACCTGGGCGGCATCGACGGCCTGCTGCACGTCACCGACCTGTCGTACAAGCGCGTCAATCATCCGTCGGAGATGATCGCGATCGGCGACACCGTGAAGGTGCAGATCATCCGCATCAACAAGGACACGCAGCGCATCTCGCTCGGCATGAAGCAGCTCGAGAGCGATCCGTGGGATGGCGCCGGCGCCAAGTACCCGGTCGGCGCGAAGCTGTCGGGCCGCGTCACGAACATCACCGAGTACGGTGCGTTCGTCGAGCTGGAGCCGGGCATCGAAGGCCTGGTTCACGTGTCGGAAATGTCCTGGACCAAGAAGAACGTCCATCCGGGCAAGATCGTGTCGACCTCGCAGGAAGTCGATGTGGTCGTCCTCGAGGTCGATCAGGAAAAGCGCCGCATCTCGCTCGGCCTCAAGCAGGCTCAGGCCAATCCGTGGGAAGCGTTCGCCGCCGCCCATCCGATCGGCTCGACCGTCGAGGGCGAAGTCAAGAACGCGACCGAGTTCGGCCTGTTCATCGGCCTGGACAACGATGTCGACGGCATGGTCCACATGTCCGACATCGCCTGGGGCGTGTCGGGTGAGGATGCCCTCAACCTGCACCGCAAGGGCGAAGTCGTTCAGGCCGTGGTTCTGGACATCGACCCCGAGAAGGAGCGTATCTCGCTCGGCATGAAGCAGCTCGAGCGCGGCGGCCCCGTCGCCGGCGGCGTGGCTGCGGCTGGCGATCGCCTGAACAAGAACCAGGTCGTCACCGTGACCGTCCTCGAAGTCCGCGATGCGGGCCTCGAAGTCCAGGCGGGCGACGATGGTGCGACCGGCTTCATCAAGCGGACCGATCTGGGTCGCGACCGTGACGAGCAGCGCCCCGAGCGCTTCCAGGTCGGCCAGAAGTTCGACGCGATGGTCACCGGCTTCGATCGTTCGAAGAAGCCGACCTTCTCGGTCAAGGCGATGCAGATCGCCGAAGAGAAGCAGGCCGTGGCGCAGTACGGCTCGTCCGACTCGGGCGCGTCGCTGGGCGACATTCTGGGCGAAGCGCTGAAGGCGCGTACCCAGAAGTAAGTAAGTTACTGGACCGGGGCGCGTTTTTCCAAAAACGTGTCCCGGTTTCGGGCAAACGACACCGCTGCGTCGTTTAATCGTATAATAAAAATACTTTCAGCAGCGAGAAACACAGGTTAGGAACGGTTCGTCTGAAGCTTGGGACTAGACGATGATCCGTTCGGAACTGGTGCAAAAAATCGGTCAGCGAAATCCGGGCCTGAACCCGCGTGAAATCGAGCTGATCGTCACGATTTTCTTCGATGAAATCACCAAGCGGCTGGCAGATGACGGTCGCGTCGAACTGCGCGGCTTCGGCGCCTTTTCGACCCGCGCGCGCGGTGCCCGCACCGGCCGCAACCCCCGCACCGGCGAAACCGTCGATGTCTGCGCCAAGCGCGTCCCCTATTTTAAACCCGGCAAGGAAATGCGCGCGCGCCTGAACGTCGAGGCGGAGTGATCGCATTGCGGTCCTGAGGCGATGAGGGCGCGGCGATTCCGGTTTTCCGACGGCTCCGCCCTTGACCTTCGCAGCATCCTGGTATCTTCGTGGGCCGGTGCGCGGACGTGGCGAAACCGGTAGACGCTGCCGACTTAAAATCGGCTTCCTATGGAGTGCGGGTTCGAGTCCCGCCGTCCGCACCATGGCGATGGGTGCCGTCCTGCTGGCGACGGCAGCCTGCGAGCGTCATGCCGATCATGGGGCCGTAATCGTCAGCACGGTCCAGTCCGGCCCATCCTCCGCTTCATCCCGAATGCTTGCCGCCACCGATGGCGATACGTCGCACCGCGTCCTGCGCGACGCGCTGGCGCAGGGGCTGGTCCGTTTCGACGCCAATGGCCAGATCGAGCCGGGGCTGGCCGAACGCTGGATCGTCATCGACGAGGGCGGCAGCTTCATCTTCCGCCTGCGTGAGGCCAAGTGGAATGATGGCTCGCCCGTCACCGCCGAACAGGTCGTGCCGATCCTGCGTCGCCTGGTGTCGCCTGGCTCGGGCAATCCGCTGGCCCCCTTTCTGACCGCGATAGACGAGATCGTCGTCATGACGCCGCAGGTGATCGAGATCCGCCTGTCGCGTCCCCGCCCCGACCTGCTCAAGCTGTTCGCACAGCCCGAAATGGCGATCATCGACCGGGGGCGTCGTGGCACCGGACCGTTCCGCATCATCCGGTCGGGACCGCCACCGCTGCTGCGTCCCATTCCCGATCCTCGCCGGGCTGAACCCGATGATGAGGCAACTCCCGCACCCGAGGATGATGTCCGCCTGATCGCCGAAAGCCCGGCGCGCGCCATCTTGCGGTTTGCGGGAGGGCAGTCGGACCTGCTGATCGGCGGCCGGTTCGAGACCTGGCCGCTGCTCGACGCGGTTCGGATCAACCAGGCCGCCGTCCGCATCGATCCGGCGGCGGGGCTGTTCGGCCTGGGTATCGTCAATCGCGACGGCTTCCTGGGCGATGCCGCCAATCGGCAGGCGCTATCCGCCGCTTTCGACCGGGGAGCCATGCTTGCGGCGATCGCACCCAATTGGGAAGCCACCGACCGGTTGCTGCCCGACGCGCTCGATTCCGATGCACCGCCGCAAATCCCCGGCTGGGCGCTGCTCAACCTGGACGAACGGCGCGGTGACGCGCGTGCGCGGGTCGCCGCCTGGGGGCAGCCGGTGCGACTGCGCATCGCCTTGCCGCAGGGACCGGGGGCGAACCTGCTCTATGGTCAGATCGGCGCGACGTTGCTGGCCGTGGGCATCACGCCGGAGCGGGTGGCGCTCGATGCCCCCGCCGACCTGCGCTTGATCGACGCGGTCGCACCCTATGACAGCGCGCGCTGGTATCTCGCGACGGCCTGCGCCCCCTGCGGCGAGGCGGCGATGGCGGCGATCGAGGAGGCGCGGCTCGCTCCCACGCTGGCGGGACGAAGCGCGGCGATCGCGGCGGCGGATGCGGCGGTGAATGCCGACACGCCCTTCATTCCACTCGCCCGCCCCTTGCGCTGGTCGCTCGCCACCCCGCGCCTGCGTCAGTTCCAGACGAACAGCCGCGCCTGGCATCCATTGAACCGATTGCGCGCCGTCACCAACTGAGGGACATGGCCCACACGTCCCGCATAGATCCCACGGCATTCGACGCTCTGCCGCTCGACAAGAGCATCGCCGCCAGCCGCCAGCGGATCGAGGCGATGGAGCGCCTGCTGGAACGTGTCGTCGTCCTTCCCGGCCTCAACCGCCCGATCGGGCTGGACGTGGTGCTGGGGCTGGTCCCCATTATCGGCGACATCGCCGCCGCCGCGCTGGGCAGTTATATCATTTGGGAAGCGCGAAATCTGGGCCTGTCCAAATTCCAGATGGCGCGGATGATGGGCAATGTCGGCTTCGACGCGCTGCTCGGCTTCGTGCCGCTGATCGGCGACGCAGCCGATATCATGTTCCGGTCGAACACCCGCAACCTGCGGATCATCCGCAAGCATCTCGACAAGCATCACCCCTCCAGCGTGGTGCTGGAGGGGTAGCCCCGCTCAGCGTGCGCCGCGCCAGATTTTCAGCGGCGCGTTGGGCGACAATCCCCCCTGATGCGCCGGGCATCGGGCGGGGCGGAACGCCTTGTTCAGACATATCCAGATTTCGTCCAGCCAGCCTTGCCGCGTGGCGGTGACGCGCATCATGTCGGCGGTCATGCCCCGATTGGCCGCGGCGAAGGCGCTCGCCAGATCGCCCGCCGTCAGCGCGTTGCGCCGCGACAGCCCGTCCATGTCGGGGAAGCGCAGCCCGTAATAGAGCGCGTTCGACCGTTGGAAATAACGTGCCGGGCTATATCCGCTCATGCAGGTGCCGTGCTTGGACCATTCATGCTGCATCAGCTGCGCCGAGGGGGTGGCGCAGATGTGGCGGCGGACCACCGCCTGCGGCAGGATCGCGGTCGGGCGACAATATTGCGGCCAGTCCTTGCCCACGCCATCGGGCCACAGCCCGTGCAGGGTAAAGCCGAAGCGGTTGGCGCCGCCGCACTGAAAGCTGCTGTCCCCCTTGGGATCGCGGCAATATTGCGGGCTCCAGGTGATCGCCAGCGTATAGCCGCCGATCGGCAGCACGCGGGTCGGCTGGCTCTGGCTGGGCAGATCGGGACGGATCGACTGCGGACCGCTCGGCGCGGTGCATTGCAGCGTCTGCGCCGACAGGACCTGCGGCGCGGCCAGCAGCGCCATGCCGATCATTGCGTATTTCATGCTTCGCTCACCTCTGCCATCGCACGATACCAGGCCAGGGCGTTGGGGCGCATCAGCATCACCACCGCGACCAGCGACGCCGCCGCCTGTACCGCCGTCAACACGCCGAACACGCCCTCGGCCAACGCACCCACCGAAACCTGATAGAGAAAGCCGAGCAGGTTCAGGATGGTCAGCACGACCAGCAAGCCCAGCCCGACCCGGCTGGCGAACCGGGTGGTCAGCAGCGTGCCGAGCAGGAATAACCCGATCAGCAGGCCATTGGCGATCAGCGCGATCGCGAGCCCGGCCTGCGCGACCGTATCGCCCCAGCCGATGACCGCGAGCACCACCAGCAGCAGGATGGCGAACAGCGACAGGCGCTCGCCCAATATCACCGACTTCGGTCGCACGATCTTCCCCTTCCAAGCCCGCCTCAGGCGGCGGCGAAATCCAGTCCGATATCGGCCGCCGGGGCCGATTGGGTCAAGCGACCCACGCTGACATAGGTGACACCCGATTCCGCCATGGCGCGAATGGTGTCGAGGCGTACGCCGCCCGACGCCTCGGTCGGCACCCGGCCCGCGACCAGCGCAACACCCTCGGCCAGCTGCGCCGGGTTCATGTTGTCGAGCAGCAAATGGGTCGCCCCCGCCGCCAGCGCCGGTTCGATCTGGTCGAGCGCGTCGACCTCGACGATGATCCGGGCGATCCCCGCCTCACGCGCCGCCGTCGCGGCCGGACCGATGCCGCCCGCGACCGCGACATGATTGTCCTTGATCATCGCCGCGTCCCACAGGCCCATGCGATGATTCTGTGCGCCGCCCATGCGGGTGGCGTATTTCTCGACCAGACGAAGGCCGGGAATGGTCTTGCGCGTGTCGAGCAGGGTGGCCCCCGTACCCGCGATCGCCGCGACATAGGCCGCCGTCATCGTCGCGATGCCCGACAGGTGCTGGACGGTGTTGAGCGCGGACCGCTCGGCGGTCAGCATCGCGCGCGCCTTGCCCGACAGGCGGAGCAGATCGGTGCCGGCGGACACGCTCGTGCCATCCTCGACCAGCCGCTCGATGACGACATCGGCGTCGAGGTGGCGGAAGAACGCCTCGGCGATGGGCAGCCCTGCGACGGTGATCGCATCGCGGCTGGCCATGGTGCCGAGGAAGCGCGCCTCCGCCGGGATGACCGCCGCCGAGGTGATGTCGCCGCCCGGCCCCAGATCCTCGGCCAACGTCGCCTTTACGAAAGCGTCGAGGTCGAAACCCTCTATTACGCCTTCGGTCACGGACGCGGACCCAGATCGCCCTTGCCGACCGTGCCGCTGGCGAGCGTCAGCATCGCGTCGAGGCTCTTCTTGGCCTGAAGCCGCAGCCCCTCCTCGATCTCGACGCGCGGGGTCAGGTCGCGCAGCGCGAGGTACAGCTTCTCCATGGTGTTGAGCGCCATATACGGGCAGATATTGCAGTTGCAGTTGCCGTCCGCACCCGGCGCACCGATGAAGGTCTTGCCCGGCATCGCCTTTTGCATCTGGTGGATGATGTGCGGCTCGGTCGCGACGATCAGCGTGTCGCTGGTGACGGTCTGCGCATATTCCAGGATGCCGCGCGTCGAGCCGACATAATCGGCGTGGTCGAGGATCACGGCCGGGCATTCGGGATGCGCGGCGATCGGCGCGTCGGGGTGTTCGGCCCGCAGCTTGAGCAGTTCGGTCTCGCTGAACGCCTCGTGCACGATGCACACGCCCGGCCACAGCAGCATGTCACGGCCGGTCTTGCGCGCCAGATAGCCGCCCAGATTGCGGTCGGGGCCGAAGATGATCTTCTGCGCAGGGTCGATCTGCGCCAGGATCTGCTCCGCCGACGAGGACGTCACGATGATGTCGGACAGCGCCTTCACCTCGGTCGAGCAGTTGATATAGGTCAGCGCGATGTGATCCGGGTGCTGCGCCCGGAACTCGGCGAATTGTTCGGGCGGGCAACTGTCCTCCAGGCTGCACCCGGCGGCCATGTCGGGCAGCACGACGATCTTGTCCGGCGACAGGATCTTGGCCGTCTCCGCCATGAAGCGCACGCCGCAAAAGGCGATGACGTCCGCGTCGGTCGCCTGCGCCTTGCGGCTGAGGTCCAGGCTGTCGCCGACGAAATCGGCCAGGTCCTGAATCTCGGGCTTCTGGTAATAATGGGCGAGGATGACGGCGTTGCGTTCCTTGCGGAGGCGATCGATCTCGGCGCGCAGGTCGAGGCCCGTCAGATTCGTCTGGATGGTCATGTCATTCCCCCTAGGCGCAAGGTGGTGCGGCGACAATCGGGCACGTCAGCCGGCGTTGCTGAGAACCTCTTGCACGGTCCGTGTCGTATCCCAGCGTTCGTCATTGGACGGCTCGTCCGAGAACCTGACCTTGACGCTGGCCTCCACGCCCGCCGCGCGCAGTGGCATGGCGAAGCTGCGCTCTACCGCGCGCCGGGTCGCGTCACGGGCCAGCTTCATCGGTGCGGGCGCCCGCGCCTGCCGCATCAGCTCGACTTGCCCCGCCGTGCGGTTGGCGGCGTCCAGACGCTGTTCGGCATCGGTGAAGGTGGTCAGCAGGCCGCCCGAGCCATATTCGCGGATCGCCGACAGATCGACCTGCGGCCCATCGATCTCGACCGGGGGCAGCGTCACCGACAGCACATGGTTGGTCGCGTCCCAGCGCACGTCCTGCTGGCGCAGCTTGCCCAGATCGACCTCGTAACGGACCATGCCCGGCATGATGAGCGTCCGCTCGGTCGAAAAGCCGAGCTGCGACTGGCGCGAGGTGACGACCGCGACATAGCGCGCGGCAAAGGCGGAGAGGCGGTTCTGTTCGCGCAGGCCGTCCAGGCTGGCACGGGCGATGGTCGTCGGATCGGGCGTCAGCCGATCCTCGACATAGCGCTGGACACCCCACACCACGATCAATCCGGCCAGGATCAGCAGAACCAAAACGCCCGCCACCTTGGTCAGGAACAGGCCGACGCCACCGCGCGCACGTGGTCGGGATGGCGGCGTTTCGACAGGCGGGGTCACGCCGCGCTGATCCATGATGCTCCTTCCTCGCGAACCAGCCCGCGGTTTCGCAGGTCATAAAGATGCGCCAGCACCGATCGTTCCGCCGCCGGAATCAATTTGGGGTTCAGCCCGACATACATGCGCTCGGTCATCGCCGTGATGGCAAGCCCCTCGCCCGCCGCCAGCAGCCGCAATATCTGCCCCTCGCGCTGCTTGCGATGGCCGAGCATCCCGCGCACCAGACGCTGCGGATTGTCCACCGCCTCACCATGCCCCGGATAATAGACGCGGTCCTCGCGTGCCATCAGCTTGTCGAGGCTCGCCATATAGGCCGCCATGTCGCCATCCGGCGGCGAGACGATACTGGTCGACCAGCCCATGACGTGATCGCCCGAAAACAGCGCCTTCGTCTCGGGCAGCGCGAAGGCGAGATGGTTAGAGGTATGGCCCGGCGTGGCGATCGCGCTCAGCGTCCAGCCATCGCCGTGCACCCCCTCGCCCTCCGCCAACACCCGGTCGGGGGCATATTCACGGTCGAACGCGGCGTCCGTCCGCCCGCCGTCATAATCGGCGGCGAAGGGCGCCGCGCCCATGATCGGCGCGCCGGTCAGCCGGGCGAGCGGGCGGCTGGCCGGGCTGTGGTCGCGGTGGTGATGGGTAATGAGGATTGCCACCACCGGCCGCCCGGCGATCGCACGGGTCAGGGCATCGATATGGGCGGGCTCGTCCGGCCCTGGATCGATGACCGCCACATCGCGGGCGCCCACGACATAGCTCTGCGTGCCCGTATAGGTGAAGGGCGACGGATTGGGGGCGAGCACGCGGGTAACCAGCGGCTCAAGCAGGATCGGAATGCCGGTCGGGTGCTCAGCCATTAGTTGTCATGTGGGCAAGCCGCTGAAAAAGAGCAAGCCCCGCACCTAGGAACCGGCGCGGGGCTTGCGGATCACAGGGTCAGTCGATGTCGGGATGCGCCATCTCGGCCTTCAACTCGGCGGTCGCCTCGTCCAGATCCTTCAGCGCCTCGCGACGGTCCTCGTCGGACAGGTGACGTTGCTGCATGATGGTCGTCCGCGCGATGGCGATGCTGGCCAGGCCGCTCGCCATTTGCTGCTTGGCGGTCTGCTTGGCGAACTGCGCCGACCGCATCGCCGCCGTGGCCTGCATCGACGCGGTGCGCGCGTCATTTTCGATCCGGTCGGTGCAGATCACCGTCACCTGGCGGCCGCTGTTGCGGTCGGTGGTGGTGAAGCTGGTGCGGCCATCGACGCCGCCGATGCCGCACAGGCGCGATTCGACGCGTGGCATGTTCTTGGCCACTGCACCCGCCTCCGCCGCGTCCCGGCGGATGCGGTCGGTGCAGATCACGGTCACGGAGCGCTGCGTCCGACCATCGGTGGTGGTGTAGCTCGTGCGCGTGTCGCTGCTCCCCGTGCCGCAATTGCGGGCCTGAACCAGCGGAATACTGGAGGCGGGGATCGCATAGGCACCGTCGGTGGTGATGACGCGCACACGCTGGCCGCTGCGCGTCGTGACGATATGCGTCCGGGGCGTGGCGGGGGTTTCCGGCGTTTCCGGCGTCTGGGCGACGGCAGCGGCGAGCGGGGCGACCGGTGCCGTGGTCGTCAGGATCTCCGGAGCCGTCGTCGTCAACGCTTCCGGAGCCTCCGGCGCGACAGGCGGATTGGGCATTTCGGGTGTCGTCTGGGGGACGGCGGGCAGCACCGCGACCGTGCTGGTCAGGTCGACGCCCAGCGTCCGCTCCACCTTCTTGGTCAGCGCCGCCGCCGCCGGGGTGCCGGAGGCGGTCGCCCCCAGCCCGGCCAGCACCAGCAGCGATACGGTCGCTCCTCCCATCGCCAGCTGGCGACGCGATTTCGGAGAAGTCGTCAACATCTTCAGCCTCCCTTTCAGATCATCGATGGTATGCAGATGACAGGCACCCGACAGCGCGCGGCCATGCGCGGCCTTCACGATGGCGCAGGCATAGACATGGCGATCGGCGCGACTGCGCCCCTTCAGGACGCGGGCGTCATTGGCGAGCTCCTGATCGGCACGGAAAGCGTGGAAAGCCCGCCACGCCAGCGGGTTGAACCAGTGGAGCGCCAGCACGGCGAGCGCGATCCAGTTGGCGATCAGGTCGCCGCGGGCATGGTGGCCCAGCTCATGCGCCAGCGCCAGATCGCGCTCGTCGGCGTCGTAGCGCTCGGCGAAATCGCGCGGGAAGGCGACGTAGCGCCGCCAGATCCCGAAGGCGAGCGGCCCCGGCGCGCCGTCGCTGGCGACCACGCGCACGCCCTCGACCGCATCCAGCGGCTCGGCATCGGCGAGCAACCGCGTGCGGAACCGCCAGTGCCGCAGCGCCTGGAACCCCAGAAACCCTGCCGCCCCGACGATCCAGAACAGCGCGATCCCCTGCTCCACCATCGGCCAGATGCTCGGCGCGTCGAGCGTGGCGGGCATCTGGGACGTCACCTGCGCCGTCATCGGCAGCACGACATAGGTGGTGAAGCGCTCGCTCGCGGCGGCCAGTGGCGGGGTCGCCTGCTCGGACAGGCCGCGCGGCAGCGGCGGCAGGATCAGCCGGAGCAGCGGTAAGGCCCAGAGCGCATAGGCGATCTGCGGCCCGAAGGCCTGACGGACATGGCGACGGGCCAGCAGGACCAGCGCCATCAGCAGGGTCGAGGCGATCATCGCCTCCACCGCCCAGCCAAGCTGCGCGCCGCTCACGCCTTCAACTCCTTGAGCAGCGCCTCGATCTCGGAAATGTCCTGCGCGGTCAGTTCGTCGCGCTCGGCCAGATGCGCAACCAGCGGGGTCAGGCGGCCGCCGAACAGCCGGTCGATCAGGCGACGGGACTCGCCGACGACATAATCGTCGCGCGCGACCAGCGGGCGGTACAGGTAACGCCGACCCTGTTCCTCATGTACGATGGCGCTTTTGGCGAGCAACCGGCCGAGCAGCGTCTTGACGGTGTTGGTGCTCCAGCCGCGTTCGGGATCGACCCGCTCCGCGACATCCTGCGCGGTCAGCGGAGCCTCCTCCCACAGGACCTCCATCACGGCATGTTCGGCATCGCTGATACGCTCGGCCATCGACTCGCCCTCTGATTGACTACAAGCGTAATCCTATTCCGATTACAGGCGTAGTCAATAGGCAGTCTTTATCCTCCCCGGTACGGGGAGGTGGCAGGCCGCAGGCCTGACGGAGGGGGGCTTCAACACAGGACGGCCCTTGGGGCGATCCCCCTCCACCATGCTGCGCATGGTCCCCCTCCCCTTGCAGGGGAGGAATGAAAAAGGGCCGGATTTTCATCCGGCCCTTCGTTACATCACGCGGTCTTCACGTCCTGGACCAGCTCGGCCAGTTCGCCGCTTTCGTACATCTCCATCATGATGTCCGATCCGCCGACGAATTCGCCCTTCACATAGAGCTGCGGGATGGTCGGCCAGTCCGAATAGGCCTTGATCCCCTGTCGGATGCCCTGATCCTGAAGCACGTCGACGCTTTCGAACGGCACTTCCAGATGGTTCAGGATCGCCACCGCACGGCTGGAGAAACCGCATTGCGGGAAGAGCGGTGTGCCCTTCATGAACAGGAGGACGGCATTGTCCTTCACCAGCGCGTCGATCCGCGCATTCGTATCGTCGGTCATATCAATCGTCCTTGAAGGAAACGGGTCAGGCGGCCGGAACCGCGGTGGTCAACTGCAGCGCGTGAAGCTCGCCCCCCATGCGTCCGCCGAGCGCGGCATAGACGGCGCGGGTGCGCGCGACGCGGCTCATGCCCGCAAAGCTGGCGGCCACGACATGCGCGGCATAATGGTCGCCGTCCCCGGCCAGGTCGGTGATCTGGACCTCGGCATCGGGAATGGCGGTGCGGATCATCGTGGCGATGTCGTCGGCGGCCATCGGCATGGTCAGCGGCTCTCCATCAACTGGCGGCGCGCCTCGACTTGCTGCTCGTCCAGCGCGCGGCGGACCTCGACCTCGTCCACGTCGATCCCGGCGGCGGTCAGGTCGCCGAGCAGCTTGCGAATGACATCCTCATCGCCCGCTTCCTCGAAATCGGCCTGCACGACCGCCTTGGCATAGGCGTCGGTCTCGGCGGGCGTCAGCTTCATCCGCTCGGCCGCCCATTGCGCGACCAGCCGGTTGCGCCGCGCGGTGATACGGAACAGCATGTCCTGATCGGCCACGAACTTGGCCTCCAGGCCCTTCCTGCGATCGTCGAAACTGGTCATCGGTTCGCCATCCCCCAACCCCTATGGGCCATTCCATCACTGCGACCGAGATAGGGGGCGGCGCGCCCGCGTGCAACCGATGCGCCGATCATGTGTTGACCACGCCCGCGAACACCGTTGCGCAGGCGTAACGAATGGAACCCGGGAGGCCAGTGGAGCGTAGTGTAAATGAAAGCAAAACGGGACGGATCCGGCCACTTCCGGACCGTCACCGACAACCTAGGAGAGTGTCATGCCTGATCCCCGCGTCATGCCACCGGATCGTCGGGGCAACCCGATGCTCGGCATCGTCAACGGCGTTATCGGATCGCTTGCCATGTGGGCGCTGATCGCGGGTGTGGTCGTCGTCGCGTCCTGATCGCGCTCAGGCGCTGGCCGCCGCCGCATCCAGCCGCTGCCGCCCGGCGATCCAGGGGCGTCCCTCGCCCATCTCGCCCTCGAAGCGGCCGATCGCTTCATCGCGCGCCAGGGTCAGCCCCACCTCGTCCAGCCCCTTCATCAGGCATTCGCGGCGGAACGGGTCCAGTTCGAACGCAAAGCGATCCTGGAACGGCGTCGTGACGGTCATCGTCTCCAGATCTACGGTGATCGGCTGGTCCTTCGCCACCTCGATCAGCCGGTCGACCGCATCTTGCGGCAGGACCACGGGCACAATGCCGTTCTTGAAGGCGTTGCCCGAAAAAATGTCCGAGAAGCTGGGCGCGATCACTGCCTGGATGCCCATATCGGCCAAGGCCCATGCGGCATGTTCACGGCTGGACCCGCAACCGAAATTGTCGCCCGCGATGAGGATCGGCGCGCCCGCATAGCGCGGATCGTCGAAGATATTGCCCGCCTGCGCACGTACCGTCTCGAACGCGCCGCGCCCCAGACCGGCGCGGGTGATCGTCTTCAGCCAGTGCGCCGGGATGATGACATCCGTATCGATATTCTTGGCACCCCAAGGGTAAGCGGTGCCGGAGACGGTCGTGACCGGATTCATTCCATCATCCCTGTATTCGAAAATTTCGGCGTCAGCCCGCGCGCGCCGGACGCTGCTCGGCCACCGCAGGGCGCGAGGCGATACCGGCCGCATAGGCGGCCGCGCCGCACAGAACCGCGCCGGTAACGAGCATGACCAATACGTGCTTCAT
The DNA here is from genome assembly GCF_019297835.1 of Sphingomonas sanguinis. Taxonomy (NCBI): domain Bacteria; kingdom Pseudomonadati; phylum Pseudomonadota; class Alphaproteobacteria; order Sphingomonadales; family Sphingomonadaceae; genus Sphingomonas; species Sphingomonas sanguinis. The sequence continues at coordinate 4,063,194 of NZ_CP079203.1, read as the reverse complement.
GATGGCTTCCCCTATCGTCCCTGTCAGAGTCGTCGCTATCAAACGTCTTCACGATCGAAATCGTGCGTCTTCAACTCTCTAACATCGAAAAGGCGCCCGGTCACCGCCGCCGCCGCCGCCATGGCGGGGGAAACGAGATGGGTCCGCGCACCCGGCCCCTGCCGACCGACGAAATTGCGGTTCGAGGTCGAGGCGCAGCGTTCGCCCGCGGGCACCTTGTCCGGGTTCATCGCCAGGCACATCGAACAGCCCGGCTCACGCCATTCGAAGCCCGCCTGCACGAAGATGCGGTCGAGCCCCTCTTCCTCGGCCTGGCGCTTCACTAGGCCCGAGCCGGGGACGACCAGCGCGCGAACGCCGTCGGCCACCTTGCGGTCGCGCGCCACGGCGGCGGCGGCGCGCAAATCCTCGATCCGGCTATTGGTGCAGCTGCCGATAAAGACATGCTGAACGCCGATGTCCTGCATCGCGGTGCCGGGGGTCAGACCCATATAATCCAGCGACTTGCGCGCTGCTTCGCGCTTGGAGGGATCGGCGAAGCTGTCGGGGTCGGGCACGACGCCGGTGATCGGCACCACGTCCTCGGGGCTGGTGCCCCAGGTCAGGTTGGGCGCAATGTCGGCGGCGTCGAGCGTCACGACCTTGTCGTAGACCGCACCCCGATCGGTCGGCAGCGTCCGCCACCAGGCGACCGCCTTGTCCCAATCCGCGCCCTTGGGCGCCATCGGACGGTCCTTCAGATAGGCGAAGGTCGTCTCGTCCGGCGCGATCAGGCCCGCGCGGGCACCGCCCTCGATCGACATGTTGGCGATGGTCAGGCGACCTTCGACCGACAAGTTGCGGATGACGCTGCCGGTGAACTCGATGACATGGCCGGTCCCGCCGGCCGCGCCGATCTTGCCGATGATCGCCAGCACCACGTCCTTGGCCGATACGCCGTGGCCCAGCACGCCGTCGACGCGGACCTCCATCGTCTTGGACGGGGAGAGCAGCAACGTCTGGGTCGCCAGCACATGCTCGACCTCCGACGTGCCGATGCCGAAAGCCAGCGCGCCCAGCGCACCATGCGCCGAGGTATGGCTGTCGCCGCAGACCAGCGTCGTGCCCGGCAGGGTGAAGCCCTGTTCGGGACCTACGACATGGACGATGCCCTGCGCCGCCGCCGTCGCGTCGATATAGTCGACGCCGAACTCGGCCGTGTTGCGGCGAAGAGCCTCCAGCTGCTGCGCGCTTTCCGGGTCGGCGATGGGCAGGAGGTTGCCGTTCGCGTCCTTGCGCGGCGTGGTCGGCAGATTGTGATCGGGGACGGCCAGCGTCAGCTCGGGACGACGCACCTTGCGCCCGGCGGCACGTAGCCCCTCGAACGCCTGCGGACTCGTCACCTCGTGGACGAGGTGACGGTCGATATAGATGAGACAGGTGCCATCGGGCCGCCGTTCGACAACGTGCGCGGCCCAGATCTTCTCGTACAGAGTCTGGGGTCGTTGGGCCATGATGGGGGCGCTGTTATCCGAAAAGGCACGCGACGCAAAGGTGTGGCGCAATGTTATTTCGATTTCGGTGGGGATTCCCTTGGCCTTCGACTTCGCTCAGGCTGAACGGAGCGAGCGAGGCGGCCCTTCACAACCTCCGTTCAGCCTGAGCGAAGTCGAAGGCCACGCCCCGCCCTTACCCCTTGGCGCGATAGTCCGCCGTCACGCCGCCGCACTCCGCCAGTTCGATTTCATGATCCGGGTCGCGCCACGTCTCCGCCAGCGCCTGCGCTTCCCAATCCCGCATCGCTGGATGCGCCAGAACCGTCTCGACCCATGCTGCCCCCACCGGGCCGACATCGATGCCGTAGGTCCGCACCCGGAACGCGACCGGCGCGTAGAAGGCATCGACCGCCGAGAACCGATCACCCGCCAGCCAGGGCCCGCCAAATTGCGACAGCCCCTCGCCCCATAATTCCGCCAGCCGTGCGACATCGCGCTCCAGCCGGGGTGATGCTGGCTTGGCGTCCACCCGCACCCCGATATTCATCGTTCGCTCGGCCCGCAGCGCGCCGAAGCCGCCATGCATTTCCGCCACCGCGCACATCGCCCAGGCCCGCGCCGCTTCGTCCTCGGGCCAGACACCCGGATGCCGTTCGGCCAGATACAGCGTGATGCCCAGCGAGTCCCAAACGGTCCGCTCGCCATCGATCAGCACCGGCACCTGCCCCGTCGGCGAGAAGGCGCGGAACGCCTCGTAGTTCTCCGCCGCCGCGAACGGCTCGATCCGGTCGGTGAAGCCGATCCCCAGCGCCTTCATCAGCAACCAGGGGCGCAGCGACCAGCTCGAATAATTCCGGTTCGCGGTGACGAGCGTATAGGTCATCAGCGCTCGAACTTCGCCGTCGTCTTCGCCGCCACCTCATCGGCGGTGACGCCGGGCGCGCATTCGATCAGGCGGAAGGCGCTGTCGTGATCGGGGCGCTGGAAAACCGCCAGGTCGGTGACGATCATGTCGACGACGTTGCGGCCGGTCAGCGGCAGGGTGCATTCGGGGATGAATTTCGGGCTGCCGTCCTTGGCATTATGCTCCATGACGACGATGATCTTCTTGACGCCCGCGACCAGGTCCATCGCGCCGCCCATGCCCTTGATCATCTTGCCTGGGATCATCCAGTTGGCGATGTCGCCGCCCTCGGACACTTCCATCGCGCCCAGCACGGTCAGGTCGATATGCCCGCCCCGGATCATCGCGAAACTGTCGGCGGACGAGAAATAGACCGAGTGCGGCAGCTCGCTGATCGTCTGCTTGCCCGCGTTGATCAGGTCGGGATCGACCTCGTCGTCATAGGGAAACGGCCCGATGCCCAGCATCCCGTTTTCGGATTGCAGCGTGACTTCAACGCCTTGCGGGATATGGTTGGCCACCAGCGTCGGGATGCCGATGCCGAGATTGACGTAGAAACCGTCCTTCAGCTCCTTGGCCGCACGGGCGGCCATTTCGTCGCGGGTCCAGGCCATCGTTACTCTCCTGTCGGGTGCCACCGCCGGTCGGCGGGGAAGATGTCGTCGGCGCTGCCCTTCAGCGCCTTGCCATAGACGGGGTTCGGGAAGACGAACCAGCCGCGTCCCCACAGCGCGGCGATACGCGGGGCGTCCGCACGGCTCCGGCGCTGCGCCACCGTGGCAGAGGTGTTGAACAACTCGCTGAAATCGCCGAGCTGATCACCGCCCATCGCGATCACGCAGTAACGCTGCGCGATCTGCCAGCGGCGCGGGTCCTTGTTGTCGCCGCTGCCCGTGTCGGGCCGCACGAACAGCGTGTCGCCATGCACCGCCGGGCCAAGCCCCGCCGCCTCGATCACCCGCGCGGCCCCGGCGGGATCGTCGCGATTGGTGTTGAAGATCACCGTCACGCCCATCGCGCGCAGATCGGCGATCGCCTCCGCCGCGCCGGGGGTGGGCAGGACGGCATGGCCATCGCTCTGCTCCCAGGCGCGCCAGCGGGTCGGGAAGTCGCGGTCGGGACGGCCGGTCAGATCGTCATATTCGAAGCCGAGATTTTGAAGGACCGTCTCGTCGACGTCGAAGACGGCCGCCGGGCGCTTGCCCGTGCAGGAGGTGAAGCGCGGGTTTTCCAGGCTCGCGCCCTGGGCCAGCACGACGCTGTCGGCTTGCGGACGGCGTACCCGGTCGGCGGCATAGGTGACGAGCGCGTTCCAGGCCTGGCGCGAGATCGCGTCGGCTTCGGCCGAACCGTAGAGATATTGCATCCCTGCCAGCTTTTCTTTCCCGGTCGGGACGGAGGACGACGGGGCTGGACTGTTATTGCCGACCGCTACGACGCAGCCGGACAGGGTCAGGGCGGTGGCTAGCGCCATGCCTAGCCTCAGAACGGCGTTCCCTCCCTCGCCCCCCCCCGCCTGCGGGAGGGGAGAGGTTTTGCTGCTACCGTTTTGCTTCCATGACATGCGTTTCAGCCCCCTATGTCCGCCAAGCGCGCTCCCCCTCCCGCAGGCGGGAGGGGGTCGGGGGGAGGGCTGGCGCTCTCCGCATCCCCCTCCCCCAAAAAATCAGACCCGCTCGCGCACCGTGCGGAACTCGATCTTCTTCTCATACGGCGCGCCGACGATCATCCGCTTCACATAGATGCCCGGCAGATGGATCTGGTCGGGATCGAGCGAACCCACCGGCACCACCTCCTCCACCTCGGCCACGCAGATGCGCCCCGCCGTCGCCATGGGCTGGTTGAAGTTGCGCGCGGTCTTGCGGAAGATCAGGTTCCCGGCCTCGTCGGCCTTCCACCCCTTGATGATCGACAGATCGGCGCGGATGCCGCGTTCGAGAATATAGTCCTCGCCGTCGAAGCTCTTCACCTCCTTGCCCTCGGCGACCTTCGTGCCGACCCCGGTCTTGGTATAGAAGCCAGGAATGCCCGCGCCCCCGGCCCGGCAGCGTTCGGCGAGCGTCCCTTGCGGGCAGAACTCGACCTCCAACTCGCCGCTGAGATATTGCCGCTCGAACTCCTTGTTCTCGCCGACATAGGACGAGATCATCTTCTTCACCTGATGCGAGCGGAGCAGCTTGCCCAGACCCACGCCGTCGATCCCGGCATTGTTGCTGGCGATGGTCAGGTCCTTGACCCCGGCGGCCTCGATCGCGTCGATCAGCCGCTCCGGGATGCCGCACAGGCCGAAGCCCCCGGCGCAGATCGTCATGCCGTCATGGAGCAGGCCGTCGAGCGCGACGGCCGCGTCGGAATAGAGCTTCTGCATGGGCGTCCTCCCTATGATGGCGCAAGCGTTAGGCGGAGGCACGGAGCCGGGTCAAGCCAGGCTTTACGCTTTGCGCAGGCGAGCGTTTGCGCTTTGTCACGAAGCGGCGTTAGGCTGCCGTCCATGACTTTGAAAACCGGCGGACGCCTGCTTGTCGATGCGCTTCTCGAACAGGGGTGCGACCGTATCTTCACCGTGCCGGGCGAGAGTTTCTTGGCGGTGCTCGACGCGCTGCACGACACGCCCGCCATCGATCTGGTGACGTGTCGGCAGGAAGGCGGCGTGACCTTCATGGCTTGTGCCGACGGCAAGCTGAGCGGGCGGCCGGGGATCGCCTTCGTCACGCGCGGGCCGGGCGCGACCAACGCGGCGATCGGCGTGCATGTCGCGCGGCAGGATTCGCAACCGATGATCCTGTGCATCGGCGACGTCGACCGGGGCACGCGCGACCGCGAAGCCTTTCAGGAGGTCGACTTTCAGGCGATGTTCGCCCCGCTTGCCAAATGGGCAGCGCGAATCGACGATGCCGCGCGCATCCCCGAATATATCGCCCGCGCCTATGCCACCGCGATGAACGGGCGACCGGGACCGGTGGTGCTCGCCCTGCCCGAGGATATGTTGTGCGACTTGGTGGAAGGCATGCCCCGCCCCCGGATCGAGCGGCCTGCGCAGGACGTATTGATCTCCGACGCGCTGGAGGTCCAAGAGCTTATCAACGCCGCCGAGCGCCCGGTGGCGATTGTCGGCGGGGCTTATTGGAACGACGATGCGGTTCGCATGGTCGCGCAATGGGGCGAAACCTCCGGCATACCGCTCGTCGCCGCGTTTCGGCGCCAGGATGCGGTGCCGAGTTCATGCCCCGTCTATGCGGGCAATCTGGGCTATGGCCCCAACCCCGCTTTGGTCGCACGGGTTCGGGAGGCCGACCTCCTGATCGTGCTCGGCGCGCGGTTGGGCGAGGCGACGACGGACGGCTATGCGCTCATCACACCGGATCATCCGGGACAGAAGCTGGTCCATATCCACCCCGACCCGCAGGAACTGCACAGCGTCTATCGCACCGATCTGGCGCTCTGCTGCGACGTGTTCGAGGGCGCGGCGATGCTGGACGTGCTGGCGCGAGATCGCGGAGCGACTCACATGTCCGGCGCGAAGGCCCATGCCAACTATCTCGCCTGGTCAGAACCCGCGCCGCGCGAGGGCGTGACGCTCGACCTGGGGCAATGCGTCGCGGCGATGCGAGAGGCGCTTCCGGCTGACTCGATCCTGTGCAACGGCGCGGGCAATTATTCGGGCTGGTGGCATCGCTATTGGCGCTACGAGCCGGGGTGCCAGCTCGCCCCGACCTGCGGCGCGATGGGGTACGGCGTCCCCGCCGCCACCGCTGCCGCGCTGCGCCACCCGGACCGCATGGTCGTCGCGTTGGCGGGCGATGGCTGTTTCCTGATGAACGGGCAGGAGCTGGCGACCGCCGTACAGCACGGCGCGTCGATGCTGGTCATCGTCGTCGACAATGGCGGCTATGGCACCATCCGTATGCACCAGGAGCGTGAATATCCCGGCCGTGTCGCAGCGACGAGTCTCGCCAACCCCGATTTCGCCGCGCTGGCACGGGCTTATGGCTGCTGGAGCGAGACGGTGACGCAGACGCAAGACTTCGCCCCTGCCCTCGCCCGCGCCATGGCCGAAACGGGCGTCCGCTTACTGCATCTGAAAACCGACATCGAGGTGATTACCCCGGTGACGACCCTATCCCGCATCGCAGGGCGGTAAGGTCGATCGCACGTCGAGCGAACCCGCGCCATGTCGATGATGGTGCGGTTCAAATCACACGAGAAAGCAAAGATACCGCTACCATACAATCGATAGCAACCGTGATAAGCTACAACAGACAAAAGAAAACCGCCCCGGCATAACCGGGGCGGCGAGTTCGTTGCTGATTGCTTTAGTCAGAAAACGGCTAGCAGATTCAGATGTTGTCGCCAAGGGCGCCCTTGACCGAACCCTTCATCTGCTGGCCCTTGCCTTCGACCTGCTGGGCTTCGCCTTCGGCGACGAGCTTGTCGTTGCCGTTGTGCTCGCCAATCGCTTCCTTGGCCTTGCCAACCAGCTCGTTGACATTGCCCTTGATCTTGTCGGTCAGCTCACCCATTGCGGCCTCCATTTACTGGGGATTGACAAATCCCGTTGAACACTCGGAAGCAGAACGGTTCGTTACGCGGCAAGTTCCCTGAAATTAATGTCAGATGAGGCCTGCAAGCGGGCTGGAAGGGTCGGCGTAGCGCCGCATTCCCATGCGCCCGGCGCGGTAGGCCATGCGCCCCGCCTCGACCCCGGCCTTCATCGCGCGGGCCATCAGCACGGGGTCCTTGGCCTCGGCGATGGCGGTGTTCATCAACACGCCGTCGCAGCCCAGCTCCATGGCGACGGCCGCCTCTGACGCGGTGCCGACGCCCGCATCGACCAGCACGGGCACCTTCGCACCCTCGACGATCAGGCGAATCGTCACCTTGTTCTGAATGCCCAGCCCCGAGCCGATCGGCGCGCCCAGCGGCATGATCGCGACTGCCCCGACATCCTCCAGCCGCTTGGCCGCGATGGGATCGTCGACGCAGTAGACCATCGGCTTGAAGCCTTCCTTGGCCAGGATTTCGGTCGCGCGCAGCGTCTCATACATATCCGGGTAGAGCGTCTTGGCCTCGCCCAGCACCTCCAGCTTGACCAGCTCCCAGCCGCCCGCCTCGCGCGCCAGCCGCAGCGTGCGGATCGCATCCTCGGCGGTGAAGCAGCCCGCCGTGTTGGGCAGATAGGTGATTTTCTTCGGGTCGATATAGTCGGTCAGCATCGGCGCATTGCGGTCCGACACATTCACCCGGCGCACCGCCACGGTGACGATCTCCGCCCCCGCCGCCTCGACCGCCGCGGCGTTCTGCGCGAAGTCCTTGTACTTGCCGGTGCCGACGATCAGGCGTGAGCGGAAACGCTGTCCGGCGACTTCCCACGAATCATCGTCCAGGATCGGTGCGGCATGATCGCCGCCGCCGACGAAATGGACGATCTCGATCTCGTCGCCATCCTCGACCTGCACGTCCGCCAGCGTCGAGCGCGGCACGACCTCCAGATTGCGCTCCACCGCCACCTTTTCGGGCACCAGCCCCAGCTGGCTGGCCAGATCGGCGAGCGACAGTCCGGCGGCAACCCGCTTATGCTCGCCATTCACGGTGATCGTCACGGTTCCATCGGTATGGGGCATATGCGTCACTTACCATGCAAGTCGCTGCCCGCTCGACGTGGGATAGGGCATGCGGTTAAGGAAGGCCCTCGATCTAGGCCCGGCCATCCCGAGCCGCAACCATGGGAGTGCCGATGCCCGCGACCGTTTATGTCCTCAACGGGCCGAACCTGAACCTGCTCGGCCTGCGCGAGCCGCATATCTATGGCCATGACACGCTGGACGATATTGCGGGGCTGCTGGAGGACCGGGCACGCGAGCTCGATCTGGAGATCGACATGCGTCAGTCCAACCATGAAGGCCATCTGATCGACTGGCTGCACGAGGCCCAGGCTTATGAAGCGAAAGCCGTGCTGCTCAATGCCGGGGGCTTTACCCACACGTCGATCGCGATCCATGATGCGATCAAATCGGTGACGACCCCGGTGATCGAGGTTCACCTATCCAACCCTCATGCACGGGAGCCATTCCGTCATGAGAGCTTCATCGGGCGTGCCGCAAAAGGCACAATCGCGGGTTTTGGCGCGCATTCCTATCTGCTCGCGCTTGAAGCCGCCGCCCGGTTCTGACAGGAGCGCGTCCCATGACCGAAAAGACTGAACAAGCGATGAAGGTCGATGTCGACCTCGTCCGTCAGCTCGCCGAGCTGCTCGACGCCACCGCCCTGACCGAGATCGAGGTCGAGCATGGCGACCGCAAGATCCGCGTCGCGCGCAAGGCCGCTCCGGCCGCGCCGGTGGCCTATGCCCCGGCACCCGCCGCCGCGCCCGCTCCGGTGGCCGCCGCCCCGGTTGCAGCCGCTGCGCCTGCGGAAGCCGCAGCGCCGGCCGTCTCCGCCAATGCGGTGAAGTCGCCGATGGTCGGCACCGTCTATCTGTCGGCCGAGCCGGGCGCCAAGCCCTTCGCCTCGGTCGGGCAGAAGGTCGCCGCCGGTGACACGCTGCTGATCGTGGAAGCCATGAAAGTGATGAACCCGATCACCGCGACCGCAGCGGGCACCGTCACCGCCGTCTTGGTCGAGAACGGCCAGCCGGTCGAATTCGACCAGCCCCTGGTCGTCGTCGAGTAAGCCGCCTTGGCGCAGATCAAGAAACTCCTGATCGCCAATCGCGGTGAGATTGCGCTTCGCATCCACCGCGCCTGTCACGAGATGGGGATCGAGACGGTCGCCGTGCACTCCACGGCCGACGCCGATGCCATGCATGTGCGCCTCGCCGACCAAGCGGTGTGCATCGGCCCGCCCGCGGCCGCCGACAGCTATCTCAACATCCCGAACATCATCTCGGCGGCCGAGATTTCGGGCGCGGACGCGATCCATCCGGGTTACGGCTTCCTCTCGGAGAACGCCAAGTTCGCCGAGATCGTCGAGGCGCACGGCCTGATCTTCGTCGGCCCGAAGCCCGAACATATCCGGATCATGGGCGACAAGGTGGAGGCCAAGCGTACCGCCGGTGCGCTCGGCCTGCCGCTCGTCCCCGGTTCGGACGGCGCGATCTCGGATCTCGATGAGGCCAAGGCGCTGGCCACCAAGATCGGCTATCCGGTCATCATCAAGGCGGCCTCGGGCGGCGGCGGACGCGGCATGAAGGTCGTGTCCTCCGAGGACCAGCTCGAAACGCTGATGCAGCAGGCCGGTTCGGAGGCGAAGGCCGCGTTCGGTGACGCCACCGTCTACATGGAAAAATATCTGGGCAACCCCCGGCATATCGAATTCCAGGTGTTCGGCGACGGCAACGGCCAGGCGATCCATCTGGGCGAGCGCGACTGCTCGCTCCAGCGCCGCCACCAGAAGGTGCTGGAGGAAGCCCCCTCGCCGATCATCACGGCCGAGGAGCGCGCGCGCATGGGCGGCGTGGTCGCCAAGGCGATGGCCGACATGGGCTATCGCGGGGCGGGCACGATCGAATTCCTGTGGGAAGACGGCGAGTTCTATTTCATCGAGATGAACACGCGCCTGCAGGTCGAACATCCCGTCACCGAGATGATCACCGGCCTGGATCTGGTGCGCGAGCAGATCCGTATCGCCGAAGGCCATCCGCTGACCCTGCGCCAGCAGGACGTGCAGTTCCGGGGGCACGCGATCGAGTGCCGCATCAACGCGGAAGACCCGCGCACCTTCGCCCCCTCGCCGGGCACGGTGAAGATGTATCACGCGCCGGGCGGCATGCATGTCCGCGTCGATAGCGGCCTGTATCAGGGCTATAAGGTTCCGCCTTATTACGACAGCATGATCGCCAAGCTGATCGTCTACGGCACGACCCGCGAAGGCGCCTTGCGCCGTCTGCGCCGCGCGCTGGAGGAGTTCGTGATCGAGGGGATGAAGACCACCATCCCGCTCCACCAGGCGCTGCTCGACGATCCGGAGTTCCAGAAGGGCGACTATACGATCAAGTGGCTCGAGGAATGGCTCGCCAAGCAGGGCTGATCCGAACCCGGCCCGGGGATTAAAAAACGGACATGTGCGAACCACCGCACATGTCCGTTTTTTTTGAAAGCGTCGCTGATACAGACGGTTGCGTGGCGGGTCTTCCAGAGTCTACATCCGCCCCTCATGAAATCTATTTCATCCGTGGGAACGGCCTCTCACAGGGCGCATTTTCGCAATGCCTTTAAACGAGAGGGGTTTTTCAGATGAAAATGCTCAAGACTTTCGGTTTCGCCGCCGTGCTTTCGGTCGCTGCGGTTTCGTCCGGTGCTTTCGCCCAGAGCGTCTATGAACAGGCCCATGTGCCCGGCAAGAATGGCGTTCGGGTCATCGAAGTGCTGAAATCGGGCAAGAAGATGGAAACCGTCTCCTGCCACGATTTCGGGATGCTCGATGAGAGCTTCCGCCCGCAGGCCATCGTCTATGCTGCTAACTACGGCCCTAAGGGCAAGCCGCATCCGACCTACACCGTCGACGGCGTCGAAAAGATCGTCCCCGTCGTGGTTGATCAGTGCAAGGCACGGCCCGGCGATCACTTCGTGACGGCCGTCAAGCGCGCCATCAAGCAGCAGCCCTAATCGTCGCCGATAGAGCGGGACGGGTCGTGCGCCTGTCCCGCTCGCTGCGCGCATCTCGACCTTGGCTTTCGCCATCGCGGGGCGCATACATCGGTCATGGCCACCCAAGCGACCATCTATCACAATCCGCGCTGCGGCACCTCTCGCCAGACGCTGGCTCTGTTAAGCGATGCGGGCGTCGACCTGACGGTCATCGAATATTTGAAGACCCCGCCCGCTGCGGACGAGCTTCGCCGCCTCTATGCGAAGGCCGGGCTGTCGCCGCGAGACGGCTTACGCAAGACCGAGGCCGGGGCGGAAGCGCTGTTGTCTGCGGAGGATGATATCGTCCTGGCCGCCATGGTTGCGCAGCCGATCCTGATCCAGCGTCCACTGGTCGAGACGGAGAAGGGCGTCGTCATCGCCCGTCCGCCCGAAACCATACGGAGCATATTGTGAGCACTGCCCGTTATTTGGGCAGCGAGCAGGGATATGCCCGTTTTGCGGGCGCAATTCTTAGCATTTTACTACCCTCCTACGAGGGCGACGCAATTGGCACGGTCCATGCTACGCATGCGATCGGGCGAGGGTTCGAACACCAGCGGGGACAGCAAGGCTCGTGAAAAAGATTGAGGCGATCATCAAGCCCTTCAAGCTCGATGAGGTGAAGGAAGCGCTGCACGAAATCGGCGTGTCCGGCATCACCGTCACCGAGGCCAAGGGCTTCGGCCGCCAGAAGGGGCATACCGAGCTGTATCGCGGCGCCGAATATGTCGTCGACTTCCTTCCCAAGGTGAAGCTGGAAGTGGTGGTCGAGGACGGGCTAGCCGAACGCGTGGTGGAGGCGATCGCCGCCGCCGCGCAGACCGGCCGGATCGGCGACGGCAAGATTTTCGTGATCCCGGTCGAAACCGCCTTGCGCATCCGCACCGGCGAACGCGACGACGCGGCGATCTGACGCAACCCCACCCTCACCGTCATCGGACCGACATCCGGGCCGATTAAGGTTTTTCACCGGCCCCGGTCATCTCCGGGCGTCGGATCTAAGCAGAGAGAGAACGGCACATGGCGAATACGGCCAGCGACATCCTGAAGAAGATCAAGGACGAAGAGATCGAGTGGGTCGATCTGCGTTTCACCGATCCCAAGGGCAAGTGGCAGCACCTGACCATGGTCGCTTCGATCTTGGGCGAGGATGAGTTCACCGACGGCCTGATGTTCGACGGTTCGTCGATCGAAGGCTGGAAGGCGATCAACGAGTCGGACATGGTCCTGAAGCCGGACCTCGACGCCGTCTATACCGATCCGTTCTCGGCCACCCCGATGCTGATCGTGTTCTGCGACGTCGTCGAGCCGTCGACCGGCGAGCTGTACGCCCGCGATCCGCGCTCGACCGCCAAGCGCGCCGAGGCGTTCGTGAAGACCACCGGCATCGGCGACACCGTCTATGTCGGCCCGGAAGCCGAATTCTTCATGTTCGACGACGTGCAGTTCGACACGACCTATTCGTCGTCCTACTTCAAGATCGACGATATCGAGCTGCCGACCAACACCGGCCGCGAATATGAGGGTGGCAATCTCGGCCACCGTCCGCGCGCCAAGGGCGGTTACTTCCCCGTCGCGCCGGTCGACTCGGCGGTCGACATCCGCGGCGAGATGGTCACCACCATGCTCGAAATGGGCCTGCCCTGCGACAAGCACCACCACGAGGTTGCCGCCGCGCAGCATGAGCTGGGCCTGACCTTCGGCACGCTGACCCAGACCGCCGACCGCATGCAGATCTACAAGTATGTCGTGCATCAGGTCGCCCATGCCTATGGCAAGACCGCGACATTCATGCCCAAGCCGATCAAGGAAGATAACGGCTCGGGCATGCACACCCACTTCTCGATCTGGGAAGGCAAGACCCCGCTGTTCGCCGGCAACGGCTATGCGGGCCTGTCGGAAACCTGCCTGTACTTCATCGGCGGCATCATCAAGCATGCCAAGGCGATCAACGCTTTCACCAACCCGACCACCAACTCGTACAAGCGTCTGGTGCCGGGTTACGAAGCGCCGGTGCTGCTCGCTTACTCGGCGCGCAACCGCTCGGCTTCGTGCCGCATCCCGTACGGCACCGGCCCGAAGTCGAAGCGCGTCGAAGTGCGCTTCCCCGACGCGCTGGCCAACCCGTACCTTGCCTATGCGGCGCTGCTGATGGCAGGTCTGGACGGTATCCAGAACAAGATCCATCCGGGTGAGGCGATGGACAAGAACCTGTACGACCTGCCGCCCGCGGAGCTGGCCCAGGTCCCGACCGTCGCCGGTTCGCTCCGCGAAGCGCTCGACTCGCTGGCCGCCGACCACGACTTCCTGCTGAAGGGCGACGTGTTCACCAAGGACCAGATCGAAAGCTATATCGAGCTGAAGATGAGCGAAGTGATGCGCTGGGAAATGACCCCCAGCCCGGTCGAGTACGACATGTACTACAGCGGCTGATCCCTGCACGATGTCACTACGGGGAAAGGGGCCGCAAGGCCCCTTTCTTTTTGGGGGAGTGGAAGGTGCTTTTCAGCTTCGGCTTTTCCGCCCCGATCGACCTGTTGAGCTGGGTCGTCGCCCTCATGCTCGGTGCCAAGCTGATCGCCACGCTGGTGCTGCTGCTCCTGGGTAAAGAGGTCAGCGATCGGCCCGGGTGGGGACCGATATTGTGGTGGGTCACCAAGCTGACGCCCATCGTCGCGATCCCCTGCGCCATTGCCATCGCCCTGCTGCAACGACAATTCGACGCAGCTTTGCTCTTCGGTGCCATGGCTCTGTTCGTCGCCGTAGCCGTGCCGCTGAAGGTCAGGCAGCGACAAGCGCGCATCGCGGGGGACACGTTGAGCGAACAGCCTAAAACCATAATTCAGGTCATGCGCGGTTCGCCCACCTCGTAAACGACCAGCCGACGCTCGCCGATGCCCAGTTCCGGCCAAGCAGCCCGCCACTCGGCGATTTGCGACGAGGCGAAGTGCCGATCAAGCGCCCCCTGATCGGTCCACAATTCCTTCACATGGATAAGGCCGGGGTCGAGCACATCCTCGGCATAGCCATAGTCCAAGCATCCCGGCTCGGCGCGGCTGGCCTCCACCATGCGCCGCATGACCGGCCGTGCGTCATTAAGGTTTTCCGGCGGTAGACGCACGGTGCCGACGATCAACAGCATGTCACTTTGCCAGGGTCACCCGCTTGGCGGAAAGGATCTTCACCGGCGCGGCGAGCATCTCGCCCTTGAATGGTCCCTTGGCGGGGTCGGCGGGCTGGTCGAGGATTTTGTGGATCACGTCCATCCCCTCGACGACATGGCCGAAAGCGGCATAGCCCAGATTGTCGCCGGGCTTGGACGGATCGGCGTCGAGCGAGGGCTGGTCGCCGACCATGATCGTGAAGTCGCCGCGCGCCGATCCGGGGGCCAGGCGTGCGATCGAGATGGTGCCGTCCGTATGCTTGATGCCGGTCTTGGTCGTCGGCTCATGCGCGATCGGGGGCAGGATGCGCTTGGGCTCATTCTGGATACCGAACTGGACGAAACCGAAATCGGGCGCGACGCGGACGGAGCGATAGAAGGTTACGCCGTCCAGCCGATGCTGGTCGACATAGCGCAGGAAATTGGCGGTGGTGATCGGCGCATGGGTGCGGTCGAGGTCCAGCACGACGGGTCCGAGGCTGGTCTGCATCGCGATGCGGACCATGACGGGCTTGGGGGCCTCGGTGGTGGCGGGGGCTGGCGGGGTCGCGGGGGTGGTCTGAGCGGCAAGCAACGCGAGGGGCAGGAGCGCGATCATCTAGGTCTCCGGGTGCGGATTTCGGCGGCAGGTTAGCGGGGTTTTCGGGCGGGGTGTATCCGTTGGGCTTCGACTTCGCTCAGCCTGAACGGGGGTTTGGAAGATCACACCAAAACACCCGAAGTCGAAGCCCACGCGCCCACCCTCACGGAATAAGAATCGTACTCCCCACCGTCTCCCCCGCTTCGATCGCCCGGTGCGCCTCGGCCGCATCGGTCAGCGCGAAGGACTGGCCGATCTCCGGCGTGATCGCGCCCTTTTTCAGCATCGCGAAGACCCGCGCGATCAGGCTGCGCTTCTCATCCGCCGTCACCGCATAGTCGAACAGGGTCGGACGGGTCACGAACAGCGAGCCCTTCGCGGCCAGGATGCCCAGATTGACGCCGTCCACCGCGCCCGAGGCATTGCCGAAGCTGACCACCAGCCCGCGCCGCGCCGTGCTGTTCAGCGAGGCTTCCCAGGTCGCCTTGCCCACGCCGTCCAGCACCACGGGCACGCCCGCGCCGCCGGTGATCTCTCGCACGCGGGCCGCGACGTCTTCCTGCCGGTTGAGGATGACGTGATCGGCCCCCGCCGCGCGGGCCTTCTCCGCCTTGGCCTCGGACCCGACGGTCGCGATCACGGTCGTGCCGATCGCCTTCAACCAACCGACCGCGAGATGCCCGACCCCGCCCGCCGCCGCATGGACCAGCACGGTCCAGCCGGGTTGCACCTTCGCGCAATCCTCGATCAGGAAAGCGGTCGTCGCGCCCTTCAGCAGGATCGCGGCCGCCGTCCGGTCGTCGACATGATCGGGCAGCGGCACCAGCAGGTCGGCCGCGACGTTGCGCGCCGTGGCATAGGCCCCGCGCGCCGGGCCGAACACGCCCACCCGGTCGCCGACCGCGAAGTCGGTCACGCCCTCGCCCACCGCCTCGACCACGCCCGCCGCTTCGGAGCCGAGCTTGCCCGGCAGGTCGATCGGGTACAGCCCGCTGCGATGATAGGTGTCGATATAGTTCAGCCCGACCGCATGGTGGCGCATCCGCACCTCGCCTTTGGCCGGCGGGGGCAGTTCCTCGTCCCGCCATTGGATGACCTCTGGCCCGCCGGTCCGGTCGATATAGGCGGTCTTTTCCATCGGTTCGCTCCTCTTCGCATTCGCGCGGGCCAACGCCTCAATAGTCCTTGGATATCCGCACATTCAGATTCTGCCGCCCCAGCGTCGAGATGCTGGAGAGCAGCGATAGCCAGCGCGTCACCTGGAACTCGATCTGGGTCGCAGAATAGCCCTGCCCGTCGGTGATGATCTCGGCATAGAAACGCCGGGTGATATATTTGCCCGCCGCGACCGAGGTGCCGCGCCCGATCTGCACGTCGGCGGGCAGCACGCGAAGCCGGTCCAGCCCCGCCGCACGCCGCACCGCGTTGATCGGGTTCAGCCCGTTGCCACCATCCTGAAGCGCGGCCACGGCGGCGGCCAGCTGCAACGCCTCCGGTGCCGACAGGCTGGCGATCGAGGTGCCGAACAACAGGCGCGACAGCAGCTCGTCATTGGGCAGCGCGGGCGTGCTGGAAAAGCCGATCTCGGGCTTTAGCGCGGTGCCGGTCACGCGGATCGTCGCGCTCAGCCCCTGCACATTGGCGTTGGCGGCGATGTCGAGCGCGGGGTTGGCGGGCACTTCTCCGCCGAAGCGGATGATGCCGCGCGCCAGATCGAAATCGCGCCCCGCAAATTCGTAATCGCCGCGGATCAGCGTCGCCTGGCCGGTGATCGCGGGATTGTCGGGCGTGCCACCGATCTTCAGGTCCGCCGACCATTCGCTGTTCAGCCCCAGGCCGGACACGATCAGGCCGTTGGGCGCATGGGCCTTCACCGCCAGCGTCCAGGGCTTGCGCGGGACATCGTCCTCCTCGCCGCCGCCCGGGATATTGATCTCGCGGATGTTGAGCTGCGGCACGGCAGTCGCCGCCGTCGCGCGGCCCAGCCGATAGCGGCTGCGGTTGAGCACCACATCGCCGCCGATCGTGCCGCCCGCGCCGTCCGAATGGAAGGTCAGCGGCCCCGTCACGGTGGCGCCGATATCGTCGCGCGCGATCATCACCGCATTGCTGGCATTGAGCGCCAGGTCGAGGCCGACGCCCTTGGCGGCGGCGAAGTCGAACTGACCGGTGCCGCTCACCCGCCCGTCCTTGCCCGCCTGTGCGGCGAAGCGATCTATGACGAGACGCGATCCGCCGAACCGGCCGCTGGCCTGCACGTCGGTTAGGACGGTACCGGTGGTCGCACTTTCGATCCGCGCGCCGACCGCCTTCACCGCACCGCGAATGACCGGCTGGTTGAGCGATCCCGTCACGTCCGCGCCGATCGCGACCGGACCGGACAGGTCGAACATCTCGACACCGGTCAGCCGCCATAAGGTATCGGCAGGCCCGGCATAGCGAAGCTGCGCGATCAGCCGTCCTGCCTGCATCCGGCTGGCCCAGTCGCCTGCGCCGCCGGGCACGATCCCAGGTACGATCAAAGCCTGGCCGCGCCCGATGATCTTGCCGCCCGACGCCATGACGGCGCGCACGCCCAGACGGTCGGCGGACAGCACCCCCGCCACACCCATGTCGATCGGACGCGAGGTCAGGACGAGCCCGGCGCGGGTCAGCCCAC
Source organism: Sphingomonas sanguinis (assembly GCF_019297835.1). Lineage (NCBI taxonomy): Bacteria > Pseudomonadati > Pseudomonadota > Alphaproteobacteria > Sphingomonadales > Sphingomonadaceae > Sphingomonas > Sphingomonas sanguinis. The sequence goes on along the minus strand of NZ_CP079203.1, from coordinate 4,045,786 downwards.
GGATGGTCAGGTCCGCCTTGCCGGTCGGCGCGCCCGTCGCCTGCCGGATGGTCAGCGTGCCCGTCGCGGTGCCGCCCAGCCCCAGCCCCGGATAGCCGATGTCGAGCACGGCCAGCGGCATCCGCGTCAAGCTGGCTTGAATCTCGGTCGCATCCCGGTCGAACCGGCCCGCCAGCTTCGCCTCGCCGCCCGCAAAGCTCAGCCGGGTCGGCGCGAGGGCCCAGCCATCGCCGTCGCGGGTGACGATGGCGGGCGACAACAATTGCAGCGGCCGCCGGTCGAGCGTCCCTTGTGCGGTGGTCGAGAAACGATCGGGCGACACCTGCGTTACCGTCTGGATCGAGAAGGCACGGCCCCGTGATCCCGAAATGCCGACCCGCACCTCGCCATTGCCGCCGCGCATCCGCGCGGTGCCGGTCATCTGCGCGATGTTGAACGCGCCGCGCCGCAGCCCCTGCGCATTGGCCGTTCCCTCGACAGAGGCTCCGGCCGGATCGAGCAGCGCGATCAGGTCGACCCGGCCCTGGCGGACGATGACGCCCGAAAGCTGCGCCTGCCGCGCGGCCAGATGCGCCTCGATCCGCTGGACCTCACCGACCGGGCGGAACAGCAGCTCGCCCGACAGGCCGCCGCCGGTCACGTCCATCCGTCCGGCAAAGCCACCCTGCACGACGTTCAGCGCGCCGGTCGCACGCGCACCCGCCACCAGCAGCGGCTGGATCTGGATCACCGCATCCTGCCCGCGCGGCAACAGGATCGCGCCGCTTGCCTGGAACGGCCCCAGTCGCGAGTTGCCTGCCGCGCGATAGGCAAAGCCCTGATCGGTCGGGTCAAGATGCGCGCGCACATCGCTCAACCCCGTCGCGGCATTGGGCGAGGCGAGTATCAGGTCGAGCGTCGGTTTATCGATCCGCCCGTCCAGCACCATCTGGACCGGGCCGTAGCGCCGCTGCCGCCCGCCGCCGACGAAGTGGAAGCTACCGTCGCGCCGCCGGATCGCCTCGCCGGTCAGGCGGATGTCGGGACCGGTCAGAACCAGATGGTGGAAATGGAAGACGCCGTCCGTCCCCCGCTCCAGATCGGTGGTCAGATGCGGCAATCCGCCCGCCAGCGAACGCAGGAATGCGTTGTCGAGCCGCCGGACCTGGGCCTCCCCTCGCCCGACGACGCGCGTACCATGGCCATCCGGGCCGGGCACGGCGCTCAGCCGCGACTTCACATCGACGATGCCCAGACCGGGGATCAGATAACGCTGGAGCGCGCCGTCCAGCCCGACATCGTAGCGGCCGTTGGTCAGGTCGATGCGCAGGTTGAGCCGCCCCGCCAGCTTGTCGGAACGCAGCGCCAGCCCCTGCCCCATGATTTCGCGCGGGGTGATGCGCAGGTCGCCCGCTGCCGACAGCCGGTGTAATATGCCCCCCGCCGCCTCGCCCACGCCGGTCACGCGCGCGGCGGTGAAGCGTACCGGCAGGATCAGCGGCCAGCGTCCCTGCAACCGCCCCTTGCCCACCGCCGTCGCCTGCTCGAACCCCGTCCGGTCGAAGGCGAAGCGGGTCGCCGCCAGCCGATAGTCGAACGCCGCCCGGTCGAAGGCGCCATCGAGGCGCAGGGTCATCGCGATCGCCTGCCCGCTCATGTTGCGGAACAGCGCCTCGGGCCGGACGAGCTTGGCGTCTACCCGCAGCCCGTCGAAACGGTTCGCGCCCAGATCCACCACGCCCCGCGCGCGCACCCGCAGCACGGGCGAGTGGAGAACGAGCGCGCCGTTCAGCCGACGCTCGGCGAAATCGGCTTGCCCGGCGACGATAACGCGGGGCGCGGTGAGCCGCTGAAGCCGTCCGTGGAGCACCAGCGAGGGCGCGACCTGCCCCGACAGCGCATAGCGGCCCGCCCTTGCCGACAGGCGCAGATCGACCGCACGCTGGCCGCCGATCCGGCCCTTCGCCGTTCCGTCCCAACGCACCCAGCGGCCCGCGCCCGCAACGTTCAGCGTCACGGGTGCACGAACGCCCACCGCCTTGGCCAGCACGCCGTCCTTCGCGCCCCACGCCTCGACCGCCAGATCGAAACGGTCATAGTCGGGCCGGGCATCGAGATGCAGGCGGAGCCGGTCGCTGCCCGCCACCACGCCGTTCAGCGTGACGACCGCACGGCCATCGCGAATGTCCGCCCGCCCCTCGACCTTCGCCACCCGCTCGCGGCCCAGCACGCGCGGCGCGAGGACCAGCCGATCGAGCCGCAGCCGGTCGATGCGGATGTCGAAATTGGGCAGGATCGGGGTCTGCCGCCCGGTACTGCGGGTATGCGGCACATGGAACAGCGTCGCGGTCGCCGCCTCGACTCGGCGAATGTCGAGCGTACCGCGCGCCCAATTCAAGGGCCGCCAGTCGAGCCGCGCCTGCGGGACCTGCACCAGCAGTCCGTCCAGATCATAGACACGCAGATCGACCAGCCGCATGTCGGAATAGAGCGACCCGTCGATCCGCCCGACCGAGAAGCGAAGCCCCGTCGGCGTACGGATGGTCGCGATCCGGTCCGCGACCCAGCGATGCCCGATCGACGTATCCACGACGCCCAACGCTGCCAGTACGATGCCGACCAGCGCCGCCACCGCGATGGCGATCGCGCGTCCCCAACGAAATGGCGCGCGAACAGGCGGCGGAGCGTCCTTTTCCTCGGTCAAAAGGCCTGCCCCAGCGAGACATAGACCGCGACCCGGCTATCCCCCTTTTGCGGATTGAGCGGCGTGCCGACGTCGAGACGGATCGGCCCGAAATTGGAATAGTATCGCACGCCCAGCCCCGTGCCGAAGCGCAGGCCCGTCAGACGCGGCAGCGGCGAGGTCGAGATATTGCCCGCATCCAGAAAGGGCACGACGCCGAAATGGCCGAACGTCCTGACCCGTGCCTCGATCGAGAATTCGGCGAGACTGCGCCCGCCGATCGGATCGTTGTTCGCATCGCGCGGCCCGATCGCCTGAAAGCCATAGCCGCGCACAGAGGCACCACCGCCCGCATAGAAACGCCGCGACGGCGCGATCTGGTCGCGCGGCGCACCCAATATCGTGCCCAGCCGCGTCCGTGCCGCCAGCACCACCCGGTCGCCGAACGGATGGTAGAGGCTGGCGTCGATCTGCGTCCGCGTGTAGCCGAAAACGCTGCCCTGCAGCGACACTTCGGGGCTGATCCGCCCGCCCAGCCGGAAACCGCGCGTCGGGTTCAGCAGATCGTCCGAGCCGTCATAATTGAGGCTGGTCGGCAGCGCGCCGATGAAGAAGGTCCGCCTGCGCGGCTGGCCGGTGCTCTCGATCACGTCGCGCTCGTCGGAGGTCAGCAGCTCGGCGCCCAGCGACCATGTCCAGGTCTTCTGGAAGAAGATGTTGGTCTGGCGCTCCAGCCCGCCCGACAGCGACAGCGTCTTGGCCTCATAGGCGTCACGCAGGATGTGCGCGGCCGAGAATTGCGCGGTCAACACCCGGTCGCGACCCTGAAAATTGTTGCGCCGGAACACGACGGCGCCCAACTGCTCGCGGGTGCCGAGCACGCTGCGCAGGGTCAGCGCACCTTCGGGCGGGAAGAGGTTGCGGTCGGTCCAGTTCACCGTCGCGCTCGCGCCTTCGCCGGTGCCGTAACCCAGCTCGCCCGCGATGGTGTGCGGCGGCGCAGGCTCCAGCGCGACCGCGACGTTCACCGTCTCGGGCGCATCGCCGGGCACAGGCTTCACATCGACCGACGACACGAGGCCCGTCTGCACCAGCGCGCGGCGCAGATCGTCCAGCCCGGCGGAGTCATAGGGCTGGCCGGGTGAGAAGCGGGCAATCTCCTGAACGTGCCTGGCGTCGAACAGCTTGTCGTTGGCCATCACGATCCGGCCATAGCGGCGGGACGACCCCGGATCGACCGACAGATCCAGCGTCGCGGTACGCGCGGCGCGGTCGACCACGATCTGCGGATCACCGACCTTGGCGAAGGGGAAGCCCTCCTCGCCCACCACGGTCTTCAGCCGCGCCTCGCCCGCGACGATGGTGTCGGCATCGACCGGATCGCCTGGGCGAATCCCGAACGCCTTTTCCAGCGGGGCGGCCTTGTCGCCCGCCGCCTTCACCCCGTCCAGCGTCACGCCCGCAAAGCGATAGAGATTGCCCGGCACCGCTTCCAGCAGGACGGTCGGCTCGTTGCCCGGCTCGATCCGGGTCGTCACCTGCGCGTCGTAATAGCCTGCGCCGCGCAGCAAATTGGTCAGCAGCTGGGCGTCCTCGCGCGCGCGGCGGTCGAGCTGCGCGGCATTGGCCGGCTCGCCGTCATTGGCATCGAGCGTCGAGAGCTGCTCGAAACGCTGGCGGACCAGCGCGCCCGCACCGTCGATCCCCTCGACCCGCCAGCGATAGCGCCGCTCGGCAGCGGCATCGACGGTTGCGGTCATCGTCGCCATTGGATCCACCGGCGCCGTCGCCAGATCGGGCCAGGCGACGCCGATCTCCGACAGGGGCGCCAGCGGGGCCGAGGGGTCGAGCATGGTCGGATCGTCGGGCAGATCGCTGCCCGGTATCGTCTGCCCCATAGGCGTCGTGGACGTCGGCGGGGTAGCAGGGCTCGCAATCTGCGCAGCCGCGACGGCGGGCCAGCCCGCGCCGCCAAGACCCATTGCCAAGCATATGATGGCGGCCGAGCGGCGCGGCCGCCCGACGCGGACCATCATGCGCCAATCCCTAGCCGGGCGGATGCGACAGCGACACCCCAAAGCACCATCATCTTGACAGATTTGCCGATCCGGTCGTCGCGAAGCCAAGCGGGTCCGGCGCTCGCACCGATCAATGAACGGTGCCGACCGCCTCTTCGCTGGACAACAGGTCGATCAGCCGCTCTATCTGGCGCCAGCGGCAGAAATGGATGTGATTGCCCAGATCACGGCTGCGATCCGCCCGCGCCGCCGCTTCGCCGCCCGCTGCCAGGCCGAAGGTCTCCATCATCTCGGCGGCGTCCGCCACATCCCGATCGGTCAGGAACGGCGCGACATAGGCATCGCGAAAATCGCGCATGGAATCTCCCCCCGGAACCGCGCTGTGAAACTTCGGAGGGCACCCCTAGGCGCGGGTTATGAATTTAGCCACCCCCTGAAATGGTTAACCCGATTTCGACCATGGATGGCTGGTTTCGCGCCCGCGCATATGGCAGGACAGACGGCATGACCGACCCCCGAAGTCCGCGCCCGCCCCAGTCGTCCGCTCATGCCGGGGGCATCTTCATCGCACTGGGCGTGGTCGGCGGGATCGTCGCGGGGCTGGCGACCGGCGAGGTGACCATGGGGGTGCTGATCGGGCTGGCGATCGGGGTTGCCGTGGCACTGCTGGTCTGGTGGCGGGGTAGGTAAAAACATTCCTCCCCTGCAAGGGGAGGTGGCAGGGCGAAGCCCTGACGGAGGGGTGTAACCATCGGCGAGGATGGTCCCAACTCACGACCGGCGACACCCCTCCACCAGCTTCGCTGGTCCCCCTCCCCTTGCAGGGGAGGAATACATTCATCAGCTCGGCAAGCGCATCTGCCAGACGACCCGCCCGATCACCGCGATCGGACCGTCCGGCACCGGCGGCGCGGTGGGATTGTCGCTGGTGGCGATCAGCCCCCTTGGCCCAGCGCGTACCCGCTTGACCATCAGCGCATCGCCGACCCGGATCACGTAAAGCCCGCCGCGCGCGTTGGGCCGGACATCGCGCTGGTCGACCACCAGATGATCGCCGTCGAGCAGCCCCGGCGCCATCGAATCCCCCCGCACCCGGATCACCGAGGCCGCCCCATCGCTGAGGCCCAGCCGCCGGGCCAGCCCGCGATCGATCGCCTCGACCCCGATCATCACCTCGTCATCGACCGTCGCCCCCGGCCCCGCCGACGCCGCGACCGCCAGCCGGGGCACCAGCATCGGCCCCGTTTCGGGCAGGGCCCCCAGCCGCGTCTCGGCCACCCCGAAAAACTCCGCCAGCTGCCGCCGGTCGCCTTCCGCCAGCACGCGCGGCGTGCCGCGCTGCACGAATTGCTGGAGATAGGCATCGTTGCGCCCGATCATCCGCGACAGCGCCGCCAGGCTCACCCGGGCGTCCGCCGCAAGCGCCTGTAATGTCGCCCTGATATCCGCCTCCGCCATAGGACCGAATATAGGCATAGGATTTTTCCTAGACAAGTTGGAAATCGGAACAGATCATGAACAGAGGAACAGGAATCGGACTTTGGGAGAATGTCCATGGAATTGTTGCGCATGATCGACCGCTATCTGAAAGCCAGCCTCATGCCCGAGACGAAGTTCGGGCGGCTGGCGGTCAATGATCCCCGCTTGGTCAGCGACCTGCGCAAGGGGCGCGAGCCGGGGCCTGAGATGATCGCGCGCGTCACCGCCTTCATCAAGGGACAGACCGCATGACCGTCCATGCCCGGATCGAGCGTGCCATGCCGCCGCGCACCATCCCCTGCCGCCGCCCAGCCGATCGTGGCGAACGGCTGGCCCGCACGCTGGTCGCCCATGCGGCGCGCGCCGGATGCGTGGTGCGGTTGACCGTCGCCATGGTCGAACCCTGGTGCTCGGCGACGTTCAGCGGATCGGTGATCGCCCTGACACTCGACGCCATGCCCGGCCCCGCCCTGACCCGCTGGCTGGCCGCCCTGCCCGAGGCGGACATTCCGCTCGGCCGCGACCTGATCGCCGACATCGCGGTGGAGGCGGAGCCATGCCGGTTGCGTGTCCTGCTCTGTCAGGACGCGGCGAACGGATGACAGGCGCATGAAATTTTCCTTGATATGTTGTAACAAGACTGTAGTCGGCATGGCATCACAAATCGGAGCCGTCCCTTGTTCAAGCCCGTCCTCCTGTCCGGCCTGTCCGCCACCGCGCTTGCCAGCCTGCTGGCCGCTCCCGCCACCGCGCAGACCGCCAATGCCACGACTACCAATCGCGGCCGTGAGATCGTCGTGACCGCACCGGTCCAGCAGTCGGAGGCCGATGTGCTGTCGGGCACCTCGATCGTCACCGGCGCGGAGTTGGAACGCTCGATCCGCCCGACCATCGGCGAGACGCTGGCCCGCCAGCCGGGCGTGTCGGCGACGTCGTTCGGCCCCAACGCCTCGCGCCCCGTGCTGCGCGGTTTCCAGGGCGAGCGTATCCGCGTGCTGACCGACGGCATCGGCTCGATCGACGTGTCGAACACCAGCGTTGACCATGCCGTCGTCATCAACCCGCTGCTCGCCGAGCGGGTCGAGGTGCTGCGCGGTCCCTCCGCGCTGCTGTTCGGATCGTCGGCGGTGGGCGGCGTGGTCAACGTCATCGACACGCGCATCCCGCGCTCGGTACCGGAAAAGGGCTATCGCCTGTCGGGCATGGCGACCTATGGCTCGGCCGCGACCGAACGTTCGGTCGCGGGCGCGGCGGATGTGGCGGTGGGCAAGCAGTTCGTGCTGCACGCCGATGGATCGTACCTGAAGACCGACGATCTGAAGATCGGCGGCTACGTCCTGTCCCCGCGCGCCCGTGCCGAGGCGCAGGCCTCGGCGGCGCAGGCCCCCAACGATCCGCTCGACTTTGCGGGTGTCGCCAACCTGCGCGGCCGCCTGCCCAATACCGCCAGCGAGACCTGGACGGCGGGGGTCGGCGGGTCGCTGATCACCGACACCGGCTCGCTGGGCATCGCGTACAGCCATTATGACAGCCTGTACGGCGTGCCGATCCGCTACACGCTGACGCCCGGCGGCGAAGAGCCCGAGGCCCCGCGCCTCAGCCTGGTCCAGAACCGCCTCGACCTGCGCGGCGAGATCGAGACGGGCGGCGGCTTCCTCGACCGCATCCGCCTGCGCGCCGGGGCCGCCGAATATCGCCACTTCGAGCTGGAAGAGGATGGTGAGGTCGGCACCGCCTTCTACAACAAGGGCATCGAAAGCCGCCTGGAGCTGGTGCAGGCCAAGCGGAACGGCTGGCAGGGTGCGTCGGGCGTGCAGTTCTTCAACCGCGACTTCGATGTGCGCGGCGACGAAGCCTTCCTGCCGCGCAACAACACCGCGCAGGTCGGCCTGTTCACCCTGCAACAGCTGGATCGCGGCGCATTCAAGATGGAGGCGGGTGCGCGCTATGAGCACACCTCGCTGACTGCGCGGACGGCCGTCAGCGACGACCGCTTCTTCCGCGGCCAGCGCAGCTTCGACGCCTTTTCGGGCTCGATCGGCGCCAGCTACGGCTTCGCGCCCGACTGGCGGGCGGGCCTGAACCTGTCGCGCACCGAACGCGCGCCGTCCGCCGAGGAACTGTTCGCCAATGGGCCGCACGCCGGGACCGAAGCCTATGAGCTGGGCAATCCGGACTTCAAGAAGGAGTCGAGCTGGGGCATAGAGGCGACCGTCCACGGCCATGGCGAAGGCTACAGCTTCGACGCCTCGGCCTATTACAACCGCTTCTCCAACTATATCTATGACGCGCTGGTCCAGCAGGGTCCGTGCGAAGCCGCTGCCGCGCCCTCGGGTCGTGAGGTCGACCTGCCCTGCTTCACTTATGCCCAGGCCGACGCCCGTTATTACGGCATCGAGGCGGAGGGCTCGCTGCGACTCGCCACGATCGGCGGCTATGCGATCAATGCCGACCTGCTGGGCGATTATGTCCATGCCCAGATCATCGGCACTGGCCCCGCGCCCCGCATCCCGCCGCTTCGCCTGCTCGGCGGACTGGAAGCGCATTCCGACAGCGTGAACGCCCGCGTCGAGGTGGAACGTAGCTTCAAGCAGAGCCGCGTGCTGGGGCTGGAAACACCGACCGACGGCTTCACGCTGGTCAACGCCTCGGTCCAGCTGAAGCCCTGGGGTGCGGTCAATCCGACGACGCTGACCCTGTCGGCGAACAACATCTTCGACGTCGATGCCCGCCGCCACGCCAGCGTCCTGAAGGACTTCGCCCCGCTGGCCGGTCGCGACCTGCGCGCGACGCTCAGCTTCAAGCTCTGACGCTCCCTCAATCTGCGTTGGAGCACTGGCCCCTTCCCGCTCCAGCGGGCTGGGGCCTTTTCTTTGTCGATACGATTGCGAAACAGACCGGGGGTGATAGCGTGACGACGGTTTTGTAAGGGGGGAGGTAACGACATGCCACGCTGGTCATGGTTGGGGGCAGCATTGCTGCTCGGGTGCGCGGGGGCTGCTTCGGCCAAGGATAGCCAGCCCTGTGCGAAGGACATGATCTGCGCCAGTGCCCCGACCACGGTCGGCGGAGCCATGATCATGGCGGGCTATCAGGGGCTGATTGACACCGATGGCGAAGGCGATCCGATGATCGTCAGCTCGGCTGCGGGCTATAAATTCTACGTCTATTTCTATGATTGCGAGCAGCACAAGGAATGCGCCTCGCTGCAATTCTCGATGCGGCTGACCCCGTCGGCGCCGCGAGACCTCACCTTCGTCAACAAGTGGAACAGCGAAAAACGCTTCGCCCAGATGGCGCTGACCAAAGAGGGCGATCTGCGGCTGACCCATGACGTGTCGACGATCGGCGGCATCAACCGCGCGAATTTCACCGACATGGTCGAATGGTGGTCGACGATGATGGGCATGCTCGACACGTTCATGACGGCCAATCCTCCTGCGGCGGCCAATGCTACCGTGCCGACGCCGCCCGTCGCCAAACCCAAGACCTGACGTGGCGAAGGCCGGGGGTGGACAAAACTCCCGCCCTTCCCGAGAAGCGGCGGACATAAGGAGAGAAACCAATGTCCCCGATGGGCAAGTTCGACTGGGCGGACCCGTTCCTGCTCGACGACCAGCTGAGCGATGACGAGCATATGATCCGCGACACCGCGCGCGCCTATGCCGACGACCGGCTGGCCCCGCGCATCATCGACGCCTTTGCCAACGAACACACCGATCCCGACATCTTCCGCGAGATGGGTGAGCTGGGCCTGCTCGGCCCCACCATCCCGGAGGAGTTTGGCGGCGTCGGCGCATCCTATGTCGCTTACGGCCTGATCGCGCGCGAAGTGGAGCGGATCGACAGCGGATACCGCTCGATGATGAGCGTCCAGTCCAGCCTCGTCATGTATCCCATCCATGCCTACGGCTCGGACGAACAGAAGCATCGCTATCTACCCAAGCTGGCGAGTGGCGAGTGGATCGGCTGTTTCGGCCTGACCGAACCCGATGCGGGTTCGGACCCCGGCGGCATGCGGACCACCGCGAAGAAGGTAGAAGGCGGATACGTCCTGTCGGGTGCCAAGACCTGGATTTCCAACTCGCCCATCGCCGATGTCTTCGTCATCTGGGCCAAGTCGGAGGCGCATGGCGGCGCGGTCCGGGGCTTCGTGCTGGAAAAGGGCATGAAGGGGCTGTCCGCGCCCAAGATCGAGAACAAGCTCTCCTTGCGCGCCTCGATCACCGGCATGGTGATGATGGACGAGGTCGCGGTCGGCGACGACGCGCTGCTGCCGCATGTCGAGGGGCTGAAGGGGCCGTTCGGCTGTCTCAACCGTGCGCGCTACGGCATCAGTTGGGGCGCGCTGGGTGCGGCGGAATTCTGTTTCCACGCGGCGCGCCAATATGGCCTGGACCGCAAGCAGTTCGGCCGCCCGCTCGCCGCGACGCAGCTCTACCAGAAGAAGCTGGCCGATATGGAAACCGAGATCGCGCTGGGCCTGCAGGCCTCGCTTCGGGTCGGGCGGCTGATGGACGAAGGCCGGTTTGCGCCCGAGATGATCTCGATCGTGAAGCGCAACAATGTCGGCAAGGCGCTGGATATCGCCCGTGTCGCGCGCGACATGCATGGCGGCAACGGCATTTCGGGGGAATATCAGGTGATGCGCCACCTGATGAACCTGGAGACGGTCAACACCTATGAAGGCGCGCATGACGTCCACGCGCTGATCCTGGGCCGCGCCATCACCGGGATCGCGGCGTTTTGATCGCTACCCAAATCCTCCCCAAGCTATGCTTGGGGAGGGGGGCCATCGCCTCAGCGATGGTGGAGGGGCTTATGCCCCTACCCCTCCACCACGCCCTGCGGGCGCGGTCCCCCTCCCCATCTTGCGATGGGGAGGATTGAACGTGGCCAAGCCCGCCCCCCTAACCGGCCTGAAGGTCGTCGAACTCGCCCGCATCCTCGCCGGCCCCTGGGCGGGACAGGTGCTGGCCGACCTCGGCGCGGAGGTGGTGAAGGTCGAAAGTCCCGAGGGCGACGACACGCGCCGCTGGGGACCGCCCTTCATCCCCAACCCGGACGGCACGCAGGACGCCGCCTATTTCCACGCGGCCAATCGGGGCAAATCCTCGGTCGTCGCCGACTTCGCCACGCCCGAGGGGCAGGCGAAGGTCCGCGCACTGATCGCCGAGGCCGATGTCGTCATCGAGAATTTCAAGCTGGGCGGCCTCGCCCGTTATGGTCTGGATTACGAGAGCCTGTCGGCGATCAATCCGCGCCTGATCTATTGCTCGATCACCGGCTTCGGGCAGGACGGTCCCTATGCGCCGCGCGCCGGGTACGACTTCATCGTGCAGGGCATGAGCGGCATCATGGACCTGACCGGCGAACCCGGCGGGGCGCCGCAGAAGATCGGCGTGGCGCTGGCCGACATCATGACCGGGCTCTACGCCGTCATCGCGATCCAGGCGGCCCTTCATATGCGCGAGCGAACCGGGCGCGGCCAGCAGATCGACATGGCGCTGCTCGATACGATGACCGGCGTGCTGGCCAACCAGGCGATGAATTATCTCGCCTCGGGCCGGACGCCGACCCGGCTGGGCAATGCGCACCCCAATATCGTGCCCTATGCCGCCTTTCCGGCGAGCGACGGCTGGTTCATCCTGGCGGTCGGCAATGACGGTCAGTTCCGCCGCTTCGCCAGCGTGGTCGGGATTGACTGCGACGAGCCGCGCTATGCGACCAATGCGCTCCGTTGCGAACACCGCGCTGAACTGACCCCGGTGATCGAAGCCGCCACCGCCCGCTGGCCGCGCGACGCGCTGCTGGCGGCGCTGGAAGCAGCAGGCGTTCCGGCAGGGCCGATCAACACGGTCGAACAGGCCTTTGCCGACCCGCAAGTGCTCGCGCGCGGCCTCGCCATCCAGCCCGAGCGGCCGGACGGCTCGACCGTGCCCGGCGTCCGTACCCCGATCCGCTTCTCCGACGCCGACCTTTCGCTCGACCGCGCCGCGCCGATGCTGGGTCGGTAGCCCCCGCCCCGCGCATCGGCTAAGCGGGCGTTCGCGATGTCCAGCTTCACCGTCAACAACCAGCCCGTCCGCTATCGCCTGCCGCCCGACACGCCCTTGCTCTGGGCGCTCCGCGATGCCTCGAACCTGACCGGTACCAAATATGGCTGTGGCACGGGCGATTGCGGCGCGTGCACGGTCGACATAGACGGCCGCGCCGTCCGCAGCTGTCAGGTGCCGATCGGCCGGATCGAGGGCAGCGTCGTCACCACCATCGAGGGTCTGTCGCGCGACCGCACGCACCCCGTCCAGCAAGCGTTCCTCGCCGCCAATGTCGGCCAATGCGGATATTGCATCCCCGGCATGGTGATGGCCGCCGCCGCGCTGATCCACAAGAACCCCGACCCGTCCGAAGAGCTGATCCGCAGCCAGATCACCAATCTCTGCCGCTGCGGCATCTACCCCCGGCTGGTCGAGGCGATCCAGCGGGCCGCCCGCGCCGCACGGGGCGAGGAGACCATTCCCGCCGCGCCGATGCCCGGCACCGATCCGGCCGACGCCGCCCGCACCGTACCGGCGCTGGTCCCCGGCGCGATGCGCGAAGAATGACGCGGCCGCCACAATTCTTTCCCGTTGCTGACAGGCCAGTTCAGCAACCGCTCAACGCAGGTGTGGCAGAAACCGTCTCATGATCGGGGTCGGCTCGTGCGCCGACACATGGGACTGGGCGACGATGAACAGGCATTGGATGGCGGCTCTTCTGGCGGCGACCGCGATGGTGGCGGGGGCGATGCCCGGCATGGTGAGCGCGCAGGCGGTCATGGATCACGGCCCGCAAGGTCGCCGGGAAGGCGGCCCGCCGCGTGGCGATCCCGGCGGCCCCGCTGGTCGACTGGAGCGCAGCGAATCGCGTCCGGTCTTCAACAACCGCGAATCCTTCCCCGAAAACCGCCCGGCCTTCCGCCCGGATCATGCCGAGGCGCCGCGCCCGCCGCAGCCCGCTCCCCAACCCGGCCCGCGCGACGGCGGCGGACGCGGCGAGCGCTGGCGCGACCGGCCCGAGCCTTCGCCCGCCCCCGTCCCTGGCGAGGAGCGCGCCTGGGGCAATCGCGGCCGCTGGCGCGACCAGGCGCAGCCCGCGCCCATGCCCCGGCCCGATCCCGGCCCCAGCGGCGTGCGGGTCGACCGCCAGAATAGCGGCCCCGGCGGCTGGCGCGACAATCGCCAGTCCCGCTGGCAGGACGAGCGCCAATGGCAGGACCAACGCCAGTGGCAGGGGCAGGACGGGCGCTGGCGCGACGACGAACGTCGCCAGCGTGACGACCGTGACCGCTGGCGGCGCAGCTTCGGCGACTGGCGCGACCAGAGCAACCAGTCCTATGGCTTTGCCGAGCGTCGCGCCTGGGCGGACCAGTGGAACCGCAGCTGGCGGCGCGACCGGCGCTATGACTGGATGAGCTGGCGCTCGCTCAACCGCGGCGCCTATCACCTGCCCCGCTATTACGGGCCGAATGGCGGCTATAGCTATCAGCGTTTCTCCAGCGGGGTGATCCTGGAGCCGATGTTCTTCGGCCAGAATTACTGGCTGGACGATCCTTACGCCTATCGCCTGCCGCCCGCTTACGGCTCGTATCGGTGGGTGCGTTATTACAATGACGCGATCCTGGTCGACCTGCGCAGCGGGCTGGTGGTCGACGTGGTGTACGACATCTTCTGGTGATCGGGGCGGGAGGGGCGCGAAGAGCGTCCCTCCCCTCTTGTCTTTGGCCGCGCATCGTCGCACATCGGCGACCATGTCGTTCTTCCAGAGGAAGCCGAAGGGCCATCCCGCCGCCTCTCCGTTGCGCGCCCGTTTCGGAGTCACCGTCGCCGAGCATCTCGATGCGAACCCGGCCGTGACCCGCGTGGCGACCGATACGGCGCAAATCTATTATTATCCCGACTTCCTGACGCCCGCGCAGTGCGGCACGCTGATGGAGATGATCGACGCCAATCGGCGACCCTCGACCCTGCTCTCCGACCGGCCCGATTACGGGTTCCGCACCTCGGAAAGCTGCGACATGGCGCGCTGGTCCCCCGATGTTCAGCCGATCGACGAATCGATCGCCGCGCTGCTTGGCATCGCTCCCGAGCAGGGCGAGACGATGCAGGGACAGCGCTACGCCCCCGGCCAGCAGTTCCGCGCGCATCACGACTATTTCCACGAAAGCGAAAGCTATTGGGAAAAGGTGCGCGTCCATGGCGGACAGCGGACCTGGACCGCGATGATCTACCTGAACGACGTGCCCGAAGGCGGCGCGACCTGGTTCCCCCAGGCGGGCATCCGCGTCGCCCCGCGACAGGGCCTGCTGCTCGCCTGGAACAACATGAAGCTCGACGGCAGCCCGAACGAAATGACGCTGCACGAGGGCATGCCCGTCATCGAGGGCACCAAATACGTCATCACCAAATGGTTTCGCGAGGGCAACTGGGTCAGCTGATCGGGCTTCCCGGTCGCGACGTGCCCTTGTCGCGACTCTGCGCTCCGTGGCATGGCGTTCGCGTGACGTTCCCCCATTTCAAGTTCCGCCCATGACCGACGTTCTCGGCATCGCCCAATCGATCCTGGGCCAGCCCTGGCGCTGGCGTGCGCTCGCCGCCGATGCGCGCGATGGCTTGGGCCATGACGATCTGGTCGCTCAGCTGCTCCTCGCCCGAGGATGCCCGCCCGACGAGGTCGAAGCGCATCGCACGCCCTCGATCCGGGGTTTCATGCCCGATCCGTCGATCTTCCGCGACATGGACCGGGCCGCCGCCCGCCTCGCCGACGCCGTGATCGCGGGCGAGCCGGTCGCCATCTTCGGCGATTACGATGTCGACGGTGCGACCTCGGCCGCCGTGCTGGTACGCCTGCTCCGCGATCTGGGCCTGTCGCCGCGCGCCTATATTCCCGACCGCATGACCGAGGGCTATGGCCCGA
Source organism: Sphingomonas sanguinis (assembly GCF_019297835.1). NCBI lineage: Bacteria > Pseudomonadati > Pseudomonadota > Alphaproteobacteria > Sphingomonadales > Sphingomonadaceae > Sphingomonas > Sphingomonas sanguinis. The sequence goes on along the minus strand of NZ_CP079203.1, from coordinate 4,030,672 downwards.
CCGAGGCGGCGCTGCTGCGCCTTCAGGCCGAGGGCGCGAACCTGATCGTCACCGTCGATTGCGGCGCCCAGGCGTTCGAGCCGCTGGCGGCCGCGCAAGACGCCGGGATCGAGATACTGGTCGTCGATCACCATAAATGCGCGACCGAATTACCCCGCGCGCATGCGGTCGTGAACCCCAACCGCCTGGACGAGGCCGAAGGCGCGGCGCACGGCCATCTGGCGGCGGTGGGCGTCTGCTTCCTGCTCGGCGCCGCGCTGATCCGCACCCTGCGGACGCGCGGCTTCTTCGCGGACCGGGCCGAGCCACGCCTGCTCGATCTGCTCGACCTCGTGGCGCTGGGCACCGTGGCGGACGTCGCCCAGCTCAAGGGCCTGAACCGCGCCTTCGTCGCCCAGGGCCTGAAGGTCATGGCGCAGCGACGCAATATCGGCCTCGCCGCACTGACCGACGCCGCCCGATTGACCCGCGCGCCGACCTGCTCCGACCTGGGCTTTGCGCTGGGGCCACGGATCAACGCAGGTGGCCGCGTCGGCCGTGCCGATCTGGGCGTGCGGTTGCTGACCACCGATGATCCCGCCGAGGCGCGCGCCATCGCCGAGGAACTCAACCACTTCAACGACGAACGCCGCGCGATCGAAGCGGGCATGCAGGCCACCGCTGAAACTACCGTAGACCGCAATCGACAGGTCGCGGTGGTTTCGGGCGAAGGCTGGCATCCCGGCGTCATCGGCATCGTCGCCGGTCGGCTGAAGGAAAAGCTGGACCGCCCCGCCATCGTCATCGCGGTGGACGAACATGGGATCGGAAAGGGCTCGGGCCGCTCCATCTCCGGCGTCGACCTGGGTGCGGCGATCCTGGCCGCCAAGGAGCACGGCCTGCTGATCGCGGGCGGCGGCCACGCCATGGCGGCGGGCCTGACGGTCGAGGCGCACCGTATCGCCGAACTCGCAGACTTCCTGGAGGAACGCCTCGCCGACACCGTCGTCCGCGCCAGCGCGGGCCGCGCGCTGCTGGTCGATGCGGTGCTGGCCCCCGGCGGGGTCAATCCCGGCCTGGTCGGCGCGATGGAGGCGGGCGGCCCCTATGGCATGGGCTGGCCCGCCCCGCGCATCGCCGCCGGACCGTTTCGCGTGATCCGCGCCGATCTGGTCGGCACGAATCACGTCCGCGCCATCGTCGCGGGCGCCGATGGCCGCAGCCTGAAAGCCATGGCCTTCCGCCAGGCCGACACCGCGCTGGGCCAGGCGCTGCTCGGTGCAGGCAGCACCCGCCGCCTGTGGCTGGTCGGCCGCGCCAAGGTCGACGACTGGTCCGGCCGCGACGTCGCCGAACTCCATGTCGAGGATGCCGCATGGGCCGACTAAAAAAAGCGCTTGACGGTTCTGGCACCCTCCCTTAGAGGCCCCTCCACGCCACCCGGCGGCCCCTTCGTCTAGCGGTTAGGACGCGGCCCTTTCACGGCTGAAACACGGGTTCGATTCCCGTAGGGGTCACCATTGTAAAGGCAAAAGCGACAGAAATCTGCGCTTTATGCCGACATGGTGCGATCGGCGACACTATCTCGCCCCCCCAAAACAATATGGCGGCACTGGTTCGCGATGAACCTTTGGATCGGACGTTGTCGATCCGCCCCTCCTATCGAAGCTGAGGGACCACCTTCAGCCTGACTACCGCCTCATCGCGTCGCATCCCCGCGCCTCGGACGATACCCGTTGACTCTTAAATCTACATATGTTGCCATGGGGCATGGCACGGAACAGGCAACCTTCGAAACAGATGCGCCTTATCCTGGCGGCCCTGTCCAGGCAGCGCAGCGAATGGCGGCATGGCTATGACCTGTTGAAAGACACGGGGCTGTCATCGGGTACGCTGTATCCGTTGTTGATGCGAATGAGCGACAATGGACTGGTCGAAGCGGAATGGCGTGAGCCTGCGCAGATCGGGCGTCCGCCCCGCCATGTCTATCAGCTGACCGCGAGCGGCTTCGCGCTGGCCGTGGAATTGGCCGGAGAGGACGGCGCGCTTTCGGGCAAGGAGATGCTGGCATGACGCTATCGTTGTCCCGCGCGATCATGGCGATCGCGACGGCGTGCATGGGGGAGGACCGGCGAAGCTGGTCACAGGCCATGAATGCCGAATATCATGTCGCCGCCGACGATGGCCAGGCGCTGTCCTTTGCGGCAGGCTGTCTCGTGGCGGCGTGGCGGGAAATGTTGGGCAGCGCGAAAGGACGGTTTGTCCTGACCAGCTATGCCCTGGCGCTGGGCATCATGGTGCCCATGGCCGCGATCGAAATCGGCTGCGCGGTCCTTGGCCTGCCCTATCTCTATCCCGATCAGCGCGGCCTTTCCGGGGCACTCCTCGTCGGGGCATCGCATGAGGCGTTGCTGCGTCCCACTTATCTGGGTGCCATTCCGGCGCTGGCTCTCCTTCAACTCGGCGCCGGAACCGGGCATTTGCGGCTGGCATGGTCGCTGCTGGACCGCGACTGGCCCGGCGCGCTTCGCTGGTCGCTATGGACACTCGCCGGGATGACCACGCTCGTCATCTTCATGAGTGTATTCTTCCTCGATAGCCGACAGGCCCTGATCCAGGGCTGCGTCGTCGGGATCGAACTGGCGATCCTTCTGGTCGTCATGCGTCGGCATGCCGAGCTTTACGGGATCGGTCCCACCGAGCAGCCGGGCTGATCCTTTCGACGGCGGACGACTGACGGATTTTTGCGAACCCTTCGGAATCATCATTCCGAAGACGGCGAGGACGTGCCCGCGCCGAGGCGGTGCCTTGGCCATGTATGGAGAGGTCACATGCTGCGTTTGCCATTACATCGACCGGCCTTCTTCCTGGCCGTTGCCGCGACCATATCAGGCGTGGCCAGCCGAGCCGCCGCCCGACAGGAAGTCGTACGACCGGAGGCCACAGCGCCATCGCCGTTCATGGGCCAATGGGAGTTGGACATGACACGAATGCCGAGCACCTACGGACCACCGCCCAAGCAGGTCGTCTACGGCTTTCAAGGCATCGGTGATGGCAAGTGGCGGATGGTCGTCGACATTACAGGGCGGGACGGGAGCGTTCGGCACATGGCGACATCCTTCCGTCCCGATGGAACGATGGCACCCAGCGAGGGAGAAACCAGCGAGGCGGACAGCGCCGCCATCATGACGCCGGCGCCCAACATACTCGTGCTCAATCTTGCCAGGGCCAAGATGCTCGGATCGGTACGGGTCTATATCGTGTCGGCGAACGGCCAGGAGATGACCGAGTCTGCGGCAGGACTCAACGGTCAGGGCGAGCCGTTCGTCCGCAATTTCCACTATAAGCGATTGCGGTGACAAACCGGCGGCTCCTTCCGCCGGATCGCTTAACAGGGCGGGCTTAGGGTGGTTCGGGAAGCCAATGAGGCGTTAGCGTCCCTCGCAAACATCTCAAAAAAACAATCCCCTACGCGGCGGAAAGCCAGCCGCCCGAGAACCCGGCGCGCTCCAGCCCGGTGCGGATATAGGGGTTCTTCTGCATCGTCTTCCAGATCAGCCCGCTGCGCCAGTTCTCGATCATGCAGGCGATCGGTCCCTGATCGATGCCCAGATAATCGTCCGCGACCCAGCCGATATACGGCACGACCTTGCCATGCTGCAGCTTGACGTCGGTTCGCGTCAGCGTCGGGTTGAAGCTGTCGCGAAAGCCGTAACGGTCATAGATCGCGGTGCCATAGGTCGAATACATCGCACGCGCGGCAGGCAGCACGATTTCCGGCGCGAAGGCCACCGATCCGAGCGCGGCGGTCGGTGCGATCGTCCCGTCGTCGCGGTCGCCCGGCCCCCGCGCCGAGTAGGAGAAGAATTCGCGGTTGCGACCGTCGATCTCGCGGACGAAGTCGCCCGGCCCGTCGCAGGCGGTCAGCCCCCAGACATTCTCGCCATAGCCGCGCCAGCGGCCGGGATTGTTGATCGCATAGCGGCGCTGCGCATAGGTCGCGCGGCGGCTATTCTCGAAATAGCCGAACCCACGCCGCTTGGAATAAGTGTCCATCAGGCCGCGAAAATCGATCCACACCTGGCTATATTGATGCCCGAACAAGGGCGGGAACGCGGTGAAGGGATCGTCATATTTCTCGTCCCAGGACGGGTCGAACTTGGCGGTCCAGGCGTCCCAGGTCGTGGGCGGCAGCGCGTGCGTCGGCGAGCCGAGCGCGAGGACGTAGAGGATCAGGCTCTCGTTATAGATGTTCCAGTCCGAGCCGATGAAGCCGCTCTCCGGGTGCCATCCCATCGAGACGAAAGGCTTGCGCGGCGTAATCCAGTCCCATTCGACTGCGCGGTAGAGCTGGTCGGCCAGCCCCCGGATTTCGCGCTCCGCCGGGTCGGCCTCGTCGTCGAACCAGGTCTGCGCAAAGAGGACACCGCCCAGCAGCAGTGCGGTGTCGATCGTCGACAGCTCGGTCTTGGCGAAGCGATGCCCCTTGGTGACGCCCAGGAAATGATAGAAGAAGCCCTTATAGCCGGTCATCCCCTCCTTGTCCGGCCCTTGCGGGGCGTTCGCGAAGAAACGCAGCGTGGCCAGCGTGCGTTGTGCTGCGGCGGCTCGGGTAATCCAGCCCCGAGTCGCCGCGATCGGATAGGTGGTCAGCGCAAAGCCGACCGCGGCGATCGAGGCGAAACTGGGCGTCGGCCAGCGATCGGGGGCGAGCCCCGTCACCTGGTCGGTGGTGTTCCAGAAATAGCTGACGGTACGCCGCTGGATATCATCCATCAGCGGGTCGCTGGCGCTCGCCGGGGTGGTGCCGATCTTGGGCAGCACGCCGGGGAAGGCCAGCTGCGGCGCGCGTCTGGGCGCGAGCGGCCCGGCGGTACACCCCGCCAGCCACCCCGCCCCGCCGAACGCGGCGGCGCGCAGGATATCGCGTCGGTCGAACGTCATGCGGTCAGGCATCCTCTCCTGTCATTTCAACCGTCTCTGCTGCCGGTCAGGCCGTCATCCCGGCACAAGGCCGGGATGACGATCAGGCATCAGAAGTTGAAACCGGCCGACAGCTTCACGGTGCGCGGCGGATTGCCGCCGATGCTGTAGGTCGACACTTCCCGGTAGATGCTCGGCGAGCCCGGGGTCCGCGTCGTATCGCTGGGGTCGTTGTTATAGTCGACATAGTTGCGGTCGTTCATCGCGTTGATGATGTCGACGCGGAAGCGGATGCGCGTCGCGTCGCTGATGAACTTGAGCGGCACATATTTGGTGAACGCCAGGTCGAGCTGGCGACGGCCCCAGCGATCGCCCAGCCCGAACACTTCCGAGCCGACCAGCGTCCGCTGATACGGGTTCGACGTGTCGAGCAACGCGCGCTGGAAGGTCGGGCTCTCGATCTGGAACTTCGCCGACATCGTCACGCCCAGCGGCGTGTCGACGCTGCCCGCCACCACGAAGCGGTGACGCGGCACCACGCCCGAGCGCAGCATCGGGTAATCCGACGCCTTCGGGAAATCGAGCAGGAAGTAGGACGACTGGTCGTTGTTCGGCCGGTTATCCACCGCCGCGGTAAAGGTATAGGTGGCGTCGATGCTCCACGGCGAGGCGGCCGAATAGGCCTTGGTCAGCTTGGCATAGGCCGAGTCCGCGCGCGTCTCGAGCCCGTTGTCGCCCAGGATGATCGCGCCGTAGCCGCTGGGCGCGAAGCTGGTGTTCGGCCCCTGCGGCGCGCCGGTGGTCGGCGACGGCGCGAAGAACGACCCGTCGGGGCGGCGCGTACCGAGCAAATAGACGAAGCCGTCCTTGCTGACGATCCGGGTATAGCCGACTTCCAGCTCGACCGGGTTGAACCGCCCGCGCACGCCCAGGCTGAACTGGTCCGAATAGGGGACCTTCAGATCGTTGTTGATGAAGCGGAACTCGCGCCCGCCCGGGCTGCCATTGCCGATCAGCTGCTGGCGACCGGCATCGGTCAGGTAGATCGGGTTCCAGGGAATGCAGTTCGGTCCGGGCGTGCACGGATTGATCGTGTCGGCACCCTGGAACAGGAACTCGCGGCGCTGGAAGCGGCCATTGGCCAGTTCCTGCTGCAGGAAGTCGAACTGGTTGCGATCGTAGGACCGGCCATAGCCGCCGAACACCGCGAACCGGCCCTGCTCGTCCAGGCGATAGGTGAAGCCGACGCGCGGCTGCCATGCGCCCTTGAACGCCTTCCGATTGCTGCCGGTCGAGATATAGTCGCCGATCTTGTAATCCGCGTTGACCAGGTTCGGATAATTGGCGGGCGACACCGCGTTGATGTTCTCGGCGGAGGTGACATAGTTCAGGAACGCCGGGGTCCGCTCATAATCCCAGCGCAGGCCGAGGTTCAGCGTCAGCCGGTCGGTCACGTCCCAGTCGTCCTGCGCATATAGGCCCAGCTGGAAGTTCTTCGAGCGGATGCGCGGATCGCCGAGACTCCCGTTCGCGCCGAATTGCAGGCTATACGGGATCTGGTCGTTGAACCCGCTCGCCGAGGGCAGGGTGGTGTCATAGAGATAGAGCGGGTTGATCAGGTTCTGCTCCAGCGAGTTGAGCGTCACCCATTTCGCCTTCGCGCCGACCTTGAACGTGTGGTTCTCGACCCCGGTCCAGGTGAAATCGTCCTGGACGGTCCAGCCCCGCTGCCCCTTGTCCTGGAAGCCCAGCCCAGCGCCGGTGCGGAACAGGTCGAAGGTCGACACGCTGCTGCCGTTGCGTGTCGTGGTGCGGAACTGCTGGCCGATGCCGTTCTCGGCGGGCTGCGGCGACCAGGCGACATCCTCATAAGAGACGCGCACGTCGTTGATCCACTGATCCTCGGTATGCTGCCAGCGCAGCATGCCGCGCTTCTCGTTCACCTTGCTCAGCGTGCGGGTGGAGAAGGCGGCATTGCCGTTGCCGATCTGCACGCCGGTCTCGTTGCGATATTTGCCGGTCAGTTCGACCAGGTCCTTGTCGGTCGGCTCGAGGTCGATCTTGCCGAAATACAGGTCCTGGCGGAAGCTAGAGTTGAACGACCCGAAAATGTCGCGATACTGGGCGGGCAGGCTCGACACCGCGACGCCGTTGGTCGGCAGGATGTCGATCGGCACCTGCCGCCGCTTGCCCTCATAGCTGACGAAGAAATGCGCGACGTCCTTGACGATCGGGCCGCCCAGCGCGACGCCGAACTGCTTGTCCTCCGAGGGGATCTTGGCGATCTTGGCGGGATAGATTTCGGTCGGGCGACGGTCGCGCAAATTCTGATTGGTGAAGTCGAAGAAGCCCTCGCCATGGAATTCGTTGGTGCCCGACTTGGTGCCCGCGATGATCGCGACCGAGCTGACCTGGTCCAGCTCCGCCTTGTAGTTGGACGACAGCACCTGATACTCGCCGATTGCGAGCTGCGGGAACGGGTTGCCGGGCGAGCTGTCCTGGCCGGTCAGGCCGCCGCGTAGCACGTAATCCTTCTGGCTGACGCCGTCGATGAAGACGTTGACCGAGTTGCTCCCTTGCGCACCGCCCTGGATGCGCGAGCTGCCGTCCGAGCTTTCGATGAAACGCACACCGGGCGCGAGATCGGCGAAGGCCAGGAAGTTGCGGCTGTTCTGCGGCAGCTGCTCGATCAGTCGCGGCGTGATGTTGATGCCGACCTGCCCGCCGGACAGCGAGCGGATGCGGCTGCCGGTGACGATGATGTCGCCCTGCTGCGCTTCGGCGGGGGGCGGCGCGGTCTCACCGGCGGTGTTGTCGCCCGGCGCGGGCTGTGCCGGCGCCGGGGGGGTGGTCAGGTCGAGGTCCAGCCCGGCATTCTGCCCGACGCGAAGCGTGAACTGATCGGAATTGCGCGTGCCCTGCTTGAGGCGGATCTCCAGCCGGTACGCCCCTGCCCGCAGCGACGGGAAGTTGTAGCTGCCGTCCGCGCCGGGCACGACGGTACGACGGAAGCCGGTATCGACCTCGATCAGGGTCACGTCCTGAACGGGATTGTCGGGCGCGCTGCGGATCACGCCGCGCAGCGCCGCCTGACCGGCCTGCGCCGCGGCGGGCGCGCTCCACATCGTCGCGGTTCCCAGCCCCGCCAGCATCGTCGCGCCCGCGAGCGCCAGCCTGAATGCGTTCCTCTTCATAACCCTATCCCCTGTCGGTTTCTCTTGTTGTTTCACGCACCATCAGATGCGGCACGATCACCTCGTCCGCCGTGGTCCCTCGGCCTTCCAAAGGCCGTTCGCGCTTGGCTGCGATCTGCTCGGCAAGATGCGCCACCGCGCGTGCACCCATCGCCGCGATGTCGACCGCGACGCTGGTCAGCGCGGGGCTGACCAGCCGGGCCAGCGGAATGTCGTCGAACCCGGCGACCGCCACCTGCTCCGGCACCGCGATATTACGGCGCTTCAGCGCCATCAGCGCGCCGATCGCCATCATGTCGTTGGCCGCGAAGATCGCATCGGCGTGCAGCGTTCCCGCCGCGACGCGTTCGCCGACCATGGTCCCGCTGGCCTCGTGAAAATCACCCTCGATCACGCTCAGCGCCACACCCGCCGCCGATGCCGCCGCCTCCGCGCCAGCGCGTCGTTGCTGCGCATCGAAATTGCTTGCGGGGCCGGAGATATGGACGATCCGCTTCGCCCCGCCCGCCGCCAGATGCGCGACCGCAGAGGCGGCTCCGCCATGGTTATCGATACGCAAATTGAGACTGCCGTCCTGCGGCGCGCACGCCAGGAACACGGCCGCCGGGCCGCGCGGCATATGCCGGGCCAGGACGGCCGGATCGAGTTCCGGCGCCATCACCACCAGCCCGTCGACCTGTCCGCGAAGCGCCGCCAGGGTGTCGACCCCGCGCCCCTCGTGGAGCACGGTGAGCAGCAGCCCCAATCCGCGCATACTCGCCTCACGGTCCATGCCGCGCAGCAGTTCCGAATAGAATTCGCCGTGCAGGTCGGGCAGGACCACACCGATCGCGCCGGTCCGCGCCATGCTGAGGCTGCGCGCCCCCGCATGGGGGACATAGCCGAGCTGCGCCGCCGCCTCCTCCACCCGCGCACGCATCTCGGCACGAACATGGTCGCGCCCGTTGAATACCCGCGATACCGACGCGACCGAGACACCCGCCACGCGCGCGACGTCATGGATCGTCGCATGCGCGCCGCGCGCCGCCGGGACGGCGGCAGCAACCGAATCGGGTCGGTCGGACGACATGGTCGACGAAGCATCCTCTCTGTTTCGCGGGCTTGTAACCGCTTACAGAAACCGCTTACATGAACCAGGAATGACAATCAATCGGCTGATTGTTCAGCTGAGCGCGGTCCCGACCATCGCCTGGAATGGGATCCAGGGTCCTGTTTCCTGCCGGCCGCAGCCATCGCGGTGAGGGGAAGCAGGAACCCGGATCGACTTCCCGGCCACGGCGTAGATGACGCGTCATGAAGACGAAAGGGAGCAGGATGAACGGTCAGGATCGGCGGATATCGCGGCGTGCGTGGCTGGCGGGTGCGGGTGCGGCGCTGGCATGGTCGGCCAGCCCGGCGCGGGCGCTGCTCGCCATTACAGGCGAACGCCCGCTTCCCGCGTCCGTCGAGGCGCTGATCTCGCGCATGACGCTCGTCGAAAAGGCAGGGCAGCTCAATCTGCTGGCCGCCGCCTGGGCCGGGGGTGCTGCCATCTCGCTGAACCCGGCGGGCGCGGCGTCGAGCTTCGATGCACAGTTGCGGATGGTTCGCCGGGGTGAGCTGACCGGCGTCTTCAACGGCAATGGCGCGGAGATGGCGCGGCGGATGCAGATCGAAGCGGTGCGCCGCTCGCGGCTGAAAATCCCGCTGCTGTTCGCCGCCGACGTCATCCACGGCCTGCGCACCGTCTTCCCGGTCCCGCTCGCCGAAGCCGCGAGCTTCGACCCCGATCTGGCGCGGCGCACGGCGCGCGCGGCGGCGGTGGAGGCGTCGGCCTCGGGGATCGACTGGACCTTCGCGCCGATGGTCGACATCGCGCGCGACGCCCGCTGGGGCCGGGGTGTCGAGGGATCGGGCGAGGACGTGCTGCTCGGTCGCGTGATGGCGGCGGCGCGCGTCGAGGGTTTCCAAGGCAGCGGGCTTGCCGCGCCGGACGCCGTCGCGGCCTGCGCCAAGCATTTCGTCGCCTATGGCGCGGGCGAGGCCGGGCTGGACTATAACAGCGTCGATGTGTCGGAGCGGACGCTGCGCGACATCTATTTCCCGCCCTTTCAGGCGGCGTTCGCGGCGGGCGCGCCGACCGTGATGGCGTCGTTCAACGACCTTTCCGGAATCCCCGCGACCGGGAATCCATGGCTGCTCGACACGGTCCTGCGCAAGGAATGGGGCTTTGGCGGGCTGGTCGTCTCCGACTATACGGGCGACGAGGAACTGATCGCGCATGGGTTCGCCAAGGACGGCCGCGATGCGGCGCGCCTTGCCTTTCTCGCGGGCGTCGACATGTCGATGCAAAGCGGGCTGTATCTCAAATATCTTCCCGATCTGGTCGAAAAGGGCGAGGTGCCACTGGCACGCCTCGACGAGGCGGTGCGACGCGTGTTGGCGCTGAAGGTCGCGCTCGGGCTGTTCGACGATCCCTTTCGCCGCATCGACCCGGCGCGCGAAAAGGCGCGGCTGCGCACGCCGGAGACACTCGTCCTTGCGCGCGAGGCGGGTGCGCGCAGCATCGTCATGCTCCGCAACGAGGGCGACCTGCTCCCCCTGCCCCGCTCGGGAACGAGGATCGCGCTGATCGGGCCATTCGCGGGCGGCGGGCATGACCTGATCGGACCATGGAATGTCTATGGCACCGATCGCGAGGCGGTGGACCTCGTCACCGCAGTACGTGAAACCGTGCCCGACGCGACCATGGACGACGGCAGCAACCTGGCGCGCGCGGTCGCCGCGGCGCGCGCCGCCGATATCGTCGTGCTCGCGATCGGCGAAACCCAGAATATGTCGGGCGAGGCGCAGTCGCGTACCGAGATCGTCGTGCCCGCAGAGCAACAGGCCCTTGCCGAGGCGATCGCCGCGACCGGCAAGCCCTATGTCGTACTGCTGCGCACCGGGCGGGCCCTCGCGCTGAGCGGCGCGGTGGCCAAAGCACCCGGCTTGCTAGTGACATGGTTCCTCGGCTCGCAGGACGGCCCGGCCATCGCCGATGTGTTGTTCGGCACAATGTCTCCCTCCGCGCGGCTGCCGGTGTCCTTCCCACGGGCCAGCGGGCAGGTCCCCTATTATTACGCGCATCGCAACACGGGCCGCCCCAATCCGCCCGGGGCGCTACAGCCCTATAAGGCGCATTTCCGCGACTATCCGAACAGTGCGTTGTTTCCGTTCGGCCATGGCCTGACCTATGGCGAGATGGTCTATTCGGACCTTCGCCTGAGCAGCAAGACGCTGGGCGACACCCCGCTGACGATCCGCGCGACCATCACCAATACCGGGCGCATGGCAGCGACCGAAGTCGTCCAGCTCTATATCCACGACGTCGTCGCCAGCGTCACCCAGCCGGTGCGGGTGCTGAAGGCCTTCACCCGCGTCACCCTGGCTCCGGGTGCGCGTCAGGAGGTGAGCTTCACCCTCACCCGCGCCGACCTGTCCTTTATCGGCCGCGAGCTGACGCCGACCACCGAACCCGGTGCCTTCCGCCTTTGGGTCGCGCCATCGGCGGAGGCCGAAGGCCTTGCGGGCACGTTTACGCTGACATGACCTGCGTCTGAGCCTTCGTCGCGCAATATCGGTTGATGAAGGCGAGGTGGTCCGGGATCAGCTGCAATTGTCGTAAAAGCTGCTGGTCCAAGGCATCGAGGGAATCGCGCAGCGCTTGGGGACTGAGCATCGCCGGAATGCGGTGATGGGCTTTGGGCATAAGCCCCTGCCCCAGCATGACCGAAACCCAGGAATCGATCTTGAACAGGTCGTCCTGTCCCTGCCAGGCGCCTGCGCTCTGGGTGAACAGTGCCACGCGTTCCGCCAGCGTCTCGGGCACCGACATCGTCGAGCGCCGTTGCCAGAACGCCGAGTCCGTCCGCCCGGTCTGCCCATAATGCAGGATGATGAAGTCGCGGATATGCTCCCACTCATGACGCGACTGGGCATTGAAGCGCGATCGGGGGGCCGCGCGATCATCGCCCTGGAACGGAAAACCCTGGATCAGGCGCATCACCGCGATCATGACCAGATGGATGCTGGTCGATTCCAGCGGCTCGATGAACCCGGCCGCGAGACCCAGCGCCACGCAATTGGCGCTCCAGGCCTGCCGACGCATCCCCGCGCGGAATTGCAGGGCGCGCGGCTCGAATAGCGGCGCTCCCTCGATCCCCGCCAGCAACGTTGCGGTCGCCTCGTCCTCGCTCATGTCGGCCGAGGAATAGACCAGCCCGTTGCCCACCCGCGTCTGAAGCGGGATGCGCCAGCGCCAGCCCGCCCAGTGCGCGATGGCGCGGGTATAGGGGACCGGGGAGGAGACGGCTTCGGTCTGGACCGCCAACGCCCGGTCGCAGGCCAGCCATTCACTCCAATCCTCGAAGCCCGTCTCCAGCGCACCCTCGATCAGCAACGCCCGAAAGCCGGTGCAGTCGAGGAACAGATCCCCCTCGATCCGGTTGCCCGATGCCAGATGCAATGCGGCGATGTCGCCGCCCTCGCCGTCCCGCTCGACCTTGGCGATGCGCCCCTCGACCCGGCGCACTCCGGCCGGTTCGGCAATACCGCGCAGGAAGCGGGCATAGGCCGTGGCATCGAGATGATAGGCATAGGCCAGGGTGCCAGCCTCGTCCCGCCCGAACCGGCTCGCCTCGGCCGCCCGCGTCTCAAGGGAATAGTCGGTATAGGCCCCGCCGAAGCCGTGGCGCTTCGCCTCCAGCCAGAAATGCTGGAAATCGGCGATCGCCACCGATCGTCCGACCGTTCCGAACGGATGGAAATAGCGCGCGCCCTCCGGCCCCCAATTCTCGAACGCGATGCCCAACTTGAAGGTCGCCTGGGTCGCCTTCATGAATTCGGCTTCGTCGATCCCTAGAAAGGCATGGAAGCTGCGCGCCGTGGGGATGGTGGACTCGCCGACGCCGACCGTACCAATCTCGTCGGATTCGATCAGCGTGACGTCGACCAGCGGCCCCAGTTGCCGCACCAGCGCCGTTGCCGCGAGCCACCCCGCCGTCCCGCCCCCGGCGATGACGACGCGGGTAGGCGGATAGGGATCGCTCATCGGTTCAGCCTTTGCAGAAGATAGGCGCGTAGCCGCCGCGCCATGGCCTCGTCGAGCGGCGCGAGCGGCCCGTGCGACGCAGGCGGCAGATGGCCGACGACCGCTTCGCCGTCGCCAAAGATATAATGGTCGAAGACCGCCCGCCAGGCCCGCTTCTCCGCAGCCGGTCGATCGCGCAGCGACAGCATCGCATGCATCACGCTATCCATCGGCGTGTCGAGATAGTCGGGCGTTGCGTTCCACCAATAATTGACGAGGATGTTGAACGCCTCCAGCGCCTCGACATGGTGCCACCACAGCGCCGGATAGACCAGCACGTCACCGGGTTCGAGTTCGGCCACCACCGCCTGATCCATGGCATCGGCAAAACGGGGATAGCGATCGAGGTCGGGCTTGGCGAAGTCGACCATGCTGACCACTTGCCCGCCCGGCGTCGGGGCGAGCGGACCGGGATAGAGATTGCCGATCTGATCGGGGGGAAACAGCGTGAAGCGGCGCCGACCGACGGCGCAGATGGCGGCGTTGTTCGCCATGTCGTAATGCGCCGAGGCGATGGTCCGGTTGCCGATCCAGATACTGGCCAGCGGCGGGTGACGGTCGAACAGCCCGTTGGACGGCACCAGATCGTTCTCGCCGCGAAAACCCGGCAGATAGGCGTCGAGATCAGTCGACCCCATATAGAGCGCAGGCGGCTCCCCCGGCCCGTCGGCTCCGTCCAGCAGCCGCGCCAGGAATTCGCGCAACGGCAGCGTCTCCGTCCGGAAATTCAGTCCGGTGGCGGTTTCGTCATAGTGAAAACGCCCGCCTATCGCCGCGTCCCCCACATAGCCGGTCACCGGTCGCCCACGATCGAAGCGTAGGAGATAATCGGCGGCCGCACGGGCGGAAACCTGTCCTGCCCGGACCAACGGCCAGTGCGCGGCATAGCCCCGCAGCACGACCGGCTCGTTATCTTCGATGAGCGCCGCCAGATCGGGCGCCCCCGTTTCCGTCAGCTCGCGGGCATGACGCGCGGCGGGCAACCGGTCAGCCATGCGCATCCCGGCTCAGCTTGCGGTCGATCAGATGGCGCAGATTGCCCAGCGAGGACGCGATCCAGAACGCCGGGCGCAGATAGTCGCGCGCATGGAGATCGCCCAGGGCACCGGCCTCCAGCGCCGCCAGCCGGGCCGTGTCGATCGTCAGGCAATCCGGCACATTGTACCGCCGCCCCTCGTCCAGATCGAGTTGCAGGACGGCGGGCGTCAGCAGGTCGAGCGCGGCCCAGGCCTCGTACATGGCCTTTTCGGTCTGCACGCCCTCATAAATGCGTTGCAGCATCACCGTGACATGGTCGAGCAGCGGCGCGTTGCCGCCATGTTCGCGAAAGACGGGCATGCCATCGGCGGTCAGTCGCGGATGCTCGGGGTCGATGAAGACCATGGGCTCGCCCGTGGCGTCGTGACCGATCGAAAACGGCCCGCGCGCTCGGGTCGCCGGGATGTAGCGGGCGTCCCATCGGTCGCCCGTCAGGTACAGGTTCTCGTCCGGGTCGAGGCCCAGCAGGACGGTCGCATAGAGCGCCCCGGCTTCGTCCCGCCGCAGCAATATGGCGTATTCGCGCTGAAGCTCCTCGAACTCCGCCGGGAACACACGGGTCTGGTTGATCGCATCGCCGAAGCGCGCGTGATGACCGATCGCGACCCGAAGGTCGCGATGGTCGATATTGTTGAGCAGGACAGGTGCGGCCATGATCGCCCCATGTACCCGGAAGGCCGCGGGGGGGACAGCGGCCTTCCGAGTTTCCACAATCAGAAGCGATACCGCGCGCCGATCAGATAGCGGGCGGAGCCTTCGGCCAGATACCAGGTGTTCATCCGGTCGCGGCCATAGGTCTGGACGCCCTCCTCGGTCAGGTTGATCGCCTCGAAGCCGAGCGCGAAGCGCGGCGTCAGGTCGAAGCTCATGGAGAGGTCTAGCTGGCCATAGGGCGCGGTGAAGACCGGATTGCGGTCGCCGCCACGGTTGATGTCGCTCAGGAACTTGTCGCGCCAGTTGTAGGACAGGCGCATCGAAATGCCGTTCTTGTCATAGATCAGCGTGGCGTTGGCGGTATCCGACAGGCCGACCAGCGCAAAGGTGTTCACGCTGGGATCGGCCGCGATGTCGATGCCGATATTACCGCGAACGAGCGTATAGCTGGCCGCAATGCCGAAGCCGGTCTCGCCCAGGAAATACTGACCTGCCAACTCGACGCCGTAGATATGCGCGTCGCGGTTGTTGATCGGCGTGTTCACCGCGAAGTTGAACAGCGGATCGCTGGCATTCGGACTGATGTCGACCTGGCTGAGGATCGAGTCGACGAACCCCTGGTTCAGCGCGCGGCTCTGCGTGTTGTAATTGGCCGCAAACTGCGCGTTCGCCGCCGCGACATTGCCGTTATTCTGCTGGAGCAGCGCGGTATAGGTGAACAGGTTGACGTCGGTGATGTCCGCCCCGAACGTGTTGGTCAGCTGCTGGCGGGCCGTGCCCGATCGGGTGCCCGCCTGCCCCGACGTCGCGTCGCGCAAGCCGAACAGGTTGCGGTTCACCACCGTGTTGCCGATGAAGTTGTGCACCCGCTTGTCGAAGAAGCCCGCCGACAGGAAGACGTCCTTGCGCGGATACCATTCGACCGACAGGTCGATATTGTCCGACGACAGCGGCAACAGGCCGGTATTGTTGGACGAGCCCGTCGCGATGCCGCCGATCGCGGTCGGCCGCCCCGGCGCACCGACACCGGTCGAGGCGAACAGGTTGCCGTAAGGCGCGCGCGAGATGGTCTTGCTGTACGAGGCGCGGGCGAACAGATTGTCCAGAACCTCGATCTTGGCGTCCACGGCGGGCAGCCAGTTGCTATAGGAGCCGCGCGCCGAGATCGCCTGCTGGTCGGTGCTGTTCTGGATCACGAAGTCGTTGTCCGCCGTCCACACGATCGCCAGCGGCACGGGTTGCAGCGACACCGCGCGCACCTTGGTATTTTCGTAGCGCAGGCCCGCCACGACTTGCGCGTTGCGGCCGAACACCTGCCCGTTCCAGCTGCCCTGGAGATAGCCCGACCAGATATTCTCGCGCACCGAATTGTCGCTGTTCGCGTCGATATTGTTGCGATGGTCGACGCCGTCGTTGGTCACGCCGGAATAATAGTTGAACAGCGTGTTGTAGAGCTTGGTCGCGTCTTCGGTGCGGAAGGCGATCTGGGTGTTCGGATCGGCGTTCGGGTTGTTATGCTCGAACTTGCAGGTGTTGCAGAACTGGAAAACCTGCCCCGGTGCCAGCCGCGCGATATCGGGCGGCAGCGAGTTGCCCCAGTCGCCCAGCACCTGGCGCGTGTTGAACTGGGTCTGGCGGGTCGTGGTGGTGCGATAATCGGCACCGGCATCGAACCGGATCTGGTCGGTGAAGTCCCAGGCCGCATCGGCGCGCAGCTCGCGGATCCGCTGCGTCTGGTTCGAGGCGAATTGGCGCTGCACCGCGCTCGCCAGATCGCCGACGTCCAGCACGCCGTTATTGTTGCCCTTGATGAAGGGCTGGCCGGTCGGGGTCGTGCTCTGCGTCCCGTCGTTGATCGCCAGAGTCTGCTGCGGGAAGCCGTTATCGGTCCAGCGCAGCGTATGGCCGGTCACGACCGGCGCGTTGATCGCGACGGTGGTCGATGTCTGGCCGTTGGGATTGTCGGGCAGGCTCTGCGCCTCGCCGATATGGCCGTCGATCGACAGGGTGAAACGGTCGCTTGGCTTCCATTCGATATTGCCGCCGACATCGTAGAGCCGGTTCTTCTGCGCGCGATAGGCCTGTTCGTACGCCGCGTCCTTCACGCCGTTGATCGTCTCGGCCAGGAATTGGGTGGTGGCGATGCCGTTGCTGGCGTCGTCGAACGTCACCTCGCTGAAGGGGCGGTTGAACCAGTTGGACTGGCTCGACCGGCGCTCCGACTGACGCAGCTGGGCATAAAGGCCGTCGGCGGTGAAGGTCAGCGTGTCGGTCGGGCGGAATTGCAGGATCGCCTGGCCGTTGATCCGCTCGCGGCTGGCCTCGGAGAAGTGATAGCGGAAGTCGTTGGGGACCGACACCAGCGGGTTGCCGGTCGGGCGGTTGTTGATCTTGGTCGCCCCGTTCACGAAACCGTTGGACGGGTTCAGGAAATCGTTGAGCGAGCGGATATTCCAGTTGTCCGGCGCGACGCTCGCGAAGCTGAAATTGCGCTTCTGATAGCTGCCGAACAGCGACACGCCGACGCGCTTCTCGCTGTCCGTCCAGCTGGCGGTGCCAGACGCCTCGGGCGTGACGCGCGCGCCGCAGTCGATGCAGTCGGCCGAGCTGTTGTCATAGCTGCCCTTGACGCCCAGCGACCCGACCAGCCCGGTTTCGGCATTGTCGAGCGGGCGGCGGCTGACCACGTTGACCGTCGCGCCGATACCGCCCGAGGGGATCGCGGCGCGCCCGGTCTTGTAGACCTCCAGTGTCTTCACCCCTTCCGAGGCGAGGTTGGAGAAGTCGAACGAGCGGCCGAAGCCCCCCGCGCCGTCACCACCCTGGTCGCCGCCGACCGCGACGATATTGGACGTCGCCAGCTGGCGGCCGTTGAGCGTGACGAGGTTGTACTGCGCGCCGAAGCCGCGGACCGTGACGGTCGAACCCTCACCGTTGCGCCGGTCGATCGAAACGCCGGTGATGCGCTGCAACGACTCGGCGAGGTTGGTGTTGGCGAACTTGCCGATATCCTCCGCGCTGATCGCATCGACGACACCGTTCGAGTCGCGCTTGATGGCGATCGAGCGCTCCAGCGAGGCGCGGACACCGGTGACGACGATATCGTCGGGCGTGGTTTCGGGCTGGGGGTTGGTGGGGCTTGCTTCGCCCGGCGGGGGTGTCTGGCTGCTGGTGTCCGCCTGGGGCGTGCCCTGTTGCGGGTCGATCGGTGCGGTCTGCGCCTGCCCCTGCGAGGCCAGCAACAAGCCCGCCGTCAGGCTTAGCACCGATGTCGAGCGCACGAGCACGCGCGCAAGCGTCTTCCCTTTCATCCCACCTCTCCCATTGCGGCTATTTTTGCGCCGCTTGTTTGCCGATGAATTCGGCTAATTATTTTCTTTATTGTTCATAGCTATACCGACCGACATCGGTGTCAATCAAAATGCCGTGAAGGCACGGCGCCCGGTCAATCAACCGGGCGACTGTGCTTCCGCCGCCACACTTACCTCGCCATTCGCGACGGGGCTCTGCGCATCGGTGGCGAGCGTCAGACGATAACGGCCCGGCGCGACCGCCCAACCACGGCCTGCCGTCCACCGCGCGAGAATCCGGGGATCGACGGGGATCGCCAGTGTCTTCGTCTCGCCCGGCGCCAGTGAAACCCGCTGGAACCCCGCCAGGCGCATGGGACCCTGCCCCGTGCCCGTCAGATAGAGCTGCGGCACGACCACGCCCTGGCGCTTGCCGATATTGGTCACGGCGACCTCCACGGCCGGAGCCGCACCGCCCGTGAACCGGGCGGTGCCGAAGCGGAAGCGCGTATAGCTGAGGCCATAGCCGAACGGATAAAGCGGCCGGTCGCCGCGCGCGGCGTACCAGCGGTACCCGACATTGCTTCCCTCCGAATAGTCGACCGGGAACGGGGCAAGATCGCCCGTATCAACGACGCCCGCGTTGCTGGACGCATCGGTCAGCGCGGTCACGCCAGCGGGCAGCACCGGCTTCGGCCGGGGCAGTTGCGCGGCGCTGACCGGAAAGCTGATCGGCAGACGGCCCGAGGCGTCGACCTTGCCGAACAGGACGCGGGCGATCGCCTCGCCGCCGCGTTGGCCCGGATACCAAGCCTGGACGATGCCTGCGACCTGATCCGCCCAAGGCATCAGGACCGGCCCGCCCGTCTCAAGTACTACGACGCTGCGTGGATTGGCCTTGGCGACCGCCGCGATCAGCGCGTCCTGGTTATCGGGCAGCGACAGCGAGACCGCATCCTGCGCTTCGGTCTGCCATTGGGTCGCGAACACGATCGCGATATCGGCCGCCTTGGCCGCCGCTGCCGCAGCCACGGGATCGCGCCCGTCGACGAAGCTGACCTGCGCACCGGGGGCCAGTGCCTGCATCGCCCGCAGCGGCGAGGAGGCGTGATAGGTGATCCGCGCGAACGAGGCCGCAGCACCCTTGGTCAGCGGAATTTCGATCGGCGCACCCCCGACCGAGCGAACCTGGCTCGATCCGCCGCCGGACAATACGCCGACATCGGCATGGCCGCCGATCAGCACGATCCGCCGCGCCGTCGCGGCCAGCGGCAGGACATCGCGGTCGTTCTTCAACAGCACGATGCCGGATTCTGCCGCGTGCTGCGCGACATCGGCATGGGCGGCATAGTCGATGGCCTGCGCGGTCGCTGGCGTCGGATCGTCGTACAGCCCGCTGGCGATGACGCCGGTCAGGATGCGCGTGACCATCTCATCCAGCCGCGCCTCGGGCACGCGACCGCTCGCGATCGCATCGGCCAGCGGTTTGCCGAAATAGATCTGCTTGTCGAGTTCCTGCCCGGATTCCTGGTCCAGCCCCGCCAGCGCCGCCTTCTCGGTCGAATGGACACCACCCCAGTCGCTCATGACGAAGCCCGGATAGCGCCATTCGTCGCGCAGGACCTGCGTCAGCAGGAAGCGGTTCTCGCACGAATAGTCGCCATTGACCTTGTTATAGGCGCACATGACCGATCCCGGGCGTCCCCCGTCGATGGCGATCTTGAAGGCGAGTAGATCGCTTTCGCGCAGCGCCTTCTCGTCGATGCGCGCGTCCAGGATGTTGCGCCCGGTTTCCTGCGCGTTCAGGGCATAATGCTTGACCGTCGACACGATATGCCGGGACTCGACACCGCGGATCGACGCGCCCGCCATGATCCCGGCCAGCAGCGGGTCTTCCCCCAGATATTCGAAGTTCCGCCCGTTCCATGCATCGCGCGTCAGATTGACGCCGCCTGCCAGTAGCACGTTGAAGGTCTTGGCGCGCGCCTCCGCCCCGATCATCGCGCCTCCGGCATAGGCAATGGCGGGATCGAAACTGGCCGCCGTCGCCAGGCTGGACGGCAAGGCGGTCGCGGTGTCGCCCTTGCGCTGTTCGACCTGATTGGCGACGCCCAGGCTCGCGTCGCTCTCCCGCAGCGTCGGAATGCCCAGGCGCGGCACGCCTGGGACATAGCCGGCCGACGGGATCATGTCGGCATGGCGTTCCTTGGTCATCGGCGGGAACAGGCCGTGGACATAGGCCAGCTTCTCGTCGCGGGTCATCGCCTTGACCAGAGCGCGGGCGCGGTCGACCGCCGGAGCACCCTTGTCCCGCCATGCGCCCTCTGTCGCCTGCGGCTGCGACGGAGCCTGCTGCGCCGACACGGCGACCGGCGCGGCCCCCGCAAGAAGCGCGACGATAAGGGCGTGACGATAGGACATGGCGGCGCTCCGAACAGGGGTTGGGAAACCGAATCGAGGCGCATGGGCCACGTGAACATGCGCGACGCGCATCGCCGACGTGATGATCCTCTCCCGATCTTCCCGTTTTCGACGACCGTTGTCGGCATGACTGACAACGATGTCAACGATCAATCGGCTACTACCCTTTTCAGCGGCCCCTACGCTCTGCAAGAAGCCCTGCACCCGATTGCAAAAGGCGACGGCGTGTGGGACGCTTTTGCGTGATGCGGCGCACCTCACCGGCGTGGCCGATCCGCCAGGCCGCTCTTTGTCTTTCGACCGGATGTTTCATGAAGGCGCTCACTATCAAGGACGTGGCCCGACAGGCCGGCGTTTCTCCCAAGACCGTTTCCCGCGTCATCAACGGTGAAGCGCATGTCCGCCCGGCCGTACGCGACGCCGTGGCGCGCGTCGTGGCGGAGATGAACTACCAGCCCAACGCCTTTGCCCGCAGCCTGTCGAGCGCGCGCTCCTTTCTGATCGGCCTGTTCTTCGACGATCCGGCCTGCAGCTATGCCAATGACGTGCTGCTCGGTGCGCTCGACCGCGCGCGATCGCTGGGCCGCCACGTCGTCATCGAAACCGTGGCGCTCCACCTGCCGGATTGGCAGGCACGGCTGGAGGAAAGCCTTGTCGGGTTGAAACTGGGCGGCGCGATCCTGACGCCGCCGATCTGCGATTGCGAGGAACTGATCGCCATTTTCGAGCGGCATGGTGTACCCCTGGTCCGGATCGCGCCGGGTAGCGATGTCGATCGCACCCCCCATGTCAGGATCGACGACCGCGCGGCGGCACGCACCATGACCGAGCATCTGATCCGGCTCGGCCACCGCGACATCGCCTTCATCAAGGGCAATCCCACCCATCATTCCGCCCATCGCCGTTGGCTCGGCTTTCAGGACGCCTTGAAAGCCGCCGATATGACGCTCGACGAGCGCCAGGTTTTTCAGGGCGACTTCACCTTCCGCTCCGGCATCGTCGCGGCCGAGGCTCTGCTTCAGGGCGCGCGCCCACCCAGCGCCATCTTCGCGAGCAACGACGAGATGGCGCTGGGCGTGCTGGTGGCGGCGATGCGGGCACAGATCGCCGTACCCCAGAAACTGGCCATTGCGGGGTTCGACGATGCCCAGCTGGCCCGCATGGCCTGGCCACAGCTGACGACGATCCGACAACCCAATAGCGAGATGGCGGCGGCGGCCGTCAGCCTGCTCGCGGAACGCAGCGACGGTCCCGATGGCGCGGGGTCCTCGATCGAACTTCCCTATGAACTGATGGTCAGGGCAAGCTCCTTCGGCGCGTGATGGCGCAGTGCGAACGCCAAGACCGGAAGGTAGCACAGGCCCGGCAGAAGCAAGGCCGGGATGAGGCCGAAGCGATCGGCCAATAGCCCGGTGAGCAGCGGGATGATGGCACCCCCCACCACGGCAATGCAGAGAACCATTCCCCCGACCGGCGCACGGTCGGCCTGCGGGGGGAGCGCAATGACGTAGATCGTCGGATACATGATCGAGTTGAACAGGCCGACCGACAGCAGCGCCCCCGCCGCCAACCAGCCATGTCCCATCATCGCGATCAGCACCAGACCCACGGCGCTCGCCGCCGCCCAGGCGAGCAAGCGTGCCGGGGATATATGCCGAAGCAGGGCGGCTCCGGCGAACCGCCCGACCATCGCCCCGCCCCAGTAAAGGGCTACCGACCGCGCCGCGACGACGGGTTGCCACGCCCCCGCATGCGACGTCATCAGATAGTCTGTCAGCAAGGCGCCGATCGTCACCTCGGCCCCGACATAGGCGAAGATGGCCATGGCACCGCCCTGAAGCCGTCGATCGCGAAGCGCCGACCGCCATCCATCGCTCAGGCTGGCCCCGGCATCCGGGCCGAGCCCGGACAACAGGTTCCTGTTCCGCAGAAAGGCAAAGGCCAGAACGGCCAGCACGAATGCCGCAAAGCCGAAGGACAGCGCGGGCAGGCTCGAACCCGTTCGCCCGCCGGGCGCGGTCGCGATCAAGGTCGACGCTCCGATCAGCGGCCCGACCACCGTACCCAACGAGTTGAAACCCTGGAGCAGATTCATCCGCACCGCCGCCCGCCGGGGATCGCCGACGACCGTCATCACATTGTTGCCCGCAATCTGCAGAAAGGTCGCACCGGTCGCGATACAGGTCAGCGACATCAGCACGCCCGAATATTGCCGCCCGCCCAGACCCGCGATCAGCAACACGCAGCCGATCGCCATGACGGCAAGGCCGACGCCATTCGCCCGCATATATCCGCGCCGGGCAACGAAAGCCGCCACCGGCGCGGCGAACAGGAGATAGCTGGAGAAGGAAGCGAATTGGATCGCCCCGGCCTCCGAATAATTCAGCCCCCAAGCCAACCGCAGCCGGGGAACCAGCAGGCTGACCGACGATGCCACGAAACCACCGATGAAGAAGACTCCGAGAGAAAGTCGGAACAATCTCGCCGCGATGTGGTCATGCGTGGCGCCGGAGGATATGGGGTGGCTCATGGCTCGACGCTATCAGCGCGAGGGGCAGCTTCGCCAGCCACGATAGCGTGTGTTTAGACAATGGGCCGTTCCAGATCAGCCGGAACCTGCATGCCGGGTGAGGTTGATCTGGCACTGGCCTCCCTCGAATCCGGGACCCGCTATTTGGTCAAATTCCGTTGCATGCCGCCGACCGCACGGTTGCTGGCGGCATCGACCTGTCCCGAGTCCGTCTTGGCCGCGATACGCTCGTGATGCGCATGGTGCTCATGGGTGTGACGGCCGGGTTGGTAGCAGGGCGTCGCATCGGCCATCGGAGCGGCCACGTCGAAACAGTCGTTGCTCATGTCGCGCTGGCCCTGCGCGGCCAAAGCGGGGGCGGCGATCAGGCCGAGCGGGAGGGCCATTTTCCAGAAACCGGGGCGGCGCATTCGAAAACCCTTTGATCCGAGTCGGTGAGACGGTTCTTCTGTCGCCCCAAATGGCCGCGCTTGCCGACTTAAATGAATTTAACCTGCGGCGATGCGCCTTGGCCGCCATGGGAATCTGAGGCTATGCCGACGCCATGGCAGCCATTCTGGTCATCGAAGACGACGACGCGACCGCCGCGGCGATCATCGCCGAGTTGGAGCGGCACGGACATGAGGCGCGCCGGGCCGCCGATGGCGATACCGGGCTGGACCTGGCCACGCGCGAGGCCTTCGATGCGATCACGCTCGACCGGATGCTGCCGGGACTGGACGGCCTGACCCTGGTCGCGCGGCTTCGCGAGCGGCATATCACCATCCCCGTGCTGATGCTGAGCGCGCTCAGCGATGTCGACGAGCGGATCGCGGGGCTGCGCGCGGGCGGCGACGACTATCTGACCAAGCCGTTCGACTTCGCCGAAATGGCGATGCGGGTCGAGGTGCTGCTCCGGCGGCGCGAACAGGCCGAGGCGGTCGTGCTGCGCGGCGGCGGGATCGAGTGCGATCTGGTCCGCCGCACGGTCAAGGTGGAGGGCGAGCCGGTCCGGCTGCTGCACATGGAGTTCCGCCTGCTCGAATTCCTGATGCGCAACCAGGGGGAGGTCATGACCCGGCGGATCATCTTCGAGCGGGTCTGGGGCTATTATTTCGATCCGGGCGCCAATCTCATCAGCGTCCATATCGCCCGGCTGCGCAAGAAGATCGACCGACCGGGCCGACCGTCGCCGATCGTGACGGTGAAGGGAGAGGGATATCTCTTCGAAGGCTGACGAGCCGCTGCGCTGGCGCGACATCATCCGGATTAGCACGTTCCGCCTCTCCGCCATGCTGGGGGCGGTGTTCGTCATCGGGCTGATCGCGATGCTGGGCGTCGTCTATGTCGCGACCGCGCGTGACCTGACCGCGCGCAGCGACCGCATCCTCCATGCCTCGGCACAGCGCCTGTTGCAGGTCCCGACCGACCAGCTGCCCGACCGCGTCCGGTACGAGCTGCGGCGGGACCGGGCCGGTTTCAACTATATGTCGCTGATCGCGGCGGACGGCACGCTGGTCGTCGGCAATGTCCGCCTGCTGCGCCCCCTGCCCCCCGGCCAGCCGGTCGATGTCGAGGATGGCGCACGCGGCCCCTTTCGCCTGATCGCGCTGCGCACCCGCGAGGGTGAAACCCTGCTGGTCGGACGCGACATCAGCCTGTTGCGCGACCTGCGGCTCACCATATTGGAGACGTTGATCGTCAGCGGCCTGTTGACCCTGGCCTGCGTCGCGACGGCGGCGATCGGGTTCAGCCGGGCGCCGCTGCGCCGGGTGCAGGCGCTGCAACGGGCCAGCCGCGAGATCGCGGCGGGCGACTTTTCGGTTCGGATGCCGATCGCGGGCCGTCATGACGAACTCGACCAGTTCGCGACGACGGTGAACGCGACGGTCGAGGAGGTCGGCCGCGTCGTCGCCCAGGTCAAGGGCGCGACCGACGCCATCGCCCATGACCTGCGCACCCCCCTCACCCGCGTCCGCGCCACCCTGAACGCCCTCCATCACCGGCCGCACGACGCGGCCGAGGTGAAGGCGGGCATTCGCCAGGCGACCGCCGATCTCGATCAGGTGCTGGAGCGGTTCGCCGCCCTGCTCCGCATCTCCGAGCTGGAGGCGGGGCGGCGGCGCGCCGGGTTTCGGAGGATCGACCTGGGCATCCTCGTCGCGCAGGTGGCCGAGCTGTACGAACCGCTGGCCGAGGACCGCGAGATCACGCTGTCGGTGGTCGCCCGGCCGTGGTCGGTCGAAGGCGACGACAAGCTGTTGTTCGAGGCGCTGAGCAACCTGCTCGACAATGCCATCAAGTTCGGTCGTCCCGGCGGCCGCGTCGCGATCGCCCTGACCGAGGACGCGCGCGGGCGGGCCATCGAAGTGCATGATGACGGCCCCGGCATCGCCGCGGAGGAACGCGATGCCGTCCTGCGCCGCTTCCACCGGGGACAGGGGGTGCAGGACATTGCGGGCAGCGGCCTGGGCCTCAGCCTCGTCGTCGCGATCCTGCACCTGCACGGCTTTCGCCTGGAACTGTCCGATGCGGAACCCGGCCTGTGCGTGCGGATCTCGCTGCCCCGCCCGGCGTGAAATTCATTTAAGTCGCCTGCGATCCCGAATGGCGCGATGACGCCCCCGTCGACGACGCGCTGCGGGTTCCCCACCCCCTTGATCCCCGCGCCGTCGCCGACGCCGCCTTTCCCTGACGGTCACCGGGACGCCCATGCTTCAGCTCGTCAAGCTCGCCCTAGCCAAGCCCTATACCTTCGTCGTTCTCGCGATCCTGATCGTGCTGGGCGGCGGCATCGCGGCGGTCGAGACGCCGACCGACATCTTTCCCGACATCCGTATTCCCGTGATCGCGGCGGTGTGGACCTATAAGGGCCTGCCCGCCAACGACATGTCGGGTCGCGTCATCTATTATTACGAGCGCTCGCTGTCGGCGACGGTCGGCGATATCGACCATATCGAGAGCCAGTCGCTGCAGGGCGTCGGCATCGTCAAAATCTTCTTCCGCCCCGGCGTCGACATCCGCACCGCCACCGCACAGGTGACCGCCGCCTCGCAGACCGTGCTGAAGCAGATGCCGCCGGGCATCACCCCGCCGCTGATCCTGAACTACAACGCCTCGACCGTGCCGATCCTGCAGCTCGCGCTGTCGGGCAAAGGACTGTCCGAGCAGAAGATCTACGACCTGGGCCAGAACATGATCCGCCCGGCGCTCGCCTCGGTGCAGGGCGCGGCCATCCCCTCGCCCTATGGCGGCAAGGAACGGCAGGTCCAGATCGACCTCGATCCCGCCGCGCTCCAGGCGCATGGCCTGTCCGCGACCGACGTCGCCAATGCGCTGGCCCAGCAGAACCAGATCATCCCGTCGGGCACCGCCAAGATCGGCGCCTATGAATATAATGTCCGACTGAACAACAGCCCCAGCGTCATCGACGACCTGAACGACCTGCCGATCAAGACGGTGGACGGGACGACCGTGCTGATGCGCGACGTGGCGCATGTCCGCGACGGATCGCCGCCGCAGCGCAACGAGGTCCGCGTCGACGGCGCGCGCTCGGTCCTGATGACGGTGCTGAAGAGCGGTTCGGCCTCGACCATCGCGATCGTCGATCAGGTCAAGGCGCTGATGCCGAAGCTGGAGGCGACGCTGCCACCGGGGCTGAACGTCAAGCTGCTATCCGACCAGTCGGTGTTCGTGAAGGCGGCGGTGTCGGGCGTGATGCGCGAGGGCGTGATCGCCGCCGTGCTGACCAGCCTGATGATCCTGCTGTTCCTCGGTTCGTGGCGTTCGACCGTCATCATCGCCGCCTCGATCCCGCTCGCCATCCTGGCCGCCATCGCCGGGCTGTCGGTGGCGGGGCAGACTCTGAACATCATGACGCTGGGCGGGCTGGCGCTGGCGGTCGGCATCCTGGTCGACGACGCCACCGTCACGATCGAGAATATCATCTGGCACCTGGAACAGGGTAAGCCGGTGCGTCAGGCGATCCTGGACGGCGCCAGGCAGATCGTCGGCCCCGCCTTCGTCTCGCTGCTGTGCATCTGCATCGCCTTCCTGCCGATGTTCTTCCTGCCGGGGGTTGCGGGCTTCCTGTTCGCGCCGATGGCGATGGCGGTGGTGTTCGCGATGATCGCCTCGTTCATCCTGTCGCGCACGCTGGTGCCGACCATGGGCAATTACCTGCTGCGGGATCATGCGGGGCCGCACACCGCCGAGGTGATGGTCGCCCATGACGCGCAGGCCGGGCGGCCGGAGAGCCGCAATCCCTTCCGCCGGTTCCAGCACGGCTTCGAACAGCGGTTCGAGGCGGTGCGTGGCTATTATACCGGCCTGCTCGCCTTCGCGCTCGCCCGGCGGCGGCCCTTCGTCATCGCCTTCATGATCGTGGTGCTGGCGTCGTTCGCCCTGGTGCCGATGCTGGGCCGCAACTTCTTCCCCGCGGTCGATGCTGGGCAGATCAGTCTTCACGTCCGCGCGCCGGTCGGCACCCGGATCGAGGAGACGGCGGCGCTGTTCGACCATATCGAGAACCGCATCCGCCAGATCGTGCCGCCCGACCAGCTCGACACCATCGTCGACAATATCGGCCTGCCGGTCAGCGGCATCAACCGCGCCTATTCCAACACCGGCGGCGTCGGCCCGCAGGACGGCGACATCCTGGTCACGCTGAAGGAGGGACATTCGCCCACCGCCGGGTTCGTGAAGACCGTGCGCGAACAATTGCCGCACGATTTTCCGGGTTCGTCCTTCGCCTTCCTGCCCGCCGATATCGTCAGCCAGATCCTGAACTTCGGCTCGCCCGCGCCGATCGACGTGCAGGTCGCGGGGTCGGACGTGAAGGGGAACGAAGCCTATGCACGAACGCTGATCGCCCGGCTGTCGCGCATTCCGGGGCTGGCCGATGTCCGCCTGCAACAGGCGTCCAACTATCCCGAATATGCGGTCGACGTGGACCGCGCGCAGGCCAGCCGCTTAGGAATCACCGAGAATGACGTGACGCGCAGCCTGACCGTCAATCTGGCGGGCAGCGCGCAGATCGCGCCGACCTTCTGGTTGAACCCCAAGAACGGCGTGTCCTATCCGATCGTTCTCCAGACTCCGCAATATCGCGCCAGCACCGTCGAACAGCTCGACAACATGCCGATCAGCGGCAGCACGCCGGGCCATGTCCAGATGCTGCGCGCGCTCAGCACGCTGCACCGCGAGCCCAGCCCGGCGCTCGTCTCCCACTATGCGGTGCAGCCGGTGTTCGACGTCTATGCCACGCCGCAGGGCCGCGATCTGGGCGCCGTCGCCGCCGACATCGACAAGGTGCTGGCCGAAACCAAAGGACAACTGCCCAAGGGCGCGACCGTCGCGATGCGCGGCCAGGTGGAGACGATGAACACCGCCTTCACCGGCCTGATCCTGGGGCTCGCCGGGGCGGTCGTCCTGATCTATCTGCTGATCGTCGTGAACTTCCAGAGCTGGATCGATCCGCTGGTGATCGTGTCGGCCCTGCCCGCCGCGCTGGCGGGGATCGTGTGGATGCTTTTCGCGACCCACACGCCGCTCAGCGTGCCAGCCCTTACCGGCGCGATCATGTGCATGGGCGTCGCCACCGCCAACAGCGTGCTGGTGGTCAGCTTCGCGCGCGAACGGCTGGCGGAGTGTGGCAACGCGATCCAGGCGGCGATGGAGGCGGGCGCCACCCGCTTCCGCCCGGTGCTGATGACCGCGCTGTCGATGATGATCGGCATGGCCCCCATGGCGCTGGGCCTGGGCGAAGGCGGCGAGCAGAATGCGCCGCTCGGCCGTGCGGTCATCGGCGGCCTGCTCTGCGCGACGCTCGCCACCCTCGTCTTCGTACCTGTCGTCTTCGCCATCGCGCATCGCCGCGAGAAGGCGCCCTCCCCCAAAAATACCATGCCCATCGGAGAAGCCATCCATGCATGACGCCGCCGCGTCCCCCGCTGTGTCGGCCGACACGCCTGCGCCCAAGGGACTGAAGATCGCCGGACTGACCGCCGCCGCGCTGGCGATCGCCGTGGTCGGGTTCGGCGCCCTGACGCGGTCCCAGGACGTGGCGGCGGCAGCCAACTGGTCGACCGCCAATGCCATCCCGACCGTCCACCTCGTCCCCGTCAAGAGCGGCGCGGCGAGCGAGACGCTCGACCTGCCCGCCACGCTGGAGGCGTGGGAGGCCGCACGGCTGTTCCCCCGCGTCGGCGGCTATGTGCGAAGCTGGTCGCAGGATATCGGCGCGCGCGTGGCGGCAGGACAGCCGCTGGGCGTGATCGACACGCCCGAACTCGACGAGCAGATCGATCAGGCCCGCGCCGCCCTCGCCAGTGCCATCGCGCATGAAAAGCTGGCGCGCAGTACGGCCGCGCGCTGGAGCGACCTGCTGACCACCGCCTCGGTATCCAGACAGGAGGTCGACGAGAAGAACGGCGATCTGGCGGTCAAGACGGCCGGTGTCGCCGAGGCGCGCGCCGCCCTGTCGCGGCTGGAGGCGATGAAGCGCTATGCCGTGATACGCGCGCCCTTTGCCGGGGTCGTGACCGCGCGCAATGCCGAGGTGGGCGATCTTGTCGGCCCCGGCGCGGCGGCGCAGGCACCGATGTTCGGCGTGGCCGACACGCATCGGATCCGGGTTTATGTCAGCGTACCGCAATCGCTGTCGGCGACGATCCGGCCGGGGATGACCGCCACGCTGACCGTCCCCGCCTTTCCGGGCCGCCGGTTCACCGCGACGGTCGCGGGCCTGTCGAGCGCCATCGATCCCAAGTCGGGCGCGTTCCGTGTCCAGCTTCTCGCGGACAATCCCGATGGCCTGTTGAAGCCCGGCGGCTATGCCCAGGCTCGCTTCGATCTGCCCGGACAGCAGGGGACGGCGCAGGTGCCGTCGAGCGCGATCCTGTTCGGCGCGGGCGGCGCTCAGGTCGCGACGGTCGACCCACACGGCCATGTCGTGATGCATCAGGTCCATATCGGGCAGGACAATGGCCCGACCGTACAGATCCTGTCGGGCGTGAAGCCCGGTGCGCAGATCGTCGACAATCCGCCGGACTCGCTGGCGCAGGGCGAACTGGTCCGCGTCGGGCAGAACCGTCATGGCTAAGCGTATGTCGCGCTGGATCGCCGGGGCGACGCTGGCGCTTCTCGGTGGGTGTTCGATGGCCCCCGCCTATCGTCCCCCGGTCATACCGCCGCCCGCCGCGTTCAAGGAGATGCCGACCGGCGCCGACCCGGTGTGGAAACCGGTCGATGCCGCGACCGCCATCCCGTCCGGCTGGTGGACCGGCTTCGGCGATCCGCTGCTGGACCAGCTGGAGGCGCGGATCGACCATGACAATCCGACGCTGGCGGGGGCGCTGGCCCGGTATGACATGGCCCGCGCCACCCTGGCGGGCGCACGCTCGGGGCTAGTCCCGCATGTCGAGCTGACGCCCAGCCTGATCCGCAACAGACAGTCCGACGAACGCCCACTGCGCGGCGGCGCGCAACCGGATTACTATAGCGCCGCGACCCTGGGCGGCGACCTGTCCTATGAGGCCGACCTTTGGGGGCGCGTGCGCAACTCGGTCGCCTCCGGCCGCGCGCTGGCCGAAGCGAGCCGCGACGATCTGGCGGCGGTCAAGCTGGCCCTGCAAGGCCAGTTGGCCAGCGACTTCGTGCAGTTGCGGGGGCAGGACCAACAGCTCGCGCTACTCGCCCAGACGATCGAAGCCTTCGCCAAGGCCGACGCACTGACCCGCAACCGGTTTCGCGGCGGCATCGCGAACGGCATGGATGTCGGCCGGGCGGGCGTGCTGCTGGGCGAAGCGCGGGCGCAATATGCCGAAGTGCAGGCCGAGCGCGCCGTGACCGAACATGCGATTGCCAGCCTGGTCGGGCAACCGGCGTCGACCTTCTCCATTCCACGACGCGACACCCCGCTCGCCCTGCCCGCGATCCCGGTCGGTGTCCCCTCGACCCTGCTCGCCAGGCGGCCCGACGTCGCGGCGGCGGAGCGGCGCATGGCGGCGGCCAATGCCCGGATCGGCGTCGCCAGGGCGGCATTTTTTCCGCAGATCACGCTGGGGGGAACGGGCGGCTTTCAGAGCACCGCACTGGCGGGGCTGGTCGCGGCGCCCAATCTCTTCTGGGCGATCGGACCCGGCGCGATCCTGAACCTGTTCGATGGCGGCAAGCGTCGCGCCGATGTTGCCGCCGCGCGCGCGGACTGGGATGCCGCCACCGCCGACTATCGCGCCCACGCTTTGGGGGCATTCCAGGACGTCGAGGATGCGCTCGCCACGCTGCGTCATCTGGGCGACGCCCAGGCCGCGCAGGACCAGGCGGTGGCGTCCGCCGCCAGCACCAGCCGGATCGCGCTGGATCGGTACATCAAGGGCGCGGCGACCTATCTCGACGTCGCGACCGCGCAGGAGAGCCTGTTGCGTGACCAACAAAGCGCCTTGTCGCTTCAAACCCGACGCCTGCTGGCCAGCGTCGCCCTGGCCCGCGCGCTGGGCGGTGGAGCACCGATCGTCGCCCGGTAGCGGTGCCGATCCGGTCCGCGCCTGCGGACGCGACCGGATGGCTTCATCGGTCAGGCTCCATGGTCGCATACCATTCGGCATAGTCGGTGTTGTGGACCATATGACGGTTGAGATCGGGGGTGCCGTCGTCCCACCATACCGGCCCCCGTTCGCCCAGTGCGACCTTAGCGGCCTGAACCTTGGCCCGCGCCCGGCCGAGGCTGGCCGCGTCACCTTGCGCCATCGCCGTCCGCACCATGCGCCGGGCCTGCATCAAGGCGTCGACCAGTGCCTGCCGTTCGTCCGGTGCCAAGGCGGGGTTGCTCTTGCGCCACAACCGCCCCCGCACGACGATATAGCGCCCATCGGGGGTGGTCGGCGGCGGGGCTTTCGGCATCGTCACGTCGGTCGCGCTTTTCACTTCGAATGGAAGCACCAAGGTCAGACGAATACAGCGTTCCGTCGTTCCGAACGGCTTTGCGGTTCGCCGTCGAAAGGACTAGGCTGACGGCATGGCCGCTTTTGACGACAGCTTCGATCCCGACCTTGGGGCAGCCTGCAATCGCTTGGCGTCATGGGTGGAGGCGTTGCCCGAGGGCGCGCTGATCGATGCCGCGTCCGATCTGACCGAAGACGATCTGGCGCTGATCCTGCGCCACCTCTACGTCACGCGGCATCTGGGGCAGGATGCAGAGGCCATCGGCCATGCTCCACCCCCGGCGGCACGGGCATCGGTTCCGGTGACGGCGAAAAGCTGACGCTCAGCCAATCGGAAATTTCTCGGCTCTTCAACGGCTCCGATGCCGTTGGACGGCGTTCTATCGGATGACCGGCGACGAAGCGTCGGCCGCGTTCGTGGAGCCGTCATGCCCGATCACCCTCCCGAGAATCCCGATCCAGAGCTGAACCGGCCCGGCGAGGATGACGCGGCGGAGGCTCCGTCCATCCGATCGGAGCCGCATCGGTCGGACGACAAGTCCGTGACCGAACGCGCGCAGGACGAAGCCGACACGCTCGGCGATTTCGCCTGACCGCGGCGCTCGACGCCAAGCTGTTTACAATTGGGAGTGCCCACCATGGATGATGAACGCCTCTGGAGCTTCGAGGAAAGCCTGTGGACCCAGGGTCCCGACAATTACCGGGAAAAGGTCGATGCCGAAGTGGTGATGGTCCTGCCCCACCCGCCCTTCGTCCTGACCGGCGAGTCGGCCATTGCGGCGGTGGCCGACACGCCCGTCTGGGATAGCGCCGAGCTGACCGAACGCCAGGTTTCGCGCCCGCAGGAGGGATTGATCGTCATCGGCTATCACGTCGCGGCCAGCCGGGGCGACGAGACGTACGAGGCGCATTGCACCTCCGTCATCCGGCGGCTGGAGCATGAGGTCTGGCGTGTCGTGCAGCATCAGCAGACGCCGAAGCTCAAACAACCCTTGACCGAGGGATGACATTGACGACGGGCCTGACGCACAGGTCAGGCCCGTCGATCGGTCAGTAGGTGTTGGCGCCGCTGATATGGATGGTGCCGTTTAGCCCGGCCGGGAAGAACCCGCCCGACGATACCGACGCGGCCGAGGTGTAGAGAATACCCATCGTCATTTCCGGCGTCTTGCGCGTGGGGATTTCGCCCCAGCCGACGACGCTGACATTGGACCAGTCGTTCCCGCCGATGCCTTGGTCATTGTCCTTCGGACCGTCGAACTGGTCGCGCCCTCTGGCCATGGTGTCGGCGCGCTCGAAGATGCTCTTCTGCCCCGCGACGGGGTTCTGGCGGAAGACATTGGCCGCGACGTACAGGATGTTGCGCACGATCGCATCGTCACCGGCGACGCCGCAGACCAGGGCGGCCATCATCGGCTTGTAGCTTGCGCCCATATACCAAGCCAGATCGTTGGTCGCCTGCGTGTTGAGCAGCGACAGGCCGGTCAGGCCGAGAATATAATCGGTCTCCGACGCCCAGGGATCGAAAGCGACGGCGGGCGCTGTGTCGCTGGCGCGCTGCGCGGTGGCGGCAAAGGCGCTTCCCTGACCACCGGCGATGTTGATCGCGGGCTGTGCGGTCGCCGCCGGACCCAGCGTCTGGCGTAGCAGTGCGATGCGCGCGTCGAACTGACTCGACACCTCGCGAAGCGCCTCCAGCGTCTGGGTGCTCAGCGACACCTGCCGCCCGCCCGACACGGTGCCCGCCTTGCCCGTGCCCGTGGCCAGATTGGCAGGCAGCGAGCCGCCATCGATCCCGCGATGCAGATAACCCGCGAGGAAATAGTGAAGCTGCAGCGCGAAGTTCATGCGATCGGCGTCGGTCGGCGTATAGGCCGGCGGCACGACGGCGGAGGCGGAACTGGCCGCAGGCACCGGTACCGACGTCGCGTCGACGATGCCATCGCTCTTGCACGCCGACAGGAAAGACAGCCCGCCCGCCACGGCCGATGCCCCGCCCACCAGCCGCAGGAAGCGGCGGCGTGTCGGCGCCCCCCCTTCAATCATTCGTGTTTCCATGATCCCGTCCCCTATAATCTGTCTCTTTGTCCGGCTCAGTTGGCCGCGCTCGTGACGATTCCGCCCTTGATCCCGGTCGGGAAGAACCCGCCCTGTTTCACCGCACCGCGGTTCATGAAGAACACGTTGAGCGCCTGTTGCGGCGTGCGCGTGCGGTACAGGCCGCTGCCGTCGGCCACGACCATCCGGCTCGTCGTGCGGCCATCGGCGGCGGCGATCGGGCTCAGCCCGCTGTCGGTGACGCTGCTGCCGTCAATTTCGTCGCGCCAGGCGGCCAGCCGGTCGACCATGATGAGCAGTTCGGGGCGATTCACCGCCAGTTCGCGGATCATGTACCGGATCGTGGTCGCACTGTTGGCCGAACCGGCGGAGAGTGACGAAATCTGCGCCATGACGCTTTCATTGGTCAGCGTCGGCAGCAAGCCCGCCAGATAGGTCGCCTGAACGGTCAAAAGGGTTTCCGCCGCCAACAGGCAGTTGGCCGCCGATGCCCAAGGGTCGAAACTGTCGTTCGGCCCGATCGCCCCGGCCATGCGGAACATCGCGGTGAAAGAGGCCGCCGACAGGTCGATCTTCGTCTGGGCGACGGCGTCGGCGCGCAGGACTTCGCGCAGCATGATGGTCCGCCACCAGAATTCGTCCGCCATCTCGCGGATGCGCCATTGGATGGTCTGTTCGGAGGTGGCGAACTTGACCCCCTGCCCGTCGGTCACCGGCACGCCCGGCTGGTCCAGAGTCTCGCCACCGCGGATCAGATAGGCGGGCAACGGGCCGTCCTTGGCCCCGTAGGTCACGACCCGAACGAAATTCGTCGTGACGTAATAGATGTTGAGCGCGAACTGCAATGGCACCGTGTCGGGCGACGTCGTCACCTGGGCCGAAGCGGGCTTCGCCATCGACGTGACCATGGCCCCGCCCAGCAGCGCCGCCAGCGCGGCACGCCTGCCGTTCAGCGGCGCCTCCGGCTCGGCGTCGTGCGGGTTTGTGGTCTGCTCGATCATCCTTCTCCCCTCCTTATGCATCCCGAAAACGTGCCGCCCGCCTCTTCTCGTCACCGGCCTATTGGCTCGTGTGGATCGGCTGGGCCGCCGTCGTCCCCCAATGTCACTTTCCGCGACGCTTTCATGATTGGACCAGATTTTATTGTTGGACAAGATTAAAAATGTCGGACAACATGTAATTGTCATTTAGCCTCCAACCCGGAGAAACCGTGTGGGGGCGACATCAGAGGGGGAGGTTAAATACATGTCATTGTTGCGCGGATTTGCCACCGGGGCGGCGACCACCACAATAGCCATGGTGCTGGGTTCTTCGGCTGCTGCGGCGCAAAAGACCGAAGATGCCACGGCAAAAGCACAGGAAGTCCTAACCGGTAAGGCGCCCAAGAAGCAGAACAACAAATCGCAGGGTGAGGGCGATTCGACGTCTGTTAGCACTAACAAGAAGTCTAAAGACAGCGACCCCAAGGTCTCCAACGAATCGGGCCGCCTGACGGGTGACATTGTTGTCACTGGACTTCGCGAAAACGTGAAGTCGGCGCGCGCCGCGAAGCGCCAGGCCGCCCAGATCGTCGACGTCGTGCTGGCCCAAGACATTGGTAAATTGCCAGACAAAAACATTTCCGAGGCGCTGGCGCGCGTCCCGGGCATCCAGATCGACCGTGAGCGTGGCGAGGGCGGCAAGGTCCGCATCCGTGGCCTCGAAGACGTCATGACGACCGTCAACGGCTCGCCGACCTTCTCGGGGACCGGCCGTAGTACCGCTCTCAACGACATTTCGTCGGACCTTGTCGCGGGTATCGAGGTGTACAAGACCCGCTCGGCCGATCAGGTCGAGGGCAGCCAGACCGGCGTCATCAACCTGACGCTGCGCCGTCCCACCGATTTCAAGGAAGGCGCCACCTACGCGTTCAACGCTCGCGCGGATTATGCCGATCAGGTGAAGCGGGTGAACCCGTACCTCAGCGCGCTGGTCGTCTACAACGCGAACACCGACATCGGCCAGATGGGGTTCATGGTCAACGGAACCTTCAACGACATCAACTATCGCGAATCGAATCGCTGGGTCGGCCCGCCATCCTGGATCTGGGACAGCCGCCAGAACGTCTCGCCCTCGACCACGCCCACCAACATCTATATCCCCAGCAACGTCGGCATCGACGGCTCGCAGGGCAAGGCGCGCCGCGCCGCGTTCCAGGCCTCGACGCAGTGGAAGCCGAACGAAAATCTGTCGTTCGTGCTGGAGGGTGGCTATGGTCACGAGCGGTCGCTGTGGGAGGACAGCAACTACGTCATTCCGCTCAACTATTCCGGAAGCCAGGCGCCGCCCCCGCGCCTCTATGACCTGGTCATGAGCCAGGACGGTCGCCTCGTCACCGCGCTGAAGGCAACGTCAATCGATCCGCAGGGGCCGGGGCGCCAGTCGCGACGGAACGAAACGTCCAATTTCAACGGCCGTTTCCAGATGAATTACACGACCGAGCGCGCCGTGCTGACCGCGACGGCCAACTATCAGCGGTCGGAGAAGAACTGGGACAATATCTTCCACTGGATTCGCTTCGCGCAGCAGCCAGGCTATGACATCGTCTTCAACGATCCCAACGACCCGAAGGGCGGTCTGAACATCAAGTTCACCGGCGTCGACCTGATGGATCCGAAGAACTATACCTATATCGACGGCTTCAATCAGGCGCGGTCGAACGAATTCAGCGACGAGATCGAACTGAAGACCGATCTTCGCCTGAATACGTTCGCCAACTTCATCGACTATTTCAAGACCGGCCTGCGTTTCACGAAGCGTCGGCTCGAAGGCAAATATGGTGATCGCGGCTATGGCGGCCTGCGCCTGCCGATTTCGTCGGTGTCGGGTTACGAGTTACAGGAAATCGGCAACCGCTTTCCGGGGTCGGCTGCGGGCGCGAACCTCAACTGGCTGATCGGCGATGCGCAGACGATCCGTGACCAATGGATGTCGATCATCAATCGCATCGCGCCGCTCTATGCCGACGACGAGAATTTCACCCAAACCTATTACCCCCAATATAATCCGTTCAGGGCTTTCTCCGGGCCGGAGTCTTCCGTCGCCGCTTACGCCCTGGCGCATTACAATGTGAAGCTGCTGTTCCCGATCGAAGGCGAGGTCGGCATCCGCGCGGTCAATCTGATCCGGTCGCTAAGCGCGCTCAACCGGACCGAAAGCCGTCAAACGATCAATGGCGAAACCGTGTTCGTGCGGAAGGACACCATCGTTTCGGCAAAGGGAAATTCGCTCGACCTGCTGCCCAACGTCAACGCGATCGTGCATTTCACGCCCAAGCTGCAGCTGCGCATGGCCTACACGCATGACGTCGGACGTCCCGGCGTCGGCGACCTCAATCCGCAGGTCTATCTGGATTTGCAGAATTCGTCGCGGCCGACGGGGCGAGGCGGCAACGCCAATCTGGGTCCGGTCACGACGACCAAATATGACGCGTCGCTGGAATGGTATTTCGGCAGCACGGGCCTGGCCAGCGTCGCGGTCTGGCAGTGGAACCAGCAGGGCTATGCGGCCCGCCGTAGCGTTTTGGAATTGCTACCTGAATCGCCGACGGTCCCCGTATTGGTCGAGCGCCCCTATGCACTCGGTATGGGGCGGCATCGCGGTATCGAAGGTCAGCTGACGACCTTCTTCACCTTCCTGCCAGGCGTCCTGAAGTCGTTCGGGGCCAGCGTGAACGGGACGCTCAACATCACGCGTCAGGCCTATCCGAATTACGACCGCGACGGCAATATGACCTTCTCTTATGGTCCGTATTTCTGGGTCTCGAAATATGTCTACAACGTCACCGGCTTCTTCGAGCGCGGCGGCCTGAACGTCCGTGTCGCCTATAACTGGCGGTCGCGGTACCAGCGCTGGATGAGCACGACGAACCCGTATCAGAACGAGTTCTATCAGCCGATCGAGCGGCTCGACGCCTCGATCAACTACGACATCACCAAGAACCTGACCGTTGCGTTGGAGGGATCGAACCTGACCCAGGCCGGAAACCGGAGCTACTGGGGCACCTATGAACTGCCGCAGGACGTCCGTTACTTCTCGCGCAACTTCTCCTTCTCGGTGCGCACCCGCTTCTGACGGCGGGCGATAGCGAGATGACCGGCGCGCCCGCCCTCCCCCGGCGGGCGCGCCTTTTTTTTAGGCAAGCCGAGGACCGGATTGTCCGGGCGCTCGCCGGACGATTCCATTGACCGCTATCGATCCGCTGTGCACCCTGATCCGAGTTGAGGCACCCAAATCCGGAAATCCGATGACGTTGCACACCTGGTGGCTGTTTACGGCGGCGGTCTTTCTGCTCGCCGCCACGCCCGGACCCAATATGCTCCACATCCTGTCGCGCAGCGTGGAGATTGGCTGGCGGCGCAGCGTCGCGGCCATGGCGGGCTGCCTCCTTGCTCTGGTTGTGGTCCTCACCGCGTCGGCCGCCGGTCTGACCACGCTCCTGCTCGCGCTGCCCGGTGCCTTCGAGGTGCTGCGCTATCTGGGCGTCGCCTATCTCTTCTATCTGGGGATCAAGGCATGGCGGAGCAGCCCGTCCGCCGCCGACGATACGGCCCCCCGCCTGCCGCCGCGCCGGTCCGCCTTCGCCATCTTCCGGGGCGGCTTCGCGATTGGGGCGAGCAACCCCAAGCTCATTCTGTTCGCGGCGGCCTTCCTGCCGCAATTCGTGGATCCGTCGCGACCGCAGGCCCCGCAATTCGCCATCCTGGTCGCCACCTTCGCCGTGATCGAAAGCTTCTGGTACGCGGTTTATGCGCTGGGTGGCCGATCGCTCGCGGGTCATCTCGCCCGGCCTTCGCTGCGACGCATATTCGATCGGGTCACGGGCACAATCTTCATCGGCTTCGGCCTGTTGCTGCTCCGGACCAAACCGGCCTGATCGAACGGACCGCGCCGCTCCAGCCAATCCCGATGACAAAAAGCCAGGCGGTCTATGTCCCGCACATGCCTCTTCACCATTTCGACCCTATCCCTGTCGGCCGTGTTCCTGCTGCTGGGCCTGTTGTTCGTCGCACGGCCTGACCTGGGCGCAGAAATCTACGGGGTGCAGGGGCATGATCCCGCCACGATCGTCTATCTCCGGGCGGTGGGTTTCCGCGATCTGGCGCTGGCGGCCTATCTGTTCGGACTGGCGGCGGCGGGACAGGTTCGGGCGCTGACGATCATCCTTGCCGCCACGATCGTCATTCCGGTGGGCGACATCGTCCTGCTTCTTCGGTCGGGAACGGGACATGCGGTCCATTATATGCTGCATGGGGCCAGCCTGTTCTGCTTTGCCGCTATGGCATTGTGGAGCCATGGAATTTCACGTCGGCGATCGCCCTGATCCGCGCCGCAACAGGCAAAATCGACGCCGGAGATGTCACAACCCCGGTTACCTTTGCGGGGGATGACGGTTACATCACCCTATGGAACAACAGGCCCTTGTTTTCGCGCTGATCGGTATTTTGGGTATCGGCGCACAGTGGATCGCCTGGCGGACGGGATGGCCCGCCATCGCATTGATGCTGGCGGCGGGCGTCATCGCCGGTCCGATCACCGGGCTGATCGTGCCCGAACACACATTCGGCGAGCTGCTCGAA
The DNA here is from genome assembly GCF_019297835.1 of Sphingomonas sanguinis. Classification (NCBI taxonomy): domain Bacteria; kingdom Pseudomonadati; phylum Pseudomonadota; class Alphaproteobacteria; order Sphingomonadales; family Sphingomonadaceae; genus Sphingomonas; species Sphingomonas sanguinis. The sequence continues at coordinate 3,990,936 of NZ_CP079203.1, read as the reverse complement.
CCGATGATCTCGGTCGCCGTCGCCCTGATCCTGTTCGAAGGGGGCCTCAGCCTCAACTTCCGCGAGCTGCGCAAGACCGAGGGTGCAGTCACGCGGCTGATGATGGTCGGCATCCCGCTCGGCTGGGTGCTGGGGTCGCTGGCCTGCTATTATGTCGCCGGGCTGGTCTGGCCGGTGGCGATCCTTTTCGCGGGCATATTGGTCGTCACCGGGCCGACTGTGGTCATCCCCCTGCTCCGCCAGAGCAACATCGCCGCGCGGCCCCGCGCGATCCTGAAATGGGAAGCGATTGTCAACGATCCCTTCGGCGCGCTGTGTGCGGTCATCACCTATGAATATCTGCGCCGCGTCGATGAGGGCGGCACGCTGGTGTCGGTCGTCACCGCCCTGCTGGGGGCGGCGGTGGTGTCGGGGCTGATCGGCTATGCGATGGCGCGCGCGATCGCCTGGGCCTTTCCGCGCGGGCATGTGCCCGAATATCTGAAAGCGCCGGTGCTGCTCGTCGCGGTCATCGGCACCTTCGTCCTGTCCAACCTGATCCAGCAGGAAACCGGGCTGCTCGCGGTGACGGTGATGGGCGTCGCGGTCGCCAATATGCGGCTGGACTCGCTGCGCGACATTCATCCGTTCAAGGAGAATGTGACCGTCCTGCTCATCTCGGGCGTGTTCGTCCTGCTGTCCGCCTCGCTCGATTTCGAGGTGCTGCGCCTGTTCGAATGGCGCTTCGCCGCCTTCCTGGTCGCACTGCTGTTCCTGGTGCGCCCCGCGACCGTGCTGATCGCGCTGGCCTTCAGCAAGATCCCCTGGAACGAACGGCTGCTCGTCGCCTGGATCGCGCCGCGCGGCGTCGTCGCGGTGGCGGTGTCGGGCCTGTTCGCGCTGCGGCTCGACCAGCTCGGCTATGGCAATGGCAACATCCTCGTCACCCTGTCCTTTGCCGTCGTGGTGGCGACGATCATCGCCCATGGCTTCAGCATCCGCTTCGTCGCGCGCTGGCTGAACGTCACCGGGGCGACGCAAAAGGGTCTGCTGATTATCGGCAGCACCCCCTGGAGCCTGTCGCTCGCGCGCCAGCTCCAGTCGCTGGGCCTGCCGGTGATGATCGCCGACACCAGCTGGCAAAGACTGGCCAGCCCGCGCCAGGCGGGGATCGAGACCTATCATGGCGAAATCCTGGCCGAAACGACCGAGGAGCGGCTGGACCTCAGCCAGTTTCAGGTGATGGTCGCGACGACCGAGAACGAGGCCTATAACGCGCTGGTCTGCAACGAATTCGCCCATCATATCGGCCGCGATTCCGTGTACCAGCTGGGCGGCAGCGGCGATGACGAGGATCATCGCAGCCTGCCCGAGGCGTTGCGCGGCCGCGCCATGTTCACCGCCGGGCACGGCGTCGAGGACATCCTGCGGCGCGAGGCGTCGGGCTGGACCTTCCGCAAGACGCGGATCAGCGAGCAATTCAATTTCGACACCGCGCGCTCGACGCTGCCCGACGAGGCCGACATGCTCTTCGTGCTGCGCAAGGACGGCCGCATCCGCTTCTTCACCCATGCCGCGCGCCCGATGCCGCAAAATGGTGATATCGTCGTGTCCTATGGCCCGTCGCGCCACGCGGATGCGGAGGGCAGACAATTATTCCAGAACGGGGAGGCCATCGCATGACATCGAAGCGGACATATCGGGCGGCACGCGTCATCGTGGTGGCGACGATCGGCGTGGGTCTGGTGGCGTGCCAGCCCGGCGGCCGAAACGCGGCGAACGAGGCGGCGGAAGTCCCCGCCGACGCCAATGCGACCGCGATCGGGAACAATGCCGTGTCCGAGGCTCCGGCGGAAACCAAGTCGATCATCCGCCCGGACATCGAACCCGCGCCTACCCCTACCCCGACGCCGGAACCGGTCGAGCGCACCATCCCCTTCCCGGCCAAGGGGACGCAGCCGGATCAGGCGGGCCTGGCGTCGCTCGATGCGCTTCTGACCGACCCGACCTACAAGCTGGGCGGGCCCATCACGCTCTGGGGCCATAGCGACTCCAGCGGGTCCGACGCCGCCAACCTGCTCGCCTCCCGCCACCGCGCAGAGGCGGTCCGCGACTATCTGGTCAAGAACGGCACCGCGCCGGATCGCATCACCGTCATCGCCATGGGCGAGGCCAGCCCCGTCGTGCCGAACCGGAAACTCGACGGGACGGACGATCCCGCAGGCCGCGACAGGAATCGGCGGGTGGAGATCAAGGTGGACCTGCCCGCGTCGCGTCCGGCCGAAGCAGCGGATGCCACAGTCGAAACCCCCGCCCCCTCGCCGACGCCACGCTGACGCCGTTATTCCTCCCCGGCAAGGGGAGGACAGGGGGAGACGGCGCCAATGGCTTCCTTCTCCCTTACAGTTGCGCAGGCGTCACAAGTCGGTCATCCGTTATTCCCTCATCACCTCGACGCCAGGGCCGGATCATTGACGAACCGTAACGACAGCGACACGTGCGAGGGTCTTCGGCTGGCGGCCCTGGATCGCTACGACGTGATGGACACGCCGCGCGAGCCGAGTTTCGACGAGCTGGCTGCGCTGACCGCCAAGCTGTGCGACACGCCGATCGCTGTGGTGAACCTGGTCGGTCAGGGACGCCAGTTCTTCAAGGCTGAAGTCGGCCTGGGCGTGCGCGAGACGCCACTGCATAGCTCCTTCTGCGCCCATGCGCTACTGGAGGAGGATTTCCTGATCGTCCCGGACCTGCGCGAGGATGCGCGGTTCGCCTGCAATCCGCTGGTTACGGGCACGCCGCATATCCGTGCCTATGCGGGTGCCTTGCTGAAGACCGGGAACGGGCTGGCGATTGGCACGCTGTGCGTCCTCGACTATCGCCCGCGTGCGTTCACCGAAGTCCAGCAGGAAACGCTTCGGGTGCTCGCACGGCAGGTGATGGCGCAGCTCGACCTGCGCCGCACCGTGCAGGAGCTCGACCGGCAGAACGAGGCACTGCGCGTCGGTGAGGAGCGGATGCGCCTGATCCTCGACAGCGCGCGCGACTATGCGATCATCGCCACCGACACCAATCGGCGCATCACCAGCTGGTCGGCCGGTGCCCAGGCGATCTTCGACTGGACCGTCGCGGAAGCAATCGGCCGTCCGATCGACGAGATTTTCGTGGAGCAGGACCGCCTCGACGGCGTGCCAGCACGGGAGGTGGAACGGGCCGGCTGGGAAGGCTGTGCCCCGGATGTTCGCTGGCATCGCAAGCCCGACGGCGGGCTGGTGCTGCTCAACGGCACGACCCATCCCATCCGGGACGGCGACGACCGGATCATCGGCTATCTGAAGATCGGCCACAACGAGACGGAGGACCGCGCCCGCGCCGCCGAACTCGCCCGCGCCCGCGTCGAGCTGGTCGACAGCGAGGACCGGTTCCGCAACATGGCGGATCATGCGCCGGTCATGATGTGGGTTACCGATGCGGACGGCGTCTGCACCTATCTCAACCGGCGCTGGTACGAATATACCGGACAGACGCGCGAAGAGGCGCTGGGCCATGGCTGGCTGGACGCCACCCATCCCGACGACCGGGCGGAGGCGGAGCACATCTTCGCCCAGGCCAATACGACGCATACCTCCTTCCGCATCGACTATCGCCTGCGCCGCGCGGACGGGTCCTATGGCTGGGCGATCGATGCCGCCTCCCCCCGTTTCGGGCCGGACGGCGAGTTTCTAGGCTATATCGGCTCGGTCATCGACATCGCCGATCGGCGCGCGGCCGAGGATGCGCTGCGCCACGCCAATGCGTTGCTCGCCGCCGTGATGGAGGCGGTGCCGGGCGTCGTCTATGCCAAGGACAGCACCGGCCGGATGCTCGCCGCCAATCGCGGCACGGTGGATCTGGTCGGCAAGCCGATCGAGGCGATCATCGGGCGCACCGATCTGGAGTTCCTGGACGACAGGGGCCAGGCGGAAATCGTCATGGCCAATGACCGGCGCGTGATGACCGAGGGCCGGACCGAGGCGCTGGAGGAACAGGTCAGCTTCTCCGACGGCACCCATGCGACATGGCTGTCGACCAAGGCGCCGTTCCGCGATGCGGCGGGCCATGTCGTCGGGCTGGTCGGCTCGTCGATCGACATCACCGAGCGCAAGCGCGCGGAGGTAGCGCTTCAGCGGATGAACGAGACCCTGGAAGACGAGGTCGCCGAACGCACCGCCGAGCGCGACCGGATGTGGGATACCTCGCCCGACCTGATGCTGGTGATCGATTTCCACGGCGTCATCCGGCGGGTCAATCCGGCCTGGACGACGCTGCTCGGCTATGACCAGGCGGAATTGGTCGGCCGTCACGTCAACGACTTTATCGTGACCGAGGATCACGACGATACGATCCACGCCTATGAACTGGCCGCGAACGGCGGCAGGCCGAAGGTACAGAACCGCTATCGCCACAAGGACGGCTCGATCCGCTGGATTTCCTGGAATGCCGCACCGGCGGGCGACATGACCTATGCGACCGGCCGCGACGTGACGGCGCAGAAGGAACAGGCGCTGGCGCTGGCGCAGGCCGAGGAACAGCTTCGCCAGGCCCAGAAGATGGAGGCGGTCGGCCAGCTGACCGGCGGGCTGGCGCATGACTTCAACAACCTGCTGACGGCGGTGACGGGCGGCCTCGAACTGCTCGCCATGCGGATCGCCAAGGGTCAGTATGACCAGCTCGACCGCTATATCACCATGGCGCAGAACGGCGCGCATCGGGCCGCCGCGCTGACCCAGCGCCTGCTCGCCTTCTCGCGGCGGCAGACGCTGGCACCCAAGCCCACCGATGTCGATCGCCTGATCGCGGGCATGGAGGACATCATCGTCCGCACCATCGGCCCCCGGCCATCGATGTGACATTCGCCTCCGCAGCCGGTCTGTGGCCGATCCTGGTCGATGCGCCGCAGCTGGAGAGCGCGCTGCTGAACCTGTGCATCAACGCGCGCGACGCGATGCCGGAGGGCGGCAAGCTGGTGATCGAGGCCGCCAACAAGACGCTCGACGCGCGCGCGGCGGCGGCGCAGGATCTGCCCGCGGGCGACTATGTCTCGCTGTGCGTCACCGACACCGGCACCGGCATGACGCCCGAGGTGATGGAGCGCGTCTTCGACCCGTTCTTCACCACCAAGCCGATCGGCGAAGGCACCGGGCTGGGCCTGTCGATGATCTATGGTTTCGTCCGCCAGTCGGGCGGGCAGGTCCGCATCTATTCGGAGGTCGGCGCGGGCACCACGATGCGCCTCTACCTCCCCCGGCTGCCCGGCGAGCCGGAACTGGCGGACCCGAACGAAGCCTCCGCCGCCCGGCACCGCGCACATGAGGGGCAGGCGGTCCTGCTGGTCGAGGACGAAAACGCCATCCGAGATCTGGTCGCGGAAGTGCTGCGCGACGCCGGATACCATGTGCTGACGGCCAATAACGGCCCGATGGGGGTGCAGATGCTGCAATCGGACGAGCGGATCGACCTGCTCGTCACCGATGTCGGCCTGCCCGGCGGGTTGAACGGCCGTCAGGTCGCCGATGCGGGCCGCGCGGTCCGCCCTGCCCTCAAGATATTGTTCGTCACCGGCTATGCCGCCAACGCCGCCGTCGGCGCGGGCCATCTGGACGAGGGCATGGAGGTGCTGACCAAGCCGTTCAACGTGCTGGAACTGGAACGCCGCGTCGGCGAGATGCTGTCGGCCTAGAATCTGATCCAGCCAATCTGCAGCACCACCCCGGCGGAGGCCGGGGTCCAGTTGCAAAGGCTTTATTGATGGAGCACGCTGGAGCGTCACAACCGTACCCCCAACTGGCCCCTGACCTCCGCCGGGGTGGTAGGACACTCGTTCAGGTCAGGTGGATCAAACTCTATATTCCCGCCCTCATAGCCCGACCCGCTCGATCATCGTCGCGATCTCGACCGGCAGGGCGGTTTCGCCCTTGGGAAGCAACCGGTTGAGCGCGGTCTGCACCCGCTTGCGCGCGACCTTATAGGCCTTGTGCCGGATCGAGCGCGTCGCATTGGTGCGCCAGGATGGGCTTTCGCCGAGCAGCGCCTCCCACTTGGCCTCCTCCGCCTCCAGGATCGACAGCGCCAGCCTCAGGCCGTCGCGCCGTCCGCGTGCATAGTCGTCGGATTTCTCTGCTTTCTCCATCACCCCGCAAACTGGCCCCGATCCCGACCCGTGGCAAGTCGGCCGCTATGCCCGCCGCGAACGCGGGCGTGGCACCAGACGGTCGAGCGCATCGGCATTGTCGCGACCCCAGCCGTAAAGCAGCTCGACCGGCTCGACAAAGCGTCGGCCCAGATCGCTCAGCCGGTATTCGACCATCGGCGGCATGGTGCTCTGGACATGCCGGGTGATCAGCCCGCTGCCCTCCATGTCGCGGAGCGTCTGGGTCAGCATCTTCTGCGAGATGCCCGGCAGGCTGCGCTGGAGCACGCCTGTTCGCGCGATGCCGCCGTGACGGGCGTGCAGCGTGTGCAGCACCATGCTGGTCCATTTGGTCGCGAACAGTTCCAGCACGCGGCGCGGGGCGCAATCCTCGCGCCATTCTTCATCCGGCGTTCCCGGCTGCATCATCATCTCCCGGCCTGGGCACCAGATGGTGCCGTCTGGAACCGCTGTCCACCCGCCCCTAGCTAAAGTCCCTGATAAAGGAGGCTTTATGGCGAAGACGGCATTGGTGGTGGGCGCGAGCGGGATCGTCGGCAGCGCGACGGCGGCGCTGCTGGTGGAGCAGGGCTGGACGGTCCATGGCCTCGCCCGCCGACCGACCCCGCAGGAGGGCGTGCAGCCAGTCGCCGCCGATCTTCAGGACCGCAAAGCGACCGCATCGGCACTGCGCGACGTGAACCCCGATGCGGTGTTCATCACCACCTGGCTGCGTCAGGACAGCGAGGCGGAGAATATCCGCGTCAACGCTGCAATGGTCCGCAACCTGCTCGACGGACTGCCCAGACCCACCGCCCCGCGTCATGTCGCGCTGGTCACCGGCCTCAAACATTATCTCGGGCCATTCGAGGCCTATGGCAAAGGCACGCTGCCGCAGACGCCGTTCCGCGAGGAACAGGGGCGGCTGGACGTCGAGAATTTCTATTATGCGCAGGAAGACGAGGTGTTCGCCGCAGCCCAGCGCGACGGCTTCAGCTGGAGCGTGCACCGCCCGCATACGGTGATCGGGCTGGCGGTCGGCAACGCGATGAATATGGGCACGACGCTGGCGGTCTATGCGACCTTGTGCCGCGAGACGGGTCGGCCCTTCACCTTCCCCGGATCGGCCGCGCAATGGTCCGGGCTGACCGACATGACCGATGCGCGGCAGCTCGCGCGCCATCTCCTCTGGGCGGCGGAGACCGAGGCGGCGCATGACGAGGCGTTCAACGTCGTCAATGGCGACGTCTTCCGGTGGCAATGGATGTGGGGCCGCATCGCCGACTGGTTCGGCGTCGAAGCGGTGCCGTTCGACGGCACGGTGCGACTGCTGGAGCAGCAGATGGCGGACGATGCCGAGCTTTGGCGTCGGATCGCCACGCGTGAGGGGCTGGCCGAACCCGATCTCGGCCGCCTTGCCTCGCCCTGGCATACCGACGCCGACCTGGGCCGCCCGATCGAGGTCGTGACCGACATGTCCAAGAGCAGGCGGCTGGGCTTTACCGGCTATCAACCGACCGACGACGCGTTCTTCACGCTGTTCGAGCGGCTGCGCGCGGATCGCCTGATCCCGTAATAATATGGCATCCCTCGGTATCGAGAGCTTCGCTCAGCGAATGGCAGGTCCTCAATGCTTGAGAGTGACGTCACGAAGCGCTCGACCGGCCGATGCGGAACCGGGCAAAAAATTTTCCGACATCGCTACAGGCTGTAAAAAGGCTGTTTTTCGAGGCTCGTTCCATCATGACAAATGATATCGCTATCATTCGTCATGATGGAGCAGGGTGAAATTTTCGACCTGTTTTAACGCTTTAAACCAAATAAGGACCAATATAAGACCATAAAGGGGTTAGGCTGCTGGGCGTGGTTCGTGGCACACTGGTTTGCAAACGATCTCATGTCAAGACGTTCGGCTTCATAAACTATTAGAAAATTTCGTGTGACCCATGCCGTCCTTGACACAGGTCAATGTCGGAAACGGGAAAAACTCATGCGGGCCACGATCAAATTCAAGCTGGGCACGACGTTCGCGATAGTGCTCACATTGCTCCTGGGGATGGCAGTCCTTGCCGCCTCGAAGCTGAACGAGATGAACAGCGTTACGACGCAGATTGTCGATGGCCCCGTGGCTCGTTTGGATCGTGCGGAAACACTGAACGAGCGCATCAGCTACGCCGTCCGCATGGAAAAGAACCTGGCGCTTTCTTCCGACAGTCAACAAATGAATGTTTTCGACGGCGACCTGATGCGCGCCCGGTCGGACATGAAATCTCTGATCGAAACCGGACTGTCGACCGCAACGCCGTCGGGCCGACCGGTCTGGGCCGAAATCAACAATGACTACGCGGCGTGGCTGCCTGTCAACGACACGGTCCGCCGTCTGGGCCTGGCCAATCGGAACGAAGAGGCGGGCGCGCTGTCGATGACGAGGTCGCGCGAACTAGCTGGCAAGATCAGCGAGGGAACGCTGCAACTCGTCAAGAACGCCAAGGCCGACATGGAAACGGCCAAGCAGAATGCCGATGCCATCTACAAAAGTTCGCTCAACACGCTGATCGTCATTTCGGGACTGGCGCTGCTGATCGCGCTGGCGGGTGCGGTGTGGATCGCGCGCATCGTCTCGCAGGGCCTAAAGAAGGTGTCGTCCGCGATCGAGGCGGTGGCGATCGGCGATATCGAGCAGGAGGTCGCCGTCACGACCAATGACGAGATCAAGGATCTGGTCGACACGGTGAACCACATGACCGCCAATCTGCGCCAGAGCGCGCAACTGGCCGACACCATCGCCGAGGGTGATCTGAGCATCGATCACAAGGCACTGTCCGACAAGGACATGCTGGGCCACGCGCTGATCCGCATGACCAACAATCTGCGCAAGTCGGCGGAGCTGGCCGATACGATCGCGGCTGGCGACCTGACCGTCGACCATCAACCGCTGTCGGACCGGGACGTGCTGGGTCGCGCGCTGGTCCTGATGATCGAGCGTCTTCGCGGGGTCGTCAGCGATGCCACGCTGGCCGCGCAGAATGTCGCGGCGGGCAGCCAGCAGCTCTCTTCCTCCTCGGAACAGATGTCGCAGGGCGCCACCGAACAGGCGGCGGCGGCTGAGCAAGCCTCAGCCTCGATGGAAGAGATGGCAGCCAACATCAAACAAAATGCCGACAATGCCAGCCAGACCGAAAAGATCGCCCGCCAGTCCTCGCAGGATGCCGAGCATAGCGGCGAGGCGGTCCAGCAGGCCGTCGTCGCGATGCGCACCATCGCCGAGAAGATCGTCATCGTGCAGGAAATCGCGCGCCAGACCGATCTGCTCGCACTGAACGCGGCGGTCGAGGCGGCGCGCGCGGGCGAACATGGCCGCGGCTTCGCGGTCGTCGCGGCCGAGGTGCGCAAACTGGCCGAACGCAGCCAGACGGCGGCGGGCGAGATCAGCGGCATGTCGTCGGACACCGTATCGGCGGCGCAGGCGGCGGGCGAAATGCTCTCCAAGCTGGTCCCCGATATCCGCCGCACCGCCGAGCTGGTCGCCGAGATCAGCGCCGCATGCCGCGAACAGGATATTGGCGCCAGCCAGATCAACGCCGCGATCCAGCAGCTCGATCAGGTGACGCAGCAGAACGCCACGGCGTCCGAGCAAATCTCCTCGACCTCCGAGGAACTGGCCAGCCAGGCCGAGGAACTTCAAGAGAATATCGCCTTCTTCCGCGTCGAAAGCGCAGCCAGCCGGTCGCGCCATGCCCGCAAGCCCGCCCCGGCGCGCGCTTCCGTGGCCGACACGAAGAAGGCCAAGGTGACCGCAAAGTCGAACACGGTGGCCGGCCAGCAGGCCCGACTGCGTGGTTTCGCGCTCGACATGTCGACCGGCGGCCCGGACGGCGAAGACGACGATTTCGGCTGCGCGGCCTGACGGGACGGCCTTTCAGGCCACGCCTTACTGAATCGCGTCATACCATCCCGGCTTTGGCCGGGGTGGTAAGCGCTGGGTGTGGGAGCCATCTTTCCAACGCCTTATTAGTGCGGATCGACATCCTATTCCTCCCCTGCAAGGGGAGGTGGCAGGCCACAGGCCGGACGGAGGGGTGTCCCGGCTGGCGAAGTTGGCCCCCATCAACGAAGGGTGACACCCCTCCACCATCCTTCGTATGGTCCCTCTCCCCTTCCAAGGGAGGAAAGAAACTGGGACGACTGAATGTCGATCGGGCCCGGCGATAGCTCCCCCTGCCCCTACCCGGCCAGCAGCTTCTGCGCACAGCCCTGGACGTGGTCGGCGATCAGCTTGAACGCCGCGCTCATCGGGGACTGGCGGCGCCAGGCGATGGCGATCGATCGGTGCACGCGCCAGCCTTGGACGGGCAGGATCTTCAATCCCGCCGCCCCGCCCACTTCGGATCGCAGGTAAAGGCTGGGCAGCAGCGTCAGGCCCAGCCCGCTCGCGACCATCTGGTGCAGGCTTTCCAGACTGGTGCCATAATAGTCCGGCGCGATGGTCATGCCGTAATCGTCCGCGACCTCGGCCGCCTGCCGCGCCAGATGATGGCGCGGGTCGAGCGTCAGCAGCGGGCTGCCGGTCAGGATCTCGCGCGTCGCCTCGGTAGCGGCGTCGATCGGGTGGTCGAGCGCGGCGACCAGATGCAACGGCTCGCGGAATAGCGGCTCGACCGTCAAATCGTCGCCCGTCATGGGCAGCGGCCCCAGTACGACATCGATGTCGCCGCGCGAAAGCTCACGTATCTGTTCGTCGGGAATTCCCTCGCGCACATGCAGGCGCAGGCGCGGAGCCATGCGGTGCAGCTCGGCGATGATCGGCGACAACAGATACGGCCCCAACGTCGGCGTCGTCCCCAGTTTCAGCGTGCCGATCAGGCTGTCGGACGAGCCCGCCGCAAGCGCGGCGATATCGCGCGCATCGCTCAACATGCGCCGCGCCGTCGCGACGATGCTGCGCCCCACCGGCGTCAGGATCGCGCCGGTCGCACTCCGCTCCAGCAACCTGGCGCCCAACCGCTCCTCCAGCGTCCGGACCTGCTGGCTCAGCGTCGGTTGCGAGACATTGGCGACCCGCGCGGCCAGCGCGAAAGAGCCGGTATCCGCGATCGTGACCAGATATTCGAGCTGACGCAGGGTAAGCATAGGACGCTATAACCGCTTTCTATACCCCGGCCACGACAATTCCGATTGGTCATCGCCGTGATATGTCGTTACCCTGATTTCACAAGGATCAAGCCGAAGCGTACCTTCATGGAGGGGATCATGAAGGTGTCGCGGAGTGAAGGCGGCTTGTCGCCGCCCGCTCAGCTTTGTCCAACGTACGGAAAAGGGGTGCGTTTTGGCGGGACAACGATTGGGATTTCGAGATGCGGTCGGCTGGCTGTCGCAGACCATAGGGCCTGATTCGGCCTATATCCGCCTTGGTATCGTCTATACCATTGCGATCAGCCTGCTGGCGCTGGCCACCCCCATTTCGGTCCAGCTGCTCATCAACAGCGTCGCCAACACCGCGATGCCCGCCCCGCTCTGGGCGCTGTCCGGCGTGCTGCTGATGCTGCTGCTGATGGTCGCCGGGCTGAGCGCGCTTCGCGTCTGGATCATGGCGGCGTTCGAGCGCCGCCTGTTCTCGCGCGTCGTCGCCGAGGTCACGGTGCGAGCGGTCCATGCGCAGGACCCCTTCTTCGCCGACGGCAATCGCGGCGACCTGTTCAACCGCTATTTCGACCTGGTGGTCGTCCAGAAGTCGGTGCCCAGTCTGGTCATCGGCGCTTTCACCATCGTGTTGCAGGCGGTGATCGGATTGACGATCACCAGCTTCTACCACCCCGTCTTCCTCGCCTTCAATGCCGTGCTGGTGGCGGCGGTGGTGCTGATCTGGATGCTGTGGCGGCGCGGCGCGATCAGCGGCGCGGTGGCGCTGAGCCATGCCAAGCACAATGCCGCCCGCTGGCTGGAAAGCGTCGGCGGGTCGAACGGCTTCTACAAGTCGCTGCGCCATCTCGACTTCGCGATGAGCCGGTCGGAGACGATGACCGCCAACTACGTCAACATGCATCGCCGCTATTTCCGCTATCAGTTCGCGCAGACGGTCGCGTTCCTGCTGGTCTATGCCTTCGCCAGTGCCGGGCTGCTGCTGCTGGGCGGCATGTTGATCCTGCGCGGGCAATTGTCGCTGGGCCAACTGGTCGCCGCCGAGCTGATCCTGTCGGGCGTGTTCTACGGCATCTCGCAGCTCGGCAATTATCTCGACACCTTCTATGATCTGGTCGCCAGCGCCGAAGAGCTGTCGCTGCTCTTCGCCATTCCGCAGGAGCCGACGGTGCGCGGCGACAATGGTCCGCGCGACGGATCGGTCAAGCTGACCGACGTGGCCTTCAACGACGCGCATTACAATCTGACGCTGACGGCCGGGGAACAGCTCGTCACCGTGGCCGAGCCGGGCGCGGAGCGGCGGCTGGCCATGCTGCTGAAACGCCACGCTTTGCCCGATCGCGGGCTGGTGCGGATCGGCAATGCCGATCTGGGTTCGTTCGATATGTATCGTCTCCGCTCGGAGGTGACGGTGCTCGACCGCTCGACCATCGTCGAGGTGACGATCCGTGAGTATCTCCGTCTCGCCTCGGGCGACCTGGCCGAAAAGGCGATGGAGGCGCTGGCGCTGGTCGGGCTGGAACGGCGCCTCGCCAGCCTGCCGCAAGGTCTCGACACGCCGCTCGGCTCGACCGGCTATCCGCTCAGCGTCGGCGAGACCATGGCGCTGAAGCTCGCCAACGCGCTGCTCGTCGGCCCCAAGCTGCTGCTGCTCGGCCAGCTCTACGACCTGTTGCCGCCCGAGCGACTGCGCGCCGCGCTACGACTGTTGAAGCAGCATGGCACGACCGTCTTGCTGTGCACCGGCCGGCCCGAGGACATGGAGCTGGACGGCTATCTCTATCTCGGCCTGACCGAGCAGCGCCGCTTCGACCAGCTGGCCGAACTCCAGGCCGCCTATCGCCGGAAGGACGCCGATGTCGCCTGACCAGCTCGCGCATTTCCGCACCCTCTCCTCGCTGCGCCCGCCACGGGTCACGGTCGCGATCGCCTGGATCCTGACGGCCGGGATCGCGGCGGTCATCTTCATCTTGTTCTTCGTGCCGTGGTTGCAGACCGCGCAAGGGAGGGGGCAGGTCGTCTCGCTAGACCCGACCGACCGCGCGCAGGACGTGACCGCGCTGGTCCCCGGCCGGGTCGAGCGCTGGTATGTGCAGGACGGCCAGCATGTGAAGCGCGGCGACCCGATCGCGCGCATCATCGATCTCGACCCCAATCTGCTCTCTCGCCTCGCCGCCGAGCGCGCGCAGGTGGAGGCAGAGATCGCTTCGGTCCGCCAGTCGCAGGCGGTCGCGCAGATCGACGTCAACCGCACCCGCCAGCTCTATTCCGAAGGATTGGCCTCGCGTCGCGATTACGAACAGGCGCAGATCAAGGTCGCGGACTCCGGCGCCAAGCTGGCGGAATCGCGGGCCAAGCTCAACCGCATCGAGGTGCAACTGAACCGCCAGTCGGCGCAGCTGGTCCGCGCGCCCCGCGACGGCCGTATCCAGAATCTCAACGCGGCGGCGGGCGGTGCCTATGTCTCGGCGGGCACCGCGCTGGCGGTGGTGGCGCCGGAAGAGGTGCAGCGCGCGGTCGAGCTGCTGATCGACGGCCGCGACGTCCCCCTGCTGCGCCCCGGCCGCCCGGTGCGCCTGGAGTTCGAGGGGTGGCCCGCGATCCAGTTCAGCGGCTGGCCTTCGGTCGCCTACGGCTTTTTCGACGGCCGCGTCCGGACGATCGACCCCAATGCCAATGCGCAGGGGCTGTTCCGCATCCTAGTCGAACCGGCACCCGGCAAGCCCGCCTGGCCCGAACGCCGCTTCGTCCGGCTGGGCGGCAAGGTGCAGGGCTGGGTCCAGGGAGAGACGGTCACGGTCGGTTATGAACTCTGGCGTCAGCTCAACGACTTCCCGCTGGAATTCGGTCAGACCGTCAATGAAAAGCAGGACGGCAAGGAAGCGAAGGACGAAGACAAGAAGATCGCGGCCAAGGCGGGCAAGCCGAAATGATCCGGTTCATGCTGCTCATCTCCGCGCTGGTCGTCGCTCCCGCGCTGGCCGCGCCCGTCATGGCCCAGCGGATCGAGGCCAACCCGGTGCCCGCGCCTGCCGCGCCCAGCTCTGGGCCGTTGACCCTGGATGAAGTGTTGCGCGCCTCCGCCCGCGCCGCGCCGCAGATCGTCGAGGCACTGGCCAAGATCCGCTCCGCCGAGGGCAAGGCGATCACCGCCGACGGCGCCTTCGACACGGTGTTCGAGGCGGAGGGGCGCTCGCGCACGCTCGGCTATTATGACGGCACCGTCGCCGCGGCGAGCGCGAACCGGCCGCTGACCAACAATGGCGGCTATGTCTATGGCGGCTACCGCGTCAGCCGGGGCAGCTTCCCGGTCTATGAGGACCAGAATTACACCAACCGGCTGGGCGAGGTGAAGGTCGGCGCGCTCTACTCGCTGCTGCGCGACCGGCTGGTGGACGAACGCCGCACCCGCCGCACGCTGGCATCGGGCGACATCGACATCGCGAAATTCGAGCGCGAGGCGGTGGCGATCGGCGTTCAGCGGCGCGCGATCGATGCTTATCAGAACTGGGTCGCGGCGGGCCTGCGCCTGCGCGCCTATCGCGACCTTCTGGACCTGTCGCTCAACCGGCGCGGCGGGCTGGCGCGTCAGGTCGAGCTGGGCGCGCGGCCCGACATATTGCTGGCCGAGAACGACCAGAATCTCGTCCGCCGCCGCGCCCTGGTGGTCCGGGCCGAGGGAGACTTCCAGGCGGCGGCCAATGCCCTGTCGCTCTATTATCGCGACGGCCAGGGCGAACCGGTGATGGTCGGGCCAGAGCGCCTGCCCAGCGGAGCGGAGGCGCTGTCGGGCGTCACCGTCGTCGCCCGCCGCAATTTCGAGCAGCGCCGTCCCGACCTTCAGGTGCTGCTGGCGCGGATCGATCAGGGTTCGGCACGGCTGGCGCTGGCCCAGAACGACCTGCGCCCCCGGTTCGATCTGCGCGGCGAGATGGGCAAGGATGTCGGCCCCATCGGTCTGGGCGGCCCCAATCGCACGCCGTTGGAGGCAGCGGTTGGCTTCCGCTTCTCGATGCCGCTTCAAAACCGCGCGGCGAAGGGCAAGATCGTCGAGGCGCAGGCCGAGATGGACGCGCTGTCGGCGCGCAGCCGTTTCCTGCGCGACCAGATCACGGTCGAGGTGGAGGGCATCAGCATCGGCGTCGAGGCCGCCGAAAAGCTGGCCGTCATCGCCGAGCAGGAACGCCAGCTCGCCGAACGGCTGGCGGCGGCGGAGCGGCGGCGGTTCGAGCTGGGGTCGAGCGACTTCTTCCTGGTCAATCAGCGCGAGGAAACCGCGAACGACGCCCGCGTCCGCCTGATCGACGCCCAGGCCCGGATCGCCGCCGCCCGCGCCGAACTGGCCGCCGCGACCGCCGACCGCGCGGCTTTGGGGCTCGAGCCTTAGGACCGATCGATATTCAGACCGTCCCGCCCTCATTCCTCCCCTGCAAGGGCAGGGGTACCATCCGTAGGATGGTGGAGAGGTGCCCCGGTCGCGAAGTTTGACCAACCTCTCCGATCGGGACACCCCTCCGTCAGGCCTTCGGCCTGCCACCTCCCCTTCCAGGGGAGGAATAGAATGGATGCCGATCGGTCCCAAGGCGGAGGACTGGCGTTACGAACCAGCTACCCCGCCTCAGGCGACGAACAGCGCGCGGAATGCCGCTTCGTGCACCCGCCAGTCCAACCCGCGCGCGTCCAGCCACGCATCGTCATAATAGGTGCAACCGTAGCGCTCGCCACCATCGCACAGGATGGTGACGATCGAGCCGGCCTGTCCCTGACGCGCCATTTCCTCCACCAACCGGGCCACGGCGACGAGGTTGGTGCCGGTGGAACCGCCGACCCGCCGCCCCAGTCGTGCCGACAGCGCGCGCATCGCGCCGATGCTGGCGGCATCCTCGACCGCGATCATCCGGTCGATCACCGAGGGGATGAAGCTGGGCTCGACACGCGGCCGCCCGATCCCCTCGATACAGCTCGCACACCCCTCGGGCAGCGAGGATGCGCTGCGGTCGGCGAAGTGGCGGTGGAAGACCGAATGGACCGGATCGGCCACACACAGCTGCGTGGCATGGCGCTGATAGGCGATGAACCGCCCGATCGTCGCCGAGGTGCCGCCCGTTCCCGCCCCGCAGACGACCCAGCGGGGAATAGGATGCTCCTCCGCGGACATCTGGGCGAAGATGCTCTCGGCGATGTTGTTGTTGCCGCGCCAGTCGGTCGCGCGCTCGGCATAGGTGAACTGGTCGAGATAATGGCCGCCCGTCTCCGCCGCGAGGGCGTTGGACACGTCGTAGACGGTACGCGGATCGTCGACCGCATGGATTTCGCCGCCATGAAAGCGGATCGCGTCGAGCTTCGGCGCGGCGGTCGAGGCGGGGACCACCGCGATGAAGCGCAGGCCCAGCATCCTGGCGAAATAGGCCTCGCTCACCGCCGTCGAGCCGGACGAGGACTCGATCACGCAGGTATCCGGCCCGATCCAGCCATTGCACAGCGCATAGAGGAACAACGAGCGTGCCAGCCGGTGCTTGAGGCTGCCGGTCGGATGGCTGCTTTCATCCTTCAGATAGAGCGTGATGCCCGGATAGCGCGGCAGCTCGACGCGGATCAGGTGCGTGTCGGCCGAGCGGTTGAAATCCGCCTCGATCCGGTGAATCGCGTCCGCCCGCCAGGCGCGGATGGCGGCGGTGTCGCGCCTAGCGAGCATCGACGGCCAGTCCATGGCGCACCAGCATCGTTTGTGGATCGGCATCGCGCCCGCGAAAGGCGCGGAAGCTTGCCGCTGCTGGACGGCTCGCACCGCGTGCCAGCACCTCGTCGCGGAAGCGGGTGGCGGTGGCGCGGTCGATCAGCCCCGCGTCGGCAAAACCCCGGAAGCCGTCAGCGGCCAATACTTCGGCCCAGAGATAGCTGTAATAGCCCGATGCATAGCCCCCCGCGAAGATATGGGTGAAGGCGTGCGGGAAGCGGTGCCAGGCGGGCGGATGGACCACCGCCACCTCGTCGCGCACCGCCTCGATCACCTCCATCGGGTCGTCGCCCAGCGTGCCGAGATGGAGGAGCAGGTCGAACAGCGCGAATTCGACCTGCCGCACGATGAACATGCCCGACAGGAAGTGTCGCGCGGCGATCAGCTTGTCGAACAGCGCGTCCGACAGCGCCACGCCCGTTTCGTGATGGCCCGACATGCCCCGCAGCACGGCGCGGTCCCAGGCAAAATCCTCCATCAGCTGGCTGGGCAGCTCGATCGCATCCCATTCGAAGCCGTTGGTGCCCGCGATATTGGGCCGGTCGACGCGGGTGAACAGGTGATGCAGGCAATGCCCGGTCTCGTGCAGGAAGGTCACGACCTCCTTGTGGCTGAGCAGCGAGGGGCTGCCCGGCATCTTCGGCGCGAAGTTGCAGACCAGATAGGCCACCGGCACGCGCCGGACATTGCCGTCGTTCAGCCGGGGCCGCGCCTGTGCCATCCAGGCGCCGCCGCGCTTGCCCGCGCGGGCGTGAAGGTCGGAATAGACCCCCGCGAACACCGTGCCCGCTTCGTCCGCGACGTCGTAATAACAGGCGTCGGGATGATAGACGGCGATGTCGGGACGCGCGATCAGGCGGATGCCGAACAGCCGGTCGAGCAGATCCTGCCACCCCGCGATGACACGTTCGACCGGGAAATGCGCCCGCACCTCCTGCTCGTCGACCGCAAAACGCGCCTCGCGCAGCCGCTCGGCAACAAAGGTCACATCCCAGGGCTGGAGATCGGCGATCCCCAGATGGTCGGCGGCATAATCGGCGAGCGCGGCATATTCCTGCTCGGCCGCCGGTTTCGCCCGGCGCGCGAGATCGCGCAGGAAGGCCAGCACCTCGCCCGCGTTCGGCGCCATCTTGGTGGCGAGTGACCATTCCACCGGATCGGCAAAGCCCAGCAGCCGCGCCGCCTCTCGCCGCCGGTCGAGGATCGCCGCGATCCGGCCGGAATTGTCGAACCGCCCCGCCTGAGGCCCCTGATCGGAGGCGCGCGTGCCCGACGCGGTATAGACCCGCTGACGCAGTCCCCGATCCTCAGCGAAGGTCAGGACCGCATTGACGTGCGGCATCTGGAGCGTGACGAGCCAGCCGGACAGCCCCTTCGCCTTGGCGGCATCGGCAAACATCGCCTTGTCCGACGCCGACAGTCCGGCCAGCAGGGCTTCGTCCTCGACATGCTCGAACCACGCATCGGTCGCGTCCAGCACGGCGTTGCCGAACTCGGTCGAAAGCTGCGAAAGCTCCACCGACAGGGCGGCGAAGCGCGCGCGCTCCGCTGGCGCCAGCGCGACGCCCGACAGCCGGAAGTCGCGGATCATATGCTCGACCGCCGCGCGATCCGCCTCGCCCAGCGCGGCGAACTCCGCCGTCGCGGCCAGCGCGACGAGCACGTCGTAGAGCGCACGGTTCTGCATCACCTGCAGATGGTTCTCGACCAGACGCGCCTGCCCCGCCGCATGGGCCTGACGCAGCTCGGGCGTGTCGGCGACTGCCTTCAGATGCGACACCGCCGACCACAGGCTCGCGATCGCGGTGTCCGCGCGCTCCAGCGGCATCCATGCCTCGGCAAAGCCAGTAGGCCGGGTCTCCACGATATGCGTCACCGCCGCGCGATGATCGGCCAGCAATCGGTCGAGCGCGGGGGCGATCTGGTCGGGCCGGATTTCGCCGAAATGCGGCAGCGCCAGCGTGTCGAGCAACGGGTTCGTCATCATGCCTTCTTTCTCACACCAGCGCGCCGGAGTCCGTGCCTTCGGCCGCGATCGCATGGGCATTGTGCCCGGCCAGATAGCGTTCGGCCTCCAGCGCCGCCATGCAGCCCATGCCCGCCGAGGTGACGGCCTGGCGGAACAGCTTGTCCTGAACGTCGCCCGCCGCGAAGACGCCCGCCACGCTGGTCGCGGTCGAACCGGGCTTGACCAGGATATAGCCCTCCTCGTCCATCTGGAGCTGGCCCTTGAACAGCGACGTCGCCGGGTCATGGCCGATGGCGACGAACAGGCCATGCACCGCCAGTTCGGACACACTGCCGTCTCGCGTGTCGCGCAACGCGACCCCGGTCACGCCACCGGCATCGCCCAGTATCTCGGCCACCTCGGCGTTCCACACCATCTCGATCTTGGGATTGGCATGGAGCCGCGCCTGATTGGTGCGATCGGCGCGAAGGGTGTCGCGGCGGTGGATCAGATAGACCTTCTCGGCGAAATTGGTGAGGTACAGCGCCTCCTCGACCGCCGTATTGCCGCCGCCCACGACGGCACAGACGCGGCCGCGATAGAAGAAGCCGTCGCACGTCGCGCAGGCCGATACGCCGCGTCCGCGATATTCCGTCTCGCTGTCCAGCCCTAGCCAGCGTGCCGACGCGCCGGTCGCGACGACGATCGTGTCCGCCGTGTAGCGGGTACCACCGTCGCCGATCGCGAGGAATGGCGTGGCGGTCAGGTCCACCGCGACGATCAGGTCGCCGACGACATCGACGCCTGCTTTGCGCACCTGCTCGCCCATCCGCGTCATCAGGTTGGGGCCGAGCACGCTTTCATCGCCCGGCCAATTCTCGACCTCGGTGGTGATGGTCAGCTGGCCGCCCGGCTGCGGCCCCTCGATCAACCGGGGCGACAGCGCGGCGCGCGCGGCATAGACGCCCGCCGTATAGCCTGCCGGGCCGGAGCCGATGATGAGAACCCTGCTGTGCTTTACGTCCCCCTGCACCTCAGGCCTCCACCGCCTGGGTCGAGACGATCGGCGCCGCCTCCATCGCCTCGATCAGCTGCCAACCGGCGCTGACATAGGTTCCGGCCGAATTTTCCATCCGCTCGCACCGCTGGCGGAAGCGAACGGCCAATTCGGGATGGTCGGCGTCGAGGATCGCATACACGCGCGCCAACCCCTCGAACTCCGCCTTGTAGCCATCCTTCTCCGCCTGCTCGCGAAGCTGGTAGACGCGGCTCTCTTCCTCCGGCGTCCAGCCGATGTCGCCCAGCGATAGATGCAGGTACAAGGCGCCGCTGGCGTTGAGCGTATCGCGCAGGACCGTGCGCATGGTGCCGGGCCAGGCCGCGGACTCGATCACGGCACCGGCCTTGCGCGCCAGCGACTGGTCTTCCGCGATGGCATCGGTCGCCGCGACGGCCGCCAGCCGGGCGGCTTTCCATTGCTTACGGTCCGGTTCGTCGCCGTCGATCATGCGCTGGTGAAGCGCCATGATGGCCACACGGCTATCGTCCAGTGCCGGGTGACGACCGGTGATCGCGGACAGTTCGGCCTTGTCCATCAGCGACAGGATCGCCCGCGATACGACCGTGGAAAGATCGGCACCGACCGGCGTGCGCTCCAGCCAGGCATAGGCGAAGGCCGCCGCTTCGCTGCGGGGGCGGAAGCCGTTGATGAGCATGGGAAGCGTCTCGGCCAGGGCGATCGGATAGCCGAGCATGGCGGCATAGCCGGGCGTGTCGTCCGCCTCGACGATCGCGCCGATCGCATTGGCGTTGCCGTCCTGCCATGCCGGGAAATAGACGAACGTCCCCGCCGAGATGTGCGCGCGAAGTCGCTCCAGTGCCTGCGCCTTGACCGCCGGATCACCGTGAAAAGCGATCGTGTCGGCCATCACGCCTCCCCCACATGCGCATCGACGAACGCATCCAGGCGGCTGCGCGACATGGTACCGAAGGCGCGCGCCGCCTCCGCCCCGTCCTTGACGATCAGCAGCAGCGGGATGCCGCGCACCTCGAACCGTTCGGCCAGCTTCGGATTATCGTCGATGTTGACCTTCACGATCTCCATCTCATCGGCATATTCCTCCGCCATTTCGTCGAGCGTGGGGGCGAGCGCCTTGCACGGCGCGCACCAGGGCGCCCAGAAGTCGACCAGCACCGGCTTGTCGTTCTTCATGACGATGTCGTCGAAATCCTGCTCGGTCGCGTTACGCATGAAACTGTCCCTGTCTGGAAAATGGGGTCTGGAGATGGGAGATCAGCCGGCCTGTCCACCGACCATCATCCGGTCGATGCGAAGCGTGGGCTGGCCGACGGTGACATGGAGCGACTGGCCCTGCTTGCCGCAGGTCGCCATGCCCGTGTCGAAGGCCAGGTCGTTGCCGATCATGGAAATGTGGCGCAGCGCCTCGTGCCCGACGCCGATCAGCGTCGCGCCGCGCAACGGCGCGACCAGCTTGCCCTTCTCGACCAGCCACGCCTCGATCGTGGTGAAGTTGAAGCGGCCGGTGACGATGTCGACCTGCCCGCCGTCGAACTCGGTAGCGTAGATGCCGCGATCGATCGAGGCGATGATGTCCGCCGGATCGGCCGCGCCGTTCGCCAGGAAGGTGTTGGTCATGCGCGGCATCGGCAGATGCGCATAGGACTGGCGACGGCCATTGCCGGTCGAGCGCGCATTCATCAGCCCCGCGTTCAGCCGGTCCTGCATCAGCCCGGTCAGCACCCCGTCCTCGACCAGCACCGTGCGATCGGGCGCGGTGCCCTCGTCATCGATGCCCAGCGACCCCAGCCGCCCTTCCAGGCCGCCATCGTCGATCACCGTCACGCCGGGCGCGGCGATTTGCTCGCCGACCTTGCCGTCGAAGGCGGACAGATGCTTGCGGTGATGATCGCCCTCCAGTCCGTGGCCGACCGCCTCGTGGAACAGCACGCCTGGATAGCCCGGCCCCAGAACCACCGGCATCTCGCCCACCGGCGCGGGGATGGCGTCGAGATTGTTGAGCGCCATGTTGGCGGCGGTCGCGACCATCCGCTCGACCGACGCGACATCGAAGCCGCCCAGCCCGGCGCGGCGTCCCAGTCCCGCCTGCCCGCGCGCCCGGCGGCCGTCCTGCTCGGCGATGACGACCATCGACAGGATCGTCATCGGGCGCACATCGGCGGCCAGCAGACCATCGGCCTCGGCGACGAGGATGGTGGTGTCGGTTGCGCGGACATTGGCGTCGACGCGGACGATGCGCTTGTCCTGTGCGCGGGCGAGTTTGTCGATCCGCTCCAGCAGCGCGATCCACGCCGCCGCATCCTCGACCGAGACCGTGTCGATCGCAGGGTAAAGTTGATGGCTTCCCGCATCACGGGTCAGCGCGATCCCCTGCCCCAGCCTTCCCGCATCACCGTGGCGCGCCAGCGTTCGCACCGCGCGCACCGTGTCGCGCAGCGCCCCCTCGCGCATGTCGGCCGAATGGGCGAAGCTGACCTGCCCGCCATGCGCCGCACGGGCGCCGACGCCCTGCCGCATCGAGAAGCCCCCTTGCGTCACGCGGCCGTCCTGCAACTGCCAGCTGCGCGTCGTGGTCGTCTCGAAATACAGATCGGCCAGATCGGCGCCGCCGCCCGCCAGTTCGCCCAGCGCACGGCCGATCGCCGCCTCGTCCAGCCCCACCGGACCGAGCAGCGTCGTGCGCCCCAGCTCCAGAGCTACCGCGCCTCCGTTCATGCCGTTCCCCCCACCTGCATGTCATCGACCAGGATCGACCCGGTGCGGATCGCCCCCAACCGCTCGACATCGTGGCCGACCGCGCGAATGCCCTTCAGCATCGCGGGCAGATGCCCCGCCAGCGTCGCGTCGGTCACGGCATGGACGATCCGACCATCCTCGACCCACAGCCCCTTGACTGCCTGGGTCCAGTTGCCGGTGGCGGGGTCGGTCTTGCCCCCCTGAAATTCGGTGACGATCAGGCCGGTGCCCAGCCTGTGCAGCATCGCCGCGAAGTCGCCGCCCGGCGCATTGCTGGTCAGCCGCAGATTGTAGAAGCCATCGGCGTTGCCGGTCGACGCCATGCCCAGCTTGCGTCCCGAAAAGTTCGACAGGAACAGCCCCTCGACCACCCCGCCGCGCAGGATGTGCCGGGTCGAACCCGCAATACCCTCGCTGTCGAAGCCGCCGCTCGCCAGCCCCAGCGGCTCGAACGGGTCCTCGATCAAGTCGAGATGCGCGGCGGCGACGCTCTGGCCGAGCGGCTCGCGCAGGAAGCTCATGCCCCGAACCTGCGCCATGCCGGTCAGCGCGCCGCTCAGGTCGGACACCAGCGAGACGGCGGTGCGCGGATCGAACAGCACGGAGCAACGGCGACTGGTCACGGCACGCGCGCCCAGCCCCGCCCGCGCGCGATCGGCGGCGGTGCGCACCAGTCGTTCGGGCGGGGTCAGCGCCTCGACGCGGCGTTCCTGCGACTGGCAAAAGGCGGAGGTGCTGCCCCCCTCGTCCTGCGCCAGCATCACCGACCAGCGGGCATCGTTGGAGCGGCGGATGCTGCGGCAAAAGCCGTCGCTCGTCGCCAGCGCCCACAGCCCTTCGGTCGCCACCGCCACCGACTCGCCCGCCCGCAAGGCCGGGTCGCCACCCACCACATCGCTGGCCATCCGGTCGATCAGCGTCGCCGATGCCAGCAGCGTGTCCGGGTCGCGCGGACCGTCGGCGTAGATCTCCGGCAAGGGAGTGGAAAAGGCGAGCGCTTCGGCAGGGGGCAGGCCCGCATCCGGATCGGGCTGGACATGCGCCGCGATCATCATCGCCTCCTCGACCACCCGTTCAATCGCTGCGAACCCGAAGCTCGCGGTCGAGGCCATGCCGCGTCGTCCTTCGTGGAAGACGGTCAGGTTCAGCCCCTGCGTACCGCTGCGCTGCGCGGTTTCGACCTCGCCGCCGCGCACCGCGATCCGCGCCATGCCCTCATGCTGAGCCGAAGCCCGCGCCGTGGCCCCGCGCCGAACCGCCAGTTCGACCGCCAGCGCCGCCGCATCGCGCAAGGCCGCCTCGTCATGGGTCAGGAGCGCACTCATGCCTCGTCCGCCATGATGATCGCGGTCGTCGCGCGCCCATGATCCAGGCGCAAGCGATGGGTATGATAGGCGGCCAGCTTCTCGTTATGCACCACACTGACGATGGTCGCGCCGGGCATGGCGTCGAGCACGGCCTGGTAGAAGAACGCCGCATTGTCCGCATCGAGCGCGCTCGTCGCCTCGTCGACGATCAGCAGGGTCGGGCGCTGCAACAGGATCCGCGCCAGGGCAACTCGCTGCTGCTCGCCGGGCGACAGCTCGTCCTGCCACATGCGCAGTTCGTGCATATGGTCGACATGCGCGTCGAGGCCGACCTTCTCCAGCAGCGCCGCGATGGTCGCGTCGTCATGCTGTTCGGCCTTGTCGGGGAAGCAGACCGCGCCCTTCAGCGTGCCGAGCGGCAGGTACAGACGCTGCGGCACCAGCATCGCGCTGCCCGCGCGGGTCATCGCCACCTCGCCCGCGCCGTCCGGCCACAGCCCGGCGATCGCGCGCAACAGCGTGGTCTTGCCAGTGCCCGAAGGCCCCTCGATCACCCAACGCTCGCCGTCGCGCACCGTCCATTCGCTCACACCCAGCAGCGGCGCGCCATTCGGGCGACGGAGTTCCAACTGTGCAACGCTGATCGCGACGCCATCAGCGGTGCCACCCGGCGTGAAGGCGATGCCGCGCGGCCGCTCATAGTCGATCGCATCGTCCAGCGCCTTCAAGCGGTTGATATTGGCGATCTGCGCCGCAATCTGCGGATAGGCGGTCACGATGAAGGACAGGTTAGACGAGAATTGCGTAAAGGCATCGCGCGCCGACTGGACCTGGCCGAAGGTGATCGCACCGGCGAAATATTTGGGCACGGTCAGGAACAGCGGCACGACCGTCATGACCCGCTGATAGATATTCTGCCCCGCCGACAGCCCGGCGTTAGCGAGCATCAGCGGATACCAGTTGCGACGGATATTGGCGAAGGCGATGCGCAACCCCTCCCGCTCGGTCGCCTGAGCGCCTGCAAAGGCGATCTGCTCGCCATTGCGCCGGACGTGCAGCAGGGCGCTGCGATAATCGGCGTCATAATGCTGCTCGCGCATCTTGCGCCGGATGAACGGCTTGCCGATCCACGCGACGAAGACCGTGCCGAAGATAACATAGGCGATCGAGAACCAAATCAGGTCGCCGCCCGGCAGCGGGATACGATAGCCGAATAGCGGGATCGAAATGGGCGACGATGTCTCCAGCAGGATGGTCGCGAACACGACCGCCCGCACGGTGCTGAAGATCAGCGAGATCACGATCGCGAACAGCGACGTGCCATATTGCAGGCCGATCGACGTAAACGACCGGATATCCTCCGCGATCCGCTGATCCGGATTGTCGATCATACGCAGCCGCTCGATCTCGTAGAAGCGGTCGCGCGCGAACCAGCGGCCGAGATACCAGTCGTTCAACCAGCTGCGCCACCGGATCGACAGCGTCCAGTTGACGATGTTGTGGGCGAACATCGTGCCCACTTCCATGCCCGCGATCATCAGGAACATCACGACCAGCGACAGGAACCTCGCCCCCTGCCGCTGCTCGATCGCGTCATAGAATTGCCGCTGCCACTGGTTGGACCAGAAGAAGGCGTAGGTCGTGCCGATCTCGATCACACAATAGCACAGGATCAGGAACCACGCCCACTTCCAGTCGTCCGACACGAAGTACCGCGTGCCGATCCGCCACGCATGGCGCCACCGGTCACGGGCGGGCTGGGGCGGCTGGAGACCCGCTTCGCGGCGGGTCTCCTCGACATTGGCGGGGGGTGGCATCATGATCGGAAAAACCTATCAGAACAGGCGCTTGGAGATGGTGATGCGCACGTTTCGCGGCTCGGCGACCGGAACATAGGTAAAGACCGAAGCCGAGCCGTAATTGCGCCGGTCAAAGATATTGCGGATGCCAATATTGATGTCGAAGCCCCTGACGCTCAGGAAGCCGTTGACGTCGACCTGCCGCGATGGCGGCACGACATATTGGCCCAGCTGATTGGCATAGGAGCTGGACCGTCCGTAAAGGCCGCCCGAAAAGCCTCCGCTGACGCCATCCGCGATCCTCGACCGATAGACGGAGTAGAGGCTGTAGGTGTCGCGTGGCTGCTGCGCGACGACGGTCTGGAGCGCGTTGACCGTGAGCAATGAATATTTCGTACGGGTCAGCGAGCCGAGAACCGTCCAGCCCGGCATGAGTTGTCCGGCGATATTCAGGTCGATACCCCGACCACGCTGCCCCGGACCGGCGCGAAGATCGGTCGGGTCGAGCGGATTGCGGACGATGATATTGTCCTGCTGGATATCGAAATAGGATGCGTTGATCGTGGCGCGCTTGTCGAACAGGTCGAACTTGACGCCCGCTTCCTTGTTGGTCGTGATGATGTTCGGCAGGATGCTGCCATCCTTCGCCGCCGTGAACGTCGCCTGCTCTCCGCGCCCGTAATTGGCGAAGACCGAGAGATTATGCGTGGCATCGAAGATGACGCCGAGGGACGGCGACGTGCCATTCTTGCGCTGCAGGTTGACCTTGCTCGGCCCCGCGAAAAAGGTCTGGGTCGCCGTCTCGAACCAGTTTTTGCGAACGCCGCCCAGGATTTTCAGCTTCCAGAATTCCAGCAAACCCTGGCCATAGACGCCCTCCTGCTTGCCTGACGTCTGGATCTGCACGTTGCCGATCGGCGACCATTTCACAACGATCGGTGCGACGTCGAACGAAGGGAGCGTCGCCCGGTTATAGACCAGTCCGTTGCGCTGCGCGGTAAAGCCGTCGCTATAGTTGTAGCCGATATTGAAACTGGCCTTCAGCCAGTCACCGACATCGGATTTGACCCGCAGGAACCCGTCGATCGCATTGGCATCGCCGTTCTGCCGCCCTCCCTGGGTGTCGGCGATCGGAAGTCCGGCCCGACTATAGCCGACATTCGCGGCACGGGTCGTCAGCTCGGTCTGGTCGTGCATCCCCCGGACGACGAGTTCGACGCCCGGTACGATCTGTCGCGTCGCATCGAGGTAGAAGCGATGGGTGCTGATCCGAATACCGGAATTGGCCGCATAGATCGGTACCGACGGATCGCGATCGATGATCTGGCGCGTCTTGGGGTCGAACAGCGTGAAGGCGCCGATCCCGGCAATCGCCTCGTTGATACTCGCGCCCACGATGATATCGGTCAGGCGATCCTTGTACCGCAGCGACGGCGCGAACAGCCAATCCTTGTTGCCGGTATAGCCGCCGTAATTCCGGTCCATCGTCTGCGCACTGCCGATGACGCGCGCCGACAGCTTCTTGTCGGCAGTGATCGCGTTGTTCGCATCGATGACACCGCGCGCCAGTCCGTAGGAGCCGGTGTCGAAGCTGACGGCCAGCCGCTCCTCGGCACTTGGCTTCTTGGTCACGACGTTGATGTTGCCACCAAGATTGCCGAACCCCGCCAGCAAGGCGTCCGGCCCCTTCAGCACCTCGACACGCTCGATATTGGCGACGGGCTGATCCGCCCCGGCGCTGACGCCATATTGCGACGAGGTCGTCAGGCCGTTGACCAGGCCACCGGCCGAAAAGCCGCGAATGGTATAGGTGGCACCCGAATTGGGCGTATTGCCCAGGGCCGACACGCCGCCCGCATTGCGCAGAATGTCGGTGATGTTCAGCGCCTGCTGTTCCTCGATCGTCTTGGCGGTGATGACCTGGGTGTTGCGCGGCTGATTGCGCAGGCCCAAGCCGTTGCGGTCGGAGGTCGTCGCCTGGCGCACCAGCGCACTGGTCTCTGCTTCGTCACGCTGGGCGATGACCACGATGTCGTTGACCACCGTCAGTCCACCATTGGCGCCCGCGACCGTGGCGAGGGCCGACCCGCGCGTTGCTTGCTGTATCGCGGCCTCGGCCGTTCGAGCACCGCGCACGGAATGGGAGGTGCGGCCCTTCACCGCGTCGGGATCGTAATCGATCGGGATGCCGGACTGGACCGCGATCTGCTCGATCGCCTGCGCCATCGGCAGGCTCGGCACGTTGATCTCGCCGCTCCGAACGGCCTGTGCACTGACAGGCTGTGGCCCTGCCACCCCCAGTATCGCGAGCACACCCAGGCTCGCCGCACTCAACAGACACCGCGTATTTACAGCCACACCAAACATGCAACCCCTCCCCCCACGGCCACGCGCCACCCCGCGCGCAGCCATGGCCACACGCCCGATCAAGCGAAACCCTGTGAAAAAACGAACACGCCTCTCGGCGAACATGCGGCCGCTATCTCAGCGATCACGGCCACGGCCGTCCTCCTGCTGACGGGTATCCCCTGTCCGCGTGCCCGAGGGTGGCGGCGGGGATTTTTCCGTCACGTCACTTGCTATGCGTCACTCTCGTGACAGGCAAATTCGAAATGTTCATGGGCGCATGAATCAATTCGATGCTGCGACTCACACCTTATAGTGTTGCGCGAAATAGCCCTTAACTTGGCGAACGAACCAACTCAGCATCGGATCGTGGCGGTTGCGTGGCCATTGCGCGACGAGCACGATATCGCGCCGCGCAAAGGGTGCTTCCAACACCTTGAGGGGCATGATCGACGCATAGTTCTGAAACACCCAGGAACTCCCCGTGGCGACCAGATCGCTGCCGATCAGGATCGCGGGGAGAGTCGCCTGGGACGTGGTGCGGACGCAGATGCGTCGCGCGCGCAGCATATCGATGCCATTCTGGTCGAGCGCGAACGCCGTCGTTTCCCCTCCACGCGCCACGATATGGCGTGCCGCCCGGTACTGCGCCTCGGTAACGCCAAGGCGGTCCTGGAACTCGGGATGCCGGTCCCAGACCAGACAACTCACCCGGTCGGTCAGGATCGGCATCGTCTCCAGCCCTTCGACCGCCATATCCCCGGACAGGAGCAACAGGTCGGCGCCAAGTTCGAGCGATCGTGCGGGCCGCTCGATATCGAGGGGCATCACGCTCACTTGCAAACCGGGCGCGAGGGTCGACAGGCTGCGCAGCACCGGTCCGAGCAGCATCTGCTCGTTGGTATCGTTCGCCGCGATGGTGATCGTCTCGGTGGTGGTCAGGGGATCGAAGGCGATCGAATAGTTGAAGGCCCCCTCCACCTCGCGCATGATCCGGCGCACCTCGGGCCGCAATGCCTGCCCCAGCGGCGTCAGATGCGCCTCACCGGCACCATGGATCACCAGATCGTCGCTGAAATGGTCGCGCAGGCGGCGAAGCGCATGGCTCATCGCTGATTGGCTAAGGCTGACCCGACGCCCCGCCTCGGTCAGCGTCGGAGCGTGCAGAATGGCGTCGAGCGGATAGAGAAGGTTGAGGTTCAACCTGCGCACCGGCACGTCATCGGCCGGACCGGCACCTCCATTTTCCGACGCCGTCGATCGATCGTTGCTCGCCACGCTTTGCCTTTATGCCGGAATATCGACGCTTCGCCCTGCGCATGATGCCAGTTTTCCCGACAGGATAAAGCCCTCCGGCTGGCGCCAGTCCAGGCGCCGCCCGAATAGCTCAGCCCAGGGCCTTGCGCATCCGGGTCAACGGCACAACCACCCCGTCCACTTGCGCATCGGCATGCTCGACCATGTGATAGCCGCAGGCGGCGTAGAGCGGGACGCCGCCCGCCGTGCCCATCAGTTCGACGGAAGCAAAGCCTTCCGCCCGCGCCGCCTGTTCGCAGCGGTCCAGGATCATGCGGCCGATCCCGCGCCGGACATGATCGGGATGGGTATACATGGCACGGATGCGCGCGGCGTCGGTGGCGGGGTCGAGCAACGCCGGGTCGCGCAGCTTGGTGCTGTGATCGCCGCCATAGAGTGTCGCGCGGCGGCTCCATCCGCCGCAGCCGACCGGCACGCCCGCCTCCTCCACGACGAAATAGGTGCCGTCGCGCACCAGTTGCGTATCGAGCCCCATCACGGTCCGGCTGGCGACGACCTGCGCCGGGTTCAGCACCGCGGCCTGCCCGTGATCGATCGAGAGCGTCATCACATGGCGCAGCGCGTCCAGATCGCCCTCGGTCGCGAGGCGGATGGTCGGCCCGGCGCTCATGCCTCCAGCTCCAGCCGCCAGGTCTCGCCCTGGAGCGGGACGCCGAAATGCTCGTGCATCGCGGTTTCGATGCAGGTGAAACCATGGGCGGCATAGAGCCGCCGTGCGGGTTCCAGCACCGTATGAGTCCACAGGGTCAAGGCATGATAACCCGCGTCGCGCGCGAAACCGACGCAGCGGCCGACCAGCGCATCGCCGACCCCTCGGCGGCGGGCAAAGGGCTCGACATGCAACAGCCGCAACCGCGCCACCCCCTCGCCCTCATCGGTGACGAACACTGCCCCCGCCATCACGCCGTCGATCTCGGCCACCCAGCATTGCGAGCGGGCGGGATCGTAATCGCGCAGGAAGGCGGCGACCACCTCGCTCTGCATCGCTTCCAGTTCCCCGGTCCAGCCGTAGCTTTCGGCATAGAGCACCGACTGGCGTGCCGCGATCAGCGCAGGTTCGCCGGTGCGGAACGGTCGGATGACGAACGCCCCGCCCGACGACGGGTCGAGCAGCAGCCGCGCCCGCGTCAGCGCCTCGACCAGTTCGCGCCGCTCCGCCCCCTCGACCGTGGCGAGCAGATCGCCCACCGCGTTGCTCTGGCGCTGGTCGACGACGGCAAAGACCGCGCGCCCCGCCTCGGTCAGGCGCAGGTCGCGGGCGCGGGCATCATCGTCGCGGCGGACGCGGACGATCCAGCCGCGGTCCTCGAACCGCGCGACCAAGCGGCTGAGATAGCCCGCATCCATGCCCAGCGCCTCCTGCAACAGGCTGGCCGTCACCGGCTCGCGCGTCGCAATCTCGAACAACAGCCGCGCCTCGGGCAGGCTGGCCTCGGTACCCAGAAAGCGGGCGTCGAGCGCACCGATCGTCTGGGTATAGAAGCGGTTGAACCGGCGGACGGCGGTGACGTCTGGATGCTCCATACCGCCATGCTGGATCAGATTAGTTGACCGAGTCAAGTTTTCCCTGAATTCGCGGGACGGGATGGCTGTCGGTGATCGCTGCCAATGGGACCGGGTGGCCGTAGCGATAGCCCTGCCCCAGCCGACAGCCCAGCTCGCGCAGGCGCTCGGCCTGCCACTCGGTCTCGATCCCCTCGGCGACCACCACCTTGCCCAGGCCCACGCCCAGCCCGATGATCGCGCTGACAATCGGGAAGGTGCCGCCATCGGCCTCGTCCAGCCCGGCGACGAAGGACTGGTCGATCTTGATCCGGTCCACCGGCAGGTCGCGCAGATGGACGAGCGAGGCATAGCCGGTGCCGAAATCGTCGAGCGCGATGCACACGCCCGCCTCGTGCAGGATGCGCAGGCTGGACAGGATGCTGTCCGCCCCCCGGTCGAGCATCACGCCCTCGGTGACCTCGACGCACAGCCGTGCGGGCGCGACGCCGTGATGGGCCAAACGCTCCAGGACCGCCCGCGCCGAGCGCGGCCCGGCGAGTTGAGCCGAGGTGAAGTTGACGCACAGCACGCCCAGCCCCTCGCCCCCGTCGCGCAGCGCGATCAGCGCCAGCTCCAGCACATGGTCCTGGATACGCAGGCCGATCCGCTCGGCGACCAGCACGTCGGCGAAGCGATCCGGGCTCATCATGCCATGGACCGGATGGTTCCAGCGCAGCAACGCCTCGTGCCCGCACACCGCCTCGGTCTCCAGCGAGACGATGGGTTGCAGGCACAACAGGAACTCGCCCTGCTCCAGCGCCTGCTCGGCCTCTCCGGCAAAGGCCATCTGAAGATCCTGAAGGCTGCGCTGCAGCGGGTCGTACCGGACATAGCGCCCGCGCCCCAGCTTCTTGGCGGTGTAAAGCGCCAGATCGGCATCGTGATAGAGCAGGTCCAGCGCGTCGGCATCGTCGGGATAACGCGCCGACCCGATGCTGAGCGACATGGTCCGGCTGCGGTCGCGGGGATGCCATTGCTCGCCCTGCACGCTGGCGATCCGTTCGGCCAGATCGGCCTCGACATGCAGCGCGCCGGGGCAAAGGATCGCGAACTCGTCGCCACCGATCCGCGACACCCGCACATCGGCCATCGAGCGGACGACCCCGGCCAGCGCGTTCCCGACATGGCAGAGCAGCATGTCGCCGCTGGCATGGCCCAGTCGGTCGTTCACGTCCTTCAGATAATCGACGTCGATCAGGAACAGGCTGAACGGCATCGACGCCTTCATTAGCGCGTTGGCCTGCTGCTGATAGGCGGCGCGGTTGCCCAGCCCGGTCAGGAAGTCGGTCTGCGCGGCCAAGCGTAGTGTCTTGGTCTCGGCCAGGTCGATCTCGCGACGCTGGCGGGCATGGTCGAGTTCGCGCCGGATGCGGCGGAAACGGTCGGCGATGGCCAGCGACAGCACCAACGCCTCGAACGCCAGCGCCAGGAAGGTCGCCATGTCGACCGCGTCATTCTGCCGCACGAAGCCCAGGTTGCGCGCCAGCCGCAGGACGAACAGCGTGATGACCGGGCTCCAGCCGATCATGTAGAACCAGACCACCCGGCTGCCCCGCCGTGCCGCGACGAAGCAGGACCAAGCGATCAGGACCGAGGTTGCGGCAATGTCGTAATTGAGCAGCCGGTCGGTCAGCACCGGCGGCAGCAAGGTATCGGCGGCGGCCAGCGCGCCGAACACCGCGCCGCCGATCGCCAGCCAGCGCCCCGCCCGGATCAGGCCGGGCGGCAGCACCCCGTCCTCGATCACCGAGAAGAAGAACATGTTGCACGCCGCGACCATCAGCCCGACCAGCGCGAACCAGATGCGCACCGCGACCGGCCCGACCAGCCAGGGAATGACCAGCGCCGCCATATTGGTCCAGATCAGGCCATAGACCAGCGCGACCGCCACCCACAGCAGATACCAGCGCTGAAAGGCGGGCCGCCGCCCGGCATGGATTACCAGATTATAGAGGAACGCCGACAGCAGCGTGCCCGTGAACAGACCCATCAGCACCAGCCAGCCGACATCCGAGCCGTTCATGACGCTGCCGGGCCGGGCCACCACCTTGCGCATCAGCGACAGGTCGTCGATCTGCCGGAAACCGATATACAGCCCGCGCACGTCGCGACCCGGCGTGGGAACCACGAATTTCAGCAGCCCGCCGGGCGTCCAGTGATCCCGCAATTCGGCATAGGACAGCGACCGCCGGATCGTGCCGCCGCGCGTGACGACCAGCATGGCGATCCGGTCGAACCGGGCCTGGTCGATCAGCAAATCCCAATTGGCGGGCAGGAACCCCAGCTGCGACGTATCGAGGCGAAGCCACAGCCACTCCGCTCCTCGCGTCGGCGCCTGCGCCTCGCAGCGATAGGGGGCATCGACGATCCCGGCATTGGTGGCGTCGTCGGGCAGCGTGGCGCTACAGACCGTGCGGTGCAGATCGACGGATTCGGCCGATGCCATCCCCGGCATCAGGGCGGCCAGCAGCAACAGCCCGGCAAGGCACCACGCCCCGCATTTCGATAACAGCTTCCCGGCCTTCATGCCGCCCCGTCCCCAACCCCGTGTGATGTGATGGAAACAAGACGGCCAATCCCGCAGAGCTCCCCGCTCCCGCCGCTTACCCCGGCCGTGCCCTGCCCGTATTTCCGCGCCGTCGTCAATCTCCGTATTTCAGGCCCTTGAAACCATGATGACTTTTTTCCGGACGATCGAAAAAGCAGCCGCTTTCGCCGACGGAATCGCCACGTCTCTGGCGGTCGGAGCGGGCTTTGGGCATGGAGAGGTATGACGATGTTTCATCGGATCGCCCGATCGCTTCCCGCCTCGCTCTCGCTGCTGATCGCGGCCTGTTCGCCGCTGACCACCTTCGACAGGCTGGTGCCCAAGGATGGTGGCGGCAGGCGGGTGGCCGAAGCGCGACCCTATGGTTCCGACCCACGGCAGACGCTCGACATCTATGCGCCGCGTGCCCCCGCGCCGGGCCAGCGGCCGGTCGTGGTCTTCTTCTATGGCGGCAGCTGGAACAGCGGGACGCGCAGCGGCTATGCCTTTGTGGGCCGGGCGCTGGCGGCGCAGGGCTTCGTCGTGGTGATCCCCGATTACCGGCTGGTCCCCGCCGTGCGCTATCCCGCCTTTGTCGAGGACGGTGCGGCGGCGGTGCGCTGGACGGAGGGCCATATCGCCGGCTTCGGCGGCGATCCGGCGAAGCTGGTGCTGATGGGACATTCGGCGGGCGCCTATATCGCGGCGATGCTGGCGGTCGACGATCGGTGGCTGGGCCGCGACCGGCAGGCGGTGCGCGGGCTGGTCGGGCTGGCCGGTCCCTATGACTTCGCCCCCTTCGACGTGGATGTTGCCCGCGCGGCGTTCGGCACCTGGCCGCGCCCGGAGGAAACCCAGCCGGTCCATTGGGCCGGAGCGGGCGATCCCCCCGCGCTGCTGCTGGTCGGGGGCGAGGACAAGACGGTCCAGCCGCGCAACAGCGAAGCGCTGGCCGCCCGGCTGCGGGCGGGCGGCGTGCCGGTGACGCTGCGTTCCTACCCCAAGCTCGGCCATGTCGGACTGATCCTGTCGGTCGCCCGCCCCTTTCGCGGTCGCGCGCCGGTGGTGGCCGATGTCGCCACCTTCGTGCGACAGGTGACGCGTTAACGCGCGTCCGGGATCAGCCAGGTCTCCGCGACCTGCTTGCCGCGACCGCTGCCCCCCATGCCGGGCGGGCGGGTCCAGGCGAGATCGAGCGTACCCTTCGCCGTCGCTTCGCGCGGGATGGTGATCGTCACCTGCATCGGGTTGGCGGTGCGGACGAAATGCTCCTGCAACACGATATGCCCGTTGGCGACCAGCCGCATCGGCAGCGTATAGTCCTCGCCCGCATAGGTGATGGTCAGGCGATAGCCCCGGCGCGGGTCCAGCCCGTCATAATGCAGCCGGAGCGGGCTGTCGTAGAGCGTCTCGGCATAGTCCAGCTCGCCCGGCCACCAGCCGTCCGCCGGGATGCGGTCGGCGATGCCGTCGATGGCCGTGGTGAAGAATTGCGGATCGGCGAGGAAACCCGCCCCGCGCACCAGATGCGGCTCGGCATCCGGGCGGCCCAGATCGTCATAGAGCGCGCCTTCCGCCCGACGGCTGCGGTCGGGGATCGGCCAGCCCTTGGCCGTCTGCGCCTCGATCCAGGCACGGCCGGTCAGGTCGACATCGGCACGGTCGAGATTGGCGCCCCGCTCGATATTAGACGCGCCATAGCGCTTGACGCTGAGTTGCAGCCGCGCCTTCTGCCACAGACGTTCGGCCAGCGCATTGAGCCGGTCGAGCAAGGCCGCGACCTCCGGTCCGTCGCCGGTCGCCAGGATCGCGCGCGCCTGATCCGGGCTGGTCGCGGCCAGCGTCGCCGCGCGCCGCGCCCGCGCCGCGATGGTGCGACGGCGGACCAGCGCGTCATAGACCGCACGGTAGCGCAGCGCATCGATCCGCCAGTCGGCGAAAGCGGCGGGCCGGACCTGATCGGCCAGGCGCAGCGTCGCATCGATCGTCGCATTGGTCGCGGGGTCGCCAACCCAATTCGCCTCCAGCGCCGCCGGAAGCGCCGCCGCGCGGGGATCGCCGATGAACACGCGCGCATATCGCTGCGCGAATACCTGCGGATCGGTCTTCGGATTCCAGCCCATGCGGAACCACAGGAACTGGTTGAAATCGTCGTTCACCCCCTCGGAGTAGGTGATGAACCCGGCGGTCAGCGGGGCGAACCGGGCAAAGACATGGGCATAGGCGGAGGGGCGCGGATTGATCGGCTCGCGCCCCTCGGTCAGCGCGAACTCCGGCCACCAGCGCGGCACCGGGAATTGCGCGTGCATGGTATGCGCGATGTCGGGATAGAGGATCAGCGGATAGCGCGCCGGTATCCGCGCCCGCTCGACCGACAGCGGATCGCGGGTCTGCGGGCCGACGAACACGCCGGTCAGCCAGTCGGGCTGTTTGTCCAGCTCGCGGTAGAACGCCTCGAACCCGGCGGCGTCGAAGCCCTGCGACGAGATATAGACGGGCGCATTCGAATTGCGTGCGCGCAGCAAGGCCGCCTGCTGCGCGACCAGCGGGAACAGCCGCGCGGGCGCCGTATGCCCCGGATCGCCGCCGGGCACGTATAACGCATCCACATACGGAAGATCGGCGAGCACCCGCCGGAACGCCGCGACCTCCGCCGCCACCACGCCGGGCTTTTCGTAATCGCCCAGCTCGGGATAATAGAGCGCGACATCCAGCCCCAGCCGGTGGGTGATCGCGGAAATCCCCGCCAGTGTCTCGCGCGGCGGAGCGGGAAAGAGTGGCCCGGTCGCATCGTCGTCCGACACCGGGGCGATGATCTGCACCCCGCTGGCGCCCCAGAGCGCGAAATCCTCGATCCGCCGCTGAAACATGGGCAGCGTCCAG
The DNA here is from genome assembly GCF_019297835.1 of Sphingomonas sanguinis. NCBI lineage: Bacteria > Pseudomonadati > Pseudomonadota > Alphaproteobacteria > Sphingomonadales > Sphingomonadaceae > Sphingomonas > Sphingomonas sanguinis. The sequence continues at coordinate 3,954,468 of NZ_CP079203.1, read as the reverse complement.
GCGTCGTAGCTGTTGTTCTTGGGCCGATAGCCGATCTGGGTCAGCCGCGTCGCATAAGTGGGCCGTTGATCGACCGGCTTCTTGACGGTCAGCCGCGCGGTTCCTCCCGCCACGTCGAGATGCCGCAACACCCATCCCGCGCCATAGACCAGCCCTCGGGTGGCATCGGCGGTGACCACCGTGACCGGCCCCACCCGCCGGATCGCAAAGCCTTCACGGCCCAGCCCCGTCGGCCGACGCCACCGGCTGCGCAGCTTCGCAGGCAACGCCGCCGCGACCGTCCCCGACGGCGCGACCAGTACCCGGACCTCGCCGCAATGCGCGACGCGCTCGGCGATCCGGCGGCCCAGCAGGTCGGCCGCCACCTCACCCCCCACCCCCGCCGTCACGCAGGATGCCGCAAATGCTGCTGCCATTACGATCATGGGCTTATCCGAAGGGCTGGAAGAAGTGAGTCTGCCGGTCCCTATGCCTGCTGGACGCCGCTTTCGATAGTCGATCCTTCCTCAATCGTGGCGCAAGGCCCAGGCGGGCGTGGCGCGGCTGGCGCGCAGCGACTGGCCCAGCACGGTCAGCACCGCGATGACGATCGCAAGCAGGCTGGCCCCGACGAAGAAGAGCGGCGACAGGCTGATCCGATCGTCGAACCCCGCCAGCCAAGTCCGCATCGCGACGAACGCCAAAGGCCAGGCGATGACGTTGGCGATCAAGACCGGCCGCAGGAACTGCCCGACCAGCAAGCGGACGATATCGGCCGATGAGGCGCCCAGCACCTTGCGGATGCCGATCTCCTTGACCCGCCGCGCCGTGTTGAACGACGCCAGGCCCCACAGGCCGACACAGCCGATCAGCACCGCCAGACCCGCGCCGATCCCGAACAGCCGCGTCGCCCGTTCATCGGCGTCATAATAGCTCTGGAGCAGTTGGACGCTCGTATCCCCCTTGAACGGCGCCTCTGGCGCGACCCGCTGCCACGCGGCCCGGACAGCGTTCATGACGGTACGCGGATCGCCGATGAAGCGGATCGTGACCGAGGGCCAACGCACGATCCCGCGCGTGTAGTAATAATAGGTCGGCTGGGGCGGAGTACGAGGCGAGAAGAAGCGCAGCGCGTCGATGACGCCGATGATGGTCAGCGGATGCTCCTGCCCGACGGTCTTGCCGATCGCCTGTTCGGGCGACGCAAAGCCCAGTGCCGTCACCGCCTCACGATTGATGACGATATTGCGCGGGTCGCCGCGTTTCCGGTCAGTGCCGTCGTCCGTCCGATGCGCATCGTCGAAGAAGCGCCCGGCCAGCAGCCGAGGGCCGTAGAGTCCGAAAAAGTCGCTGCCGACATTGATCTGGCGCAGCGAAGGACCCGGACCCGGCCGTCCGGGGACCGCGACATTCGCGGCATTGTTGTTGCCCAGCCTGCCCATGGCCGTGTCGGCGGTGGCGACCATCGTGACGCCGGGCACTGCCTTGAACGCCGCGATCAACGCGGGGCGCTTGGCGGCATCGACATAGCTGACCCATGGCAGGATCAGCATCCCGTCGCGGCGAAAGCCCAGATCGGCGGTGCGGAGATGCCGGGTCTGCGCGACCAGCACGCCGGTGCCGATCAGGAAGGCGATAACCAGGGTGAACTGGAAGACGACCAACGCCTCGCGCGCCCGTGCCCCCGCCCGGCCGCCGCCCGGCGTCCGCGCGGACGCGAGCACCGAGGCTGCGGGAAAGCCGGACAACAGAACCGCCGGGTAAAAACCCGCCGCCGTCCCGACCACCAGCGACACCAGCAACAGCACGGGCACGACGATGGCATAGGGCATGGCGAGCGACAGTCCGCCCGCCGCGTTGACCAGTGGCAGGCCGATCTCCGCCAGGATCAGGCCCAGCAGCCCGGCCACGCCGACCGCCAGGATCGCCTCGCCCAGGAATTGGCGGATCAACGTCGCGCGGTCGGCGCCCAGCACCTTGCGCATCGCCACTTCCCGCGCCCGCAAACCCGCCCGTGCGCTCGCCAGATTGATATAGTTCACCACCGCGATCAGCAGGGTGAGGACGCCGACCACGCCCAGCGTCACCACGGTCTGCTTGCGCCCGCCGCTTTCCCCGTTCGCCGGCTCCAGATGGACGCGCGTGATGGGCAACAGTGGCAGCCCGAATTTCGACGCGGCGTTCGGGCCCAGATCACGCGCTCCGCGACGATCGATAAAACCGGGTATCCGGTTCTCGAACGCCCTGGCTGCCGCCTCGTCGGGGAAGCGCAGATAGGTCAGCACCGATCCGCTACCCCAGCGGGTCCACCATTCCTCCGGATGATAGGTCGACAGGCGGGTCAGGATCGAGAACCGGAAATCGGTCGTCTTGGGCAGATCCTCGAACACGCCGGTCACGCGGCGCGTGGATTTGTCGTCCAGCATCAGGGTCAGGGTCCGCCCGATCGGATCGGCATCGCCGAAAAAGCGGCGTGCCGCCGAACGGCTGATGACCACGCTCGACGGATCGGCCAGCGCGGTCGCCTTGTCGCCTGCCACCATCGGCAGGTCGAAGACCTGGAAGAAGGAGGCGTCGACCTGTGCGACATCCTCCAACTGGGCGATACCGCCGCGCATGACGCTGCCGCCCTCCTCGCCGCCCATATACCGGGTGCCGACCAGGCCGGGGAAATCCTGTAGCATCTCGTCCAGCAGACCGCCCATCGAATCGGGTAACTTGCCAAAATAGGGCCCGTCACTGCGCTTCCAGTCGTTCTGGACCAGATAGATCTGATCATGATGCGGCAGCCATCGCTCGAAGCTCGTCTCGAACCGCACATAGAGGCCGAGCACGAAGAACACCGCGATCCCAACCGCCAGCCCGCCGATATTGAGCGCGGCATAGAGTTTGTGGCGGGTCAGCGAACGGTAGAGCGAGAGAAGGGCAAAGCTGTTCACGCGAAACGTCCCCCATGTCTGATCGCGCGCCGGACGACTGCTAGGCTGTGGTGGCCCGGCCTGTCTATGCGGCACTTGCGCGGATCGGTTGTTCGGTCATCATGGAGGAACTGTCCCTGCCCAGCTTCGGAAATGCCAACTTACTATGAAATCAGACTTATCTTCTTCGACGCGATCGGATGGCGGGACAGGTGCGGACATTGTGTCCGCGCACGGACACCCGACCGGACTGTCAAGCGGGTGGGAGATATTGCTGGTCGAGGACGATCCGGTCGTGGCACGGTCGACGGAAATCCTTTTTCGGCTGGCAGGCCATCGGCTCGACATCGCGAGCGATCCGGGTGCGGCCTATTCCCGGCTGGCGCGGCGGCGTTACGATGCGATCCTGCTCGACATGAATTTCTCGGCCGGATGCACCAACGGCCAGGAAGGACTGGGCTGCATCGCGCGGATGGTGGCGGACGACCCGGATGCACGGATCATCGTCATCACAGCGCATAGCGGCATACGCATCGCGGTCGCGGCGATGCAGGCGGGCGCACGCGACTTCGTGACGAAGCCCTGGCGCAAGGACGATCTGCTCACCAAATGCGCGACCGTCATCGGCGACCGCCCGGCCGGGGGGACGCCGCCGCCCCGCCCGATCGGTGGCACCATGCTGCTCGGCGAGTCCCCCGAGATGGCGGCGGTGCGCGCGGTCGTCCAGCGGGTCGGGCCGACCGTCGCCAACATCGCGGTCATCGGCCGGTCGGGGTCGGGACGGACGCTGACGGCGATGGCGGTTCATGCCGCCTCGACGGATGCCGCCGACCCGCCGATCCGGATCGACCTGCGCGATGCCGAGCAATGGCATGGATTGAGCGAGGCACGCGGAACGGTGCTGCTCCGCCATGCCGACCGGCTGGACATAGTCGCCCAGGCGCGGCTGCTCGACCGGCTGCCGATGAGGCTGCGCTGCATCAGCATCGCCGACAGCCTGGCGCCGCTGTCGCCAGCCCTGCGCCGCCGTCTCTGCACGCTGGAGATCGCGGTGCCGCCGCTCGCGATGCGCAAGGGCGATGCGGTGATCCTGGCGCGGCATTTCGCCCAGACGGCTGGAGAGAGTTTCGGCCGTCCTCGCGCCCGGCTGACCCCCGCCGCCGAGGCGATCGTCGCCGCGACCGAGTGGCCGGACGAGGTGCGCGGGCTGGCCGCCGCGATCGAGCGGGCTGTGCTGCTGTCCGATGACGGGGTGATCGACGCCGCCGCGATCCTGCCCGCCCCCGCGAGCACGACCCTGCCGGAAACCGGCCCGGCCGCTGCCTTCCGGCTCGACGATGCCGAGAAGCTGATGATCGAGGCCGCGTTGAAGGAGCATCGCCATAATATCTCCCGCGCCGCCGCCGCGCTGGGGCTCAGCCGGGGCACGCTATACCGGCGAATGGCGCAGCATGGGCTCTAGGCTGGCGCTAGCGATTATCGGGGCAGGGGCGGCGCTGGCCTGGGTGCATGGCCTCTGGCTGGCCCTGGCAGGCGGGGCGCTGGCGATCCTCGCCCTGTTACTGGCCGATCGGCTCACCGCCCGGCGTCCGGTCGCGATGGCGGTCGCGCCGGATGAACCCGATGCGGCCAGCCACCGCCTGTTACTCGACGCCTCGCCCACGCCGCTGTTGTTGATTGATGGATCAGTGGTCCGCGCGCTGAACCGGGCGGCGAGACAATTGTTCGCCACCGACGACCGCGTCCTGCCCGTACCGCCGCCGCTGATCGACCGCACGGCGACGCATCTGCGCCATGCCGGGCGAAGCTGGCGCGCCGACCGGGTCGATGTCGCCAGCCGGTCCGTCGTCGCGCTGATCGATGTGGAGAGCGAGGAACGCACCGCCGAGGCGCGGGCGAGTGCCGAGATGATCCAGGTGCTGGGACATGAAATGCTCAACGGCCTGGTCCCCATCGTCTCGCTGGCCGAATGCGGGCTGGCGGCGGCCGAGGCGCGTGACAGCGATCCGGCGCTGCTGCCCGAAATCCTCACGACCCTCGCCCGCCGGGCGGAGGGGTTGCAGCGCTTCACCGAAGCCTATCGCTCGCTCGCCCGGTTGCCTCCACCGATGCGGCAGGACACCGCGCTGGCGGAACTGATCGACGATCTGGCGCGGCTGTTCGCGGGGCGCTGGCCACAGGCCGTGCTGACCGTCGCCGTGCCACCGGACCTGATCGGCGCCATCGACCGCGATCAGCTCAGCCAGGCGCTATGGGCGCTGTTGCAGAACGCCGTCGAGGCGACGGGCGAAACGGGCCATGTCGACCTGTCCGTCATGGCTTCGGACAGACATTGGACCATCGAGGTCAGCGACGACGGCCCCGGCATTCCGGCGGACCGAACGGCGGCGATCTTCCGCCCCTTCGACACGACAAAACCGACGGGAAGCGGTATCGGCCTCAGCCTGGCACGCCGGATCGCGCAGGGGCATGGCGGCATGCTGGACCTGCTGCCGATCGCGCCCACGACGTTCCGTATGCGCCTGCCGTCCGACATAGGCGGCGACTCTGCGCAAACGCCCTATTGAGTGGCTCGGGGCTATGGCCGCCCAACCAGCCGCGCCAGGGCTTTCCGGCGCGCGGCGGGAGCGAGGCGGGACAGGTCGCGCCGCTCCCGCTCCGACAGGGCATGGCCATGCCAGCCATAGGTCGCCATGCACCCCGCGATCGTCTCGCCCGGCGGGTTTCCCGGTGCGCCATTGTCGAGCAGTGCCGCGCCATCCGGGCGCTCACCACCGGCCGCCGGGCCGGTGGTGACGAGCCGACACCGCCGCAGATCGGCCTCGACCTGCGCCACCGTCGCGCCCTGCCGCCGATAGATGGTCAGCGGCACCGGATCGGCCACCACCAGCAGCAGGGCCGCCATCATCAGAAGGACAGCTTCAGCCCGGCGCGATAGGACTGGTTGCGCACATCCTCGCGCCCTACCGTCGAGTCCGCCGCCAGCGAGACGGTCGCCCGACCCGAGCGATAGGCGATGCCTGCGCTGATCTCGCCCCAGTTGCGGTCCTGCGTCGCGGTCAGGAAGCGCGCCTCCGCCCGCGTGCCACCTGCGAAACCGGCGTTGAAATAGCCCGGACGTCCCTCGAAATCATGGACGTAATAGGCCGAGGCGAAGGGGCGGAAGCCGCCTTCGGTCGCGTCGATCTGAAGCCCCGCGCGGCCCTGAACGCTCAGGAAGCGCTCGCGACCGTACACCAGCGCCGGGCCGGTGCCCGTTTCGCCCGTGGGGGTGAAGTCGATGCTGCTGGTGCGGATCGCGACGCGCGGGCCGAAGCGTACCGCGCCGCTGCCCTTGGTGTAGCTCGCGCCCACCTCGCTCGACAGCGCTAGCGCATTGTCGCGCGAGCGCAGGTCGAACGCCGTGCCGACGAAGCTGCCCTGACGCCGGGTCGAGGACTGGTACACGCCCGCCCCGAACTGCGCATCGAGCGCCGGGCCGAGCGTGCCGCCGAGCCGCCCATAGAGCGTGCCCTGGATCAGCTCGCCCTTGGCCGACTGGCCGAAACGCTGGTCGCCGTCGATGTCCGAATAGGACAGGCCGAAGCCCAGCGCCGCCGTATCCGACACCCGCGCCTCGACACCGCCCGCGATATAGAAGCCGTCGAACGGATCGCGGCCGCCGATGGTGCCGGGCATGGCTGCGCCCGACCCGTCGACATAGCCTCCGGCCAGATAGGCGGAGACATTGTCGGGCAGCATGTTTTCGCGAACCATGCTGGTTGGCGTGTCGCTGACCGTCTGGGGGCGGCCGGGTGCGACGATGGCGTTGGCCGCGAATTCCAACGGCTTGCCGATCATCGCGACCGTGCCGCCCGCAAAGCCGTCCGGCGTCATTCCGTTCAGGCGGTCGCGATAGAAGCGCGCGATATTGTCCGTCGCGGTGGTGCCGATCGCCCGGCGCGTCGTCTCCGCCCGTGGCGCGATCGCCTCCAGATTGCCCCGGATCGTGCCGACATCCTGAAGGTCGAGCAGGTCGTAGGTGCCGCGCAAGTTCGCATAGGCCGAACGATTGGCGTCGAGCAGCCGCGCATAGGCGGTCTGCACCGGCGTCGCCGCCACGACGCTGGCATAGGGCCTGGCCCCCACCGCCGCCGTCACCCGACCGGCGCTGTAGCTCAGCTCGGGATAGAGGATCGCGCTGAACGCGGTCGCGCTGCCGAAGCTGCCCGTGATGCCGTTCGAGGCGGTCAGGATCGTATAGCTGTCGCCGTAGCGCGGCACATAATTGACCGGCCGCAGCGTCAGCGTGCCGCCGCCGAGCACGATGCTGCGCGCCGCCAGCCGGTCCGACGCCCCGGCGGGGCCGATATCGGCGACGAACTGGCTGCCCGAACCCAGGCTGGCGTTCCCCGCCACCGTCAGCGTGCCAAATGCGCCGGTGCTGCCGGGCGAGACGATGCCGCCCGATCCGGCGGTCAGCGACGCGACGCTACCGTTACCGGCGAGGATACCGCCGGACACCGCCGTCACCGCCGAGCGGGTCAGGCTGCCGTCCACGGTAAGCTGGCCCTGCTCGACGCGGGTCGGGCCGCTATAGCTGTTGGCGGCGGTCAGGATCAGCTCGCCGCCGCCCCGCTTGACCAGACCGCCGATGTCATTCGGGAAGCCCGCCAGCACCTCGGCCGAATAACGGTCGCGCGCGTCGGTGATCGGGTTGCTCCAGATATCGGTGGTGCCCGACGCCACCGTGACTTCGCGCGTGTCGCGCAGCGCGGTCGGCCCGCGCAGCGCCACCGCCATCTGCGGCGCCCCCCACCCTGAGCGCAGGTCGACGCCCGGCGTGTCGAGATCCTTGGAACTGGACACGAGAATGTCGGAGATCAGCCCGGTATTATATTCGGGGAAATACTCCATCAGCAGCGCCGCAAAGCCCGAAACGTTGGGCGCGGCCATCGACGTTCCGGTCAGCGCGGCATAGCCCGGCCCGGTGAAGGTGATGTACTTCTGAAGCTCGGCGGTGATGAGCGCATTGGCCTGGGTCAGCACCGAATAGGAGAAATCCCGGCCGACCAGCGCGACATTGCCGGGGATGGTCAGGATCTGCGCCAGACGGCTGGTATAGCCATCGGGATCGGGCGTCATGAACCGCGCGCCGTATGCCAGCGAGATGCCGACCGCCTGCTGCGCCACCTTGGTCCGCTCGGCCTCCCCGTCGAAGAAGCGCCCCGATGCCTTGGCCGCATCACGCCGGTTGAGATAGTCGTTCAGCACGCCCAGCCACGCATTGACCGCCGCATTCTGCAACTGGGTCAAGGTCGTCGCGGCATAAATGGCCGGGTACATGGCGCGGGTATATTTGGCGCGGATCGCGGTGCCGTCGACCAGATAGGTCGGTGCCGAGGACACGACCGAGCTGCCCGGCCCCGACACGCACCAGGTCGCGGTCTGGCCGCACAGACTGGTGCTGGCCGCCGCCGTGCCGTCCGCCAGATAATTGGTGACGGACAGCCAGTTGGAGCGCAGCCGCAGGTCATTGAGCGGCGTCACCGCATCGATGCTGGCATGGACGCCGCCGCCATTGCCCGCCGAAAACACGACCAGCACGTCATTCTTCAGGACCGGATCGTAAAAGCCGCCCAGCGTCTGCTGAAACGCGGCCCGCGCCTGGGACGGGGTCAGCGTATAAGGCTGGGTCGCGGTCGACCCCCAGCTGTTGTTGATGATCCGGACCCGCCCGGTATCGGCGAGCGCGGGGATATTCTCCTGCGCGGTCGCGACCATGACATTGTCCAGGATCTGGTCGCGCCACCACAGAAAGTCGCCCGCCGAGAAGTTGGTCGTCGCGGACAGGATATTCGCGCCGAACGCATTGCCGAACATCACGCCGTTCGCCAGCCGGTTGCCCGCCGCCGTGCCCGCGACATGGGTGCCGTGGATTTCCCAGGGCCGCCGGGGATTGACCATGCCGTCATTGCCATAGGTCGAGGGGATCGGCGTGCGCAGCCCCGAAATCTTGCCCGATCCGGCGAACAGCGGATGGTTCATCGCCACGCCCGCATCGTTGATGCCGATCGTCTGCCCCTTGCCCGACAGACCCAGGACATAGGCATATTCCAGCCCCAGATAGCCCTTGGTGTAATCGACCGAGAATTGCCTGTCCTGCCGCCAGGACGCCAGCGCCGCGTTATAGTCCGCCGTGCGCTGGCCATTAGCCATCACATAGCCCCCGGTCGGCGCGGGCGGCACATACTGGCTTTGCGCGGCGGCGGAGCCCGCCTGAACGAGACAAAATGCAGCGATCGCCAGCAACGATACGCGAGAAACGCCCACCCCCACGATAGTCCCCTTATTATCCATCGATATCATAGATTTAAGGATGACGGGGTTTTCATGGAGCCAGAGGACTGTCAACTCCGAAAATGGATTAATTACAAAGGTTTGCAAAGTTTTCTTGTTTCGACTCCGGAACGATGCCCGATGACGTAACGGAAAGGAAGCTGAAGGACTGTAGAGCGCCGGGCCGCACCGCACTTAGGCCCAAGTCGTCAGCGAGGCTGGCGAATCGCCTGACGCACGGCCACCAGCGCGTCGTCGCAGCGGGCCGCCAACTCTTGCGCCGACAGCTTCGCCAGATCGAAACGCAGCTCGTGCATGGTCATGCCGGATCGATAGCCGTCGGGCCAGACCGCCGTCTGCTCGAAGCCGCAGCGCAGGAAGAACGGCGCGACCTGCGGTGAGGTGTCGACCGTGACATAGCGCGTCGGCGGGTCGGCATGGACCGCGACATGATGCAACCGCGCCATCAGCAACAGCCGCCCCAGTCCGCAGCCATGCCAGGCCGGTGCCGCCATGCCCCAATAGAGCAAAGCCTTGTTGTAATGGTCCCAGACCTCGTAGCCGCCGAACGCCGCCGCGCGTCCGTCGATCGCGACGACGAAGGCGGGACCGTCCGGCTCGTCGAGCGTCTCGATCAGCCAGTCGCGGTCCCCCGCTCCGAAATAGTCGGCCCGATTGGCGTCGAAGATCGCCAGCACATCGTCACGGTCGGCCTCCACATAGGGGCGGACCTCGACATCGATCATGCCCATAACGCCACCGTCTCGATCGCCCCGCCCTCGTCGCGGGTCCAGCATTGCGAGGCACGCTCGCCTTCGCGATGCGCGGTCGATAAATGATCGTCGATCAGCCGCGTCTCGATCGTCTCGGCGGCGATGCGGCGGGGATCGCCGATCAGCTTGGCATGCGCTTCCTTGATCGTCCAACGCCGCATCCAAGCCCGAGGCGTATCGGCCGCGGCGCGCACGTCCCGCACCTCCGCCGGGGTCAGCATGTCCCAGAGCGGGGGCGCATCGTCCACCACTTCACGGTCCACCGCGATGGGCTGCCGCGCCGCCGCGATCAGGCAGGCCCCGCCGCGCCCGGCGATGCCGAGATACCAACCCGCCGGGGACGCGACCTGCGGCTGGCCGGTCGCACTCCGCACCAGCCGGACCGATCCCCCCGTCAGTCGGGCGAGCAACGCATCGGCCAGCGGAGCGCGCTTCCCTCGCCCCGGATCTGACGCACGCCACACGACGGGCGTGGCACCATCCCAGTCCAGCCGATCGAGCGGCCCGTCATGCCGCAGCGGAATCATGCCTCGGTGACGATCCGCGCCGGGCTGCCTTCCCAATTGGTGCCGTCGGGCAGCGTCTCGCCCTTCATGACGACCGACAGGTCGCCCAGCTGTGCGTCCGCCCCGATCTCGGCATCATACAGCACGATCGCCAGCGAGCCGATGGTGGCCCGGTCGCCGACCTTGATCGCCCCGACCTTCATCACCCGGTCCTCGAACAGATGCGTCTGCAGCCCGGCATAGTCGTTGAGCGCGACATCGTCGCCGATCGTCACCAGATCATGCTCAGTCAGGTCGGTGGTGTCGATATAGCAGCGCCTGCCGACCTTAGCCCCCATCAGCCGGAGATAGAGCCCGATCCAGGGCGTGCCGCGCAACGGCTCCAGCAAGTTGGCGACGGCGAGGTTCTCATAGGTCGCGGTGACCAGCTCGGTGCGCCAGACAAAGGTGCTCCACAAGGGCGCGGTTCGTGCCCGGTAGCGCCCGACCACCAGCCATTTCAGCGCCAGCACGAACACCCCGCACGCCAGGCAGAAACCGACATAGAGGAACGGGAAGGCCGAGATGATGACCAGTCCGCCCCGCTCCAAATCGTCCAGATCGCCGACGATCGACAGCAGCGCGCTGAAGAACACCAGGAACGCGGTCAGCGACAGGGTGGTGCGGATCGCCTCGATCGACAGCCGCGTGGCGATCAGGCCCTTGGACGGGTTGAAGCGGGCGCCTTCGTCGAACATCGTCGCGACCTGCCGCACCGGCAGCTTGATCGCGGGCGAACCGAACCAGGTGCTGCCCGCCTCGGTGGCCAGGGTCAGGTCCTCGGGCGGCTTGGAGAGGACGCCGATCAGCACCTCGTCGCCGATCTGCGCGCCGGTGGGCAGCAGCGCCGAATTGCCGATGAAGCTGCGGCGGCCGATCTTGGTATGCGCCAGCTCGATGGTGCCATGGCCGATCTTGGCCGCGCCGAAGATCACCGAGTCCGCGATGAAGCTCTCCGGCCCGATCTCGACCAGATCGGGGACAATGGCGCTGGCGGTCGAAATCTCCGCCCGCCGCCCGACCTTGACGCCCAGCGCGCGGTACCAGGGGATGACGTAGAGCGTCGCGAAGATCGGGTGCAGCAGCCGCAGCGCCAGGTCGTTGATCTGCCGGACCATCCAGTAACGGACATAGAACCAGCTATCGAGACGATAGACGCCCGGCTTCACCCTCCCAAGGATCAGCCGCTTGGCCAGCACCGTCAACACGCACATCATCACGATATAGGTCGCGGCGAGCAACGGCGAGACGAGCATATAGCCATAGCCGGTCGTCGCCCAGTCCAGCTCGATCAGCGCGATCAGGCCCGGCGCGATCGGCAGGATGGCGATGATCGGCAGCAGTAGCGCGCCGATGAAGATCGCCAGCGACGGCCCCGCCCGCTTGCCCGTCGTGATGACCTCGCCCGGCTCGACCATTCGGTCGAAGGCAGCGGGCGATCCGGTCCAGCGTTGCCCGGCCGGGATCACCGTCTCGGCGGGAAGCGCGGCCATGTCGTCGAGGATCGCATCATCCTCCAGAGCCGAATTGCGGCCGACCACCGACTGGCCGCCGACGAACGCGCGGTCGCCCAGCGTCACCGTGCCCAGCCGCAGCAACCCGCGCTCGACCGAGCTGGTTGCCATCACTGCCTGATCGCTGACGATGGCATCGTCGCCGCAGGCGAACAAGTCGGCGGTGTCGATGACGCCATTGCCGATATAGGCGCGCTTGCCGATCTTCGCGCCCAGCATCCGGTAATAGCCCCGGATCATCGGCGTGCCCGCCAGATAGGGCGTCGCCGTCACCGCGATGATCCGCCGCACCAGCCACCAGCGGAAATAGGTGCCGCCCCATAGCGGATAGTCCCCCGCCTTGAACCGCCCCGCGATCAGCCACTTGGCGGCAATCGAAAACAGCATCGAGGCGACCGGCACGATGGTAAAGAACAGCGCACTCAGGATCAGCGCGTCGATGCGCGGCATCCGCCCGGCCAGGTGGGTATAGGCGACATAGGGAAAGAACCATTGCAGCCCGGCGATGGTATAGACGGGCAGCAGCGCGACCGTCTGCGCGGCGACGCACAGCCAACGCTTCCATTCGGGAACGCGGTGGAAGCTCTCCTCGGTCTGAACCGCGACCGCCGCCGCGCCACCGATCCGGGTCGCGAGCGCACGGATGGTCGGCGCGGCATAAAGGTCTTCGAGCGACAGCCCCTCCAGCCCCACGACCTTGCGCGCCGCCGAGACCAATCGCGCGGCCTTGAGCGAATGGCCGCCCAGATCCTCGAACAGATCGTCGGTGACGGATACCGGCTGCGGCGCGAAGGCTTCGCTCCAGATGGCGTGGAGCTTTTCCTCCATCGGGGTGGCGGGCGGCTCGATCGTGCGGCCGGTGTCGACGGTGATCTCCGGCTTTACCAGCGCCTTGCGGTCGACTTTGCCCGAGGCGGGCAAGGTCGGCAGCGCCGCCAGCTGCTGATAGGCGGCGGGGCGCATATAATTGGGCAGGCGCTCGGTGACGCGTGCCTTGATGTCGGCAATGTCGATCGTCTCGCCGTTCCGTGCGACCAGGAAGGCGGCCAGAAACTCCGAACCATCGGCATCGGTGAACAGATGCACCACGGCCTGCGCGACGCCCGGCGCCTCGCCTATCACCGCCTCGATCTCAGCGAGTTCGACGCGGAAGCCGCGAATCTTCACCTGGGTGTCGATGCGCCCGACGAAATCGATGTCACCCGCCGCGTCGAGCCGAACCAGGTCGCCCGAGCGATAGATACGCTCCGACCCACCCGACACGGTGTCGAACGGGGTCATGGTGAATTTTTCGGCCGTCAGGTCGGGGCGGTTGACGTAACCGACCCCGACGCCGGGGCCACCGATGACCAGCTCGCCCTCCTGCCCCGCCTCGACCGGCTGCAACTGCTCGTCGACGATCCAGGCGGTATAGCCGGGCAGCGGCTTGCCGATGGTGATGCGCTTGCCCGGCTGCACCTCGGTCCAGGTCGCGGTCACCGAGGTTTCGGTCGGGCCATAGGTGTTGAGCAGCCGAAGGCCGGGCCGTGCCAGACGACGCGGCAGGTCGGCCGGGCATGCCTCGCCCCCCATGTTGATCAGGCGCAGGGTCGGCACCGGATGCTCGACCAGCGCGATCAGCGAGGGAACGACATGCCAGATCGTCGTCCTTTCCGCCGCCAGCGCGACGGCGACATCGGGGCCGCTCGCCGCCAGCGGCTCGGCCGCGACGAGCAGCTTGGCGCCGACGAAGAACGCGCTCCACATCGTCTCGACCGACATGTCGAAGGCCAGGCTGAACCCGCCGAACACGATGTCGTCGGGCTCTAGCGCCAGGATCGCGCTTTCGGAGCGGACCAGGTGACAGGCATTGGCATGGGTGATCATCACCCCCTTGGGCCGTCCGGTCGTGCCCGAGGTATAGATGATATAGGCGAGGTCGTGCGGGTCCGCCCCCGTCACGTCGCGGCCCATCGGCACCGGCGGCTCGGCGGCCAGGTCGCCCAGTTCGGCATCCAGCGCCAGCGTCGCCCCCGGTATCTCGCCCGCCCGCGCCCCGGTGGTGATGGTCAGCGCCGCGCCGCTATCCTCGATGATGAAGGCGATGCGGTCCTGCGGGTATCCCCAATCCACCGGCACATAGGCGGCGCCCGTCCGCAATACGCCCAGGATCGCCATATACTGGTCGAGCCCGCGCGGCAGGCACAAGACGACGCGGTCGCCCTTCCCCACGCCCTGCGCCCGCAGCCGATGCGCCAGCGACAGGCTGCGCTGGGCCAGCATGTCATAGGTCCATTCGGTCGAGCGGCCGAATTCCTCGTCCGCGCCGATCAGCTTCAGCGCGGTCGTCCAGCCGCGCGTCCGGCAGGTCGCGTCGAACAGCTCGTGCAGCAGCTCGTCTCGGGCATAGGGCCGGTCGGGGCGCAATGCCGGGGCCGGGGCGATCGAGGCGTGGATGCTCGGGGCGACGGGTGCTTCGAATTCTCCGAGCATCGACGGGCTTTCTTACGCTGGGAACAAGGACGGACGGCTCAACTGCGCCGGATCAACGCCCGCGACAATCGCCGATCTTCGAGCGAATAGTAAAGCCAGATGCCATCCTCCGCGACAACGACCGAGGCGGCGAAGGCGATATCGGTCGCGCCGCGATCATCGGCGGGCGGCGGCAGGATCAGCGGTTCGATCCCGCGCGCGACGACGCGGGTATAATGCTCGTCGAACGCGACCCAGCCGATCCGCCAGCGCGCATCGCGGGTCGCGCCATTGTAGAACATCACCGGGCAGTTCTTGTCGTCGGTCAGGAGCGGGCCGGTCGACAGATGCCAGTCGTCCCAGCTCTTCTCGCGCGGCATGAAGGGCGTCGGCTGCTCGGTCCACGGCCCCGCCACATCCTCGCCGATCGCCAGTCCGATGCGCGATGCCTCGTCGGCGGCATATTCGTAGAACAGCCGCCAGCGCCCGTCGGCCGTGCGGTCGACCGTCGCCTCCTTGGTATTGCCCTCCGACTTGGAGGACGCGAGCGCGACGCCGCTCTTCTCCAGCCGGTCGATCGACGGCCCGGCGGCATAGGACAGCTCGCCATGCGCGTGATCGGCCAGCACGCCGGAATAATAGACGATATAGCCATCGTCGGTGCGCACGACCGTCGGGTCCTCGACCCCGCCCGCATCATGCTCGCCGGGTCCGGGTGCGATGGACGGCGTGTCGAGCATCGTGAAATGCCGCCCGTTCTCGCTCCACCCGGCCCAGATCACGCCGGTATCGGTCAGCGTCTCGCCCTGCGGCACCACCGCGCGGACCATCATGCCCCAGCGGCCATCGGACTCGCGCCAGACATAGGGGCTCATCAGATCGCGGGCCATCAGCTCGGGCGGCCCTTCGAGCGTGACGTCCTCGATCCGCTTGACGTTGAAGTCGAGGTCGAGCGGCGCGTCGGCCACCTGGTCCTTGCGATGCGGATCGGCGACCGAGCTGTTCACATCGGCCCCCGTCATGCGCCGAGCGCCTGCATCAGCGACAGGCCGCCGTCGATGACGATCCGCGCGCCGGTGATGTAGCGTGCCTTGTCGGAGGCGAGGAAGACGGCGAGGTCCGCGACCTCCGACGCCTTGCCCGCGCGGCCCATCGGAATGTTCTTCTCCAAGCTCGCGCGATAGGCCGGATCGGCCTGCGCCTTGGCGTTCATCGGGGTCAGGATCATGCCAGGCTCGATCGCGTTCACCCGGACACCGCGCGGTGCCTCCTCGATGGCGAGCGTCTCGACCAGCGTGGTCAGCCCCCCCTTCGCCGCGCAATAATCCGCACCGCCCGCGCGCACCGCATAGGCGTGGATCGACGAGATCTGAAGGATCGCCGCATCCCCCTTCGCCTCGCCCCGCCCGGTCAGGAAGCGACGCGAGGTCAGGAAGGCACCGGTCAGGTCGGTGTCGATCATCCGCTGCCAATGCGCCAGCGTCATATCGCGGACGGCAACGCCCGCCATGTTGACCCCGGCGGAATTGACCAGCACGTCGGCCGCGCCCCATTCCTTCTCGACGGTGGCAAAGGCCCGGTCGACCGAGGCTTCGTCATCGACGCCGACCTGCACCGTCATCGCCTCGCCGCCTGCCTTGCGCACCGCCTCGGCGGAAATATCGGCGGCGCCCTGATCGCTGTGGAACAGGATCGCGACCCTCGCCCCAGTCGCGCCGAACGCCTCCGCACAGGCCGCGCCGATCCCGGACTCGGCTCCCGTCACGATTACCGTCTGCGCTGCCACCGGCCTTCTCCTATATGGGATGAACGCCGGTAACGATTTCTATGCTGGATCGTTGCTGAACGGGAATGACATTAAAAATCCGTCATTCATCGCTATCCCCATGTCCATGATGTCCGCTCATCGCCGCGCCCGCATCGGGGGCGAAGCGCCGGTTCCAGATGACCGCCGAGGCCGAGATGATCGCTACCACGATGAACGCCGCCGAGAAGCTGTTCAGCGTCGGCCCGCCCTTCCCCTCGACCAGCGAACCCAGTTCCAGCACGGTCGCGGCGGTGCAGATGCCCAGCGACAGGGTCAGCTGCTGGAAGGTCGCATAGAAGCTGGTCGCCGCACTCATCCGGTCCTTGTCCACATCGGCATAGGCGATGGCGTTGAAGCCCGTGAACTGGAACGAGGTGAAGAAGCCCGACAGTGCCAGGATGAAGGTGATGCGCGGGATCGACCAGTCGGGGCGGAAGAACGCACAGGTCGCATAGCCCGCACTGCTGGCCAGACCCGACACGATCAGGCTGCGGCGAAAGCCCCAGCGGCGCAGGACGCGCGGCGCGAGCGCCTTCATCGCCAGCGCACCGACCGCACCCGCCATGGTGATCGTGCCCGTCTTGGCGGCACTGAGGCCGAAGCCGAGCTGGAACATCAGCGGCAGCAGGAAGGGCTGCGCGCCCTGGGTGATCCGGGTCAGCGAGCCGCCGATCACCGACAAGCGAAAGGTCGGCACCCGCATCAGCGTGGGGTCGAGGATCGGGTCGGTCATATGCCGCGCATGGCGGATATAGAGCCATCCGAAGACCGCGCCGATCACCAACAGGCCAATCGCGACCAGGCCGGTGCCGGGGCGGCTGGCAAGTTCGAACCCGAACAACAGACAGCCGAGCGAGATGCCCGACAGGAAGAAGCCCGACACGTCGAACCGCAACCGCGCATCGCCGCGCACCTCGGGCACCAGCATCCACGCGCCGATCATGCCGATGATGCCGATCGGAATGTTGAGATAGAAGATCCAGCGCCAGTCGAGCCACGTCACGATGAACCCGCCCAGCGGCGGCCCCAGGATCGGCCCGATCAGCGCGGGCATGACCAGCCAGGACAGCGCCTGCACCATGTCCGCCTTGGCGACGCTGCGCAGCAGGACCAGCCGCCCGACCGGCACCATCATCGCGCCGCCGATGCCTTGCAGGAAACGCGCGGCGACCAATGTGGGTAGCGACCCCGACTGCGCGCACAGGATCGAACCGAGCAGGAACACCCCGATCGCCGAACAGAAGATGGTGCGCGACCCGAACTTGTCGGCCAGCGTCCCGCTGGCGGGAATGAACAGCGCCAGCGCGAGCAGATAGCTGGTCAGCGCCAGGCTGAGGCTGGTGGCGGGGGTCGCCAGATCGCGCGCCATGGTGGGCAGCGCGACGGTCAGGACGGTGCCGTCGAGTTGCTGCATGAAAAGCGCGGAGGCGACGACGAGCGCGATGACACGGTAGCCACGGGTCTGCACCGGCTCTTCCGAACGGGGGGCGCCGCTGGTCACCGCCTCGACACCGGGAGCCAGCCCGTCATTCACATCCGCACTCATCGAAGCCAGGTTACGCCGTCGCCACCGCATGTCATTCCATTCGTCAATCGCGCACCCCCAATGTCCTAAAACGCGATAGCGCCCCCTGCGATCAAGGCCCGTGACGAAGTTTTGCTGTCGGAACTTAAGATTCCCCCTTCCTCCCCTGGAAGGGGAGGTGGCAGGCCAAAGGCCTGACGGAGGGGTGTCACCCGTATCGATAGCGGGACACCCCACCGACGCGCTGCGCGCGCCACCTCCCCTTGCAGGGGAGGAATAGAAGACCGTCGGACCGTTGTTCATGAGCCACTGCCCGCCCCGCCCGCCGCCCGGATTGCCTCGGTCGCCAGGACACGAACGGAACGGTGCCAAATCACCTGAGTTTGGAAACGGTCCAAGCAAAGGGTCCTTTCCGCCGATGCCGACGATCACCACCGACCATCTTTCCATCGCCTGCGACCTGTACGGATCGGAAGGCGCGCCCGTCGTCCTGCTGCTCCACGGCTGGCCCGACGATGCGACGACCTGGGACCGGGTCGCGCCGCGTCTGGCACAGGCGGGCCTGCGCGTCGTCGTGCCCACCCTGCGCGGGTTCGGGGCGACGCGGTTCCGCCATGACCACACGCCCCGCACCGGCGACAGCGCGATCCTGGCGCTGGATGCGATCGCGCTGATGGATGCGCTCGGCATCGACCGGTTCATGGTCGCCGGCCATGACTGGGGCAGCAACATCGCCGAGGCGCTGGCCGTGGGCTGGCCCGAGCGGGTGCGCAGGCTGGCGATGCTCAGCACCCCGCCGCGCCTGGGGGGCATGCCGACCCCGTCCTTCGACCAGGCGCAGCGGCAATGGTATCACTGGTTCATGGCGACCCGGCGCGGCGCGCAGGCAGTGCGCGACGACCGGCGCGGCTTTGCCCATATCCACTGGCTCAACTGGTCGCCGCCCGGCTGGTTCGACGAGGCGACGTTCAACCGCGTCGCAAAGTCGTTCGACAATCCCGACTGGCCTGCCGTGACGATCCACAGCTATCGCGCCCGCTGGGACGAGGCGCAGCCCGACCCGCGTGGCACCTGGCTGGCCGACCGGGTAAAGGCGACGAAGACGCTGGCGCTGCCGACGCTCTACCTGCACGGAGAGGTCGACGGGGTGAACCCGCCCTCCACGGCGCGCGATGTGCCGGGCAAGTTCAGCGGGCCGTTCACGATGGTCGAACTGCCCGGCGTCGGCCATTTCCCGCAGCGCGAGAATCCCGAGGCGGTGACGCGGTACCTGATCGAGCTGTTCGTCGATGCCGAGGAGGATCAGGGCCATTGGAAAATCGCGGCCGGGGTCGCGGCGGCGGGGCTGTTGGCGGCGGCGATTGGCTTCGCCTGCACACGGCGCGGGGAGGACGAACAATCCTCCCCGGAACGGGGAGGTGGCAGCGCGGAGCGCTGACGGAGGGGGGCTTCCCCATGGGACGCCCCTAGCGGCACGCCCCCTCCACCAGCTTCGCTGGTCCCCCTCCCCGTACCGGGGAGGATTAATCTTGCCCCACTCCCTGCGTCATGCGACATCGCTCCCCAGGGTGTTCGTGGACAAGTCACGGGCAGGATGATCGTTGGTCGGGCCGCCAGCGAGGATCAGTCCTGCCGGAGCCATGGCCATGTCCCACCCGACGCGCATCAGCGCGATCCGTCGTTTCCTTGACTCCCAGACCTCGGCCGGACTGGTGCTGATGGCCGCCGCCGCCGTCGCGCTGGTCCTTGCCAATTCGCCGCTATCCGCCGGATATGCCGGACTGCTCCACCGGCATTGGGGGCCGCTGTCGGTCGAGCATTGGATCAATGACGGGCTGATGGCGGTGTTCTTCCTGCTGGTCGGGCTGGAGATCAAGCGCGAGGTGCTGGACGGGCAGCTGTCCACCTGGCCGCGCCGTATCCTGCCGGGGCTGGCCGCGCTGGGGGGCATGGTGGTGCCCGCGCTGATCTATCTCGCCTTCAATCGCGGCGACACCGCGTCCGGCTGGGCGATCCCGGCGGCAACCGACATCGCCTTTGCACTGGCCGTCATCCGGCTGGTCGGCGACCGGGTTCCGGCATCGCTCCGCGTCTTTCTCGCGGCGCTGGCGATCATCGACGATCTGGGCGCGGTCGCGGTGATCGCGGCCTTTTATTCCTCGTCGCTGTCGCTGGTCGATCTGGGCGGGGCCGCCGCGATGCTCGCGTTGCTGGCGGCGTTCAACCGGGTGGGCGTGAAACGGCTGTCGCCCTATCTGCTCGTCGGGCTGGTCCTGTGGGTCTTCATGATCCGGTCGGGCATCCACGCCACCATCGCGGGCGTCCTGCTGGCCTTCACCATCCCGATGACCCCTACCCCGGCCCGCCCCGATGGCGAGGATGATACGCGCGACAGCCCGCTCCACCGGCTGGAACATGCGCTGCACAAGCCCGTCGGTTTCCTGATCGTGCCGATCTTCGGGCTGGCCAATGCCGGAGTGCCGGTGCTGGGATTGCCGGTGAGCGCCTTTGCCGCGCCGGTCACTTTGGGTGTCGCGCTGGGGCTGTTGCTCGGCAAGGTCATCGGCGTGTTCGGCATGACGATGCTGGCGGTACGCATCGGAATCGCCGACGCACCCGCCCATGCCACGACGTCCCAGATGCTGGGCACCGCGCTCCTCTGCGGCATCGGCTTTACGATGAGCATCTTCATCACGCTGCTCGCCTTTCCCGGCGATCCGCTGCTCCAGGCGGAGGCCAAGCTGGGGGTGCTGGCGGGATCGCTGGTGGCGGGGCTGCTGGGTTATGGGGTTCTGCGCCGGGCCGCCCGATGACGCTTGCGTGATCGTGGCCGGGCCGCCATCCTGCCGACTTCTGGACAAGGGGGACGGCAATGCGGTGGCTGGCGGCAACGGGATTGATGGCGCTCGCGGTGGCGATGCCCGCCACGGCGCAACAGGCAACGCCGCCGGTCGCGGCCAAAAAACCCCATCAGGTCCCCTCGCCCAATGGCGCGCGGGAGGACGAATATTATTGGCTGCGCGACGACACCCGCAAGAACCCGGAGATGCTCGCCTATCTCAATGCCGAGAACGCCTATGCCGATGCGCAACTGGCCGCGCTGAAACCGCTGGAGGCGAAACTCTATGCAGAGACGGTCGCCCATATCAAACAGGACGATAGCAGCGTTCCGTACCGCAAGAACGGATATTGGT
This sequence comes from Sphingomonas sanguinis, assembly GCF_019297835.1. NCBI lineage: Bacteria > Pseudomonadati > Pseudomonadota > Alphaproteobacteria > Sphingomonadales > Sphingomonadaceae > Sphingomonas > Sphingomonas sanguinis. The sequence continues at coordinate 3,933,444 of NZ_CP079203.1, read as the reverse complement.
ATTCGTCGCGCTTCGCGACCGGCGCCGACTATCCGCTGATCGAACGCCGCCAGGGCAGCGCCACCGCGCCCGCCGCCATCTTGTTCGACCAGCCCGCCATGGCGAAGGGCCACAATTTCTTCTCGCTGTCCGATTGGGCGGTCAGCCCAGACAACAGGCTGGTCGCCTGGGCCGAGGACACGGTCGGGCGGCGGCAATACGTGCTGAAGGTCAAGGACATCGCGACCGGGCGCATTTACGAAGACACGATCACGAATATCGAGCCGAACATCGTCTGGGCGGCGGACAATCGCACCATCCTCTACATCGCCAAGGACCCCACGACGCTGCGCGGCTATCGTGCGATGGCCCATGTGCTGGGCACGCCGGTCAGCGCCGACCGGATGCTGTACGAGGAGAAGGACGACACCTTCAGCATCGGCGTCGGCCGGACGACCGACGACAGCTATATCTGTATCGGCGTCCAGAGCACGGTCAGCGACGAGCAACGCTGTGCCCCCGCCGCCCGGCCGACCGCCTTCACCGTCATCGCGCCGCGTGAGCGCGAGTTCCGTTATAGCGCCGACCATCTGGGTCATCGCTGGATCATCCGCACCAATCGCGGCGCGAAGAACTACAAGCTGGTGACGCTGGCCGATGCCGACATGGCCAGGGGGGCCGCCGCCTGGCGCGACCTGGTGCCCGGCAGCGACGCCGTCTTCATCGAGGCGTTCAAGCCGTTCAACGGCTTCGTCGCGATCGACCAGCGCGAAGGCGGCAACCGCATGATCCGCCTGCTGACCGATGCGGGCAAGTCCGTGCCCGTCAAGGCGGACGAGCCCGCCTATCGCATGGGCCTGTCGATCAACGAAGAGCCGGACACGCCCTGGGTCCGCTATACCTATGGCTCGCTGGTCACGCCGACCACGACCTATGAGATCAACGCCCGCACCGGCGAGCGCCGGACGCTGAAGGTGACGCCGGTCCCCGGCTACGACCCGGCGCTCTATGTCACCGAACGGGTCTGGGCACCCGCGCGCGACGGCACGCGCATCCCGGTGTCGATCGTCTACCGCAAGGGCGTGAAGCGCGACGGCACCGCGCCGCTCTTCCAATATGCCTATGGCAGTTACGGCATCTCGACCGATCCCTCGGTCGATGCGGGGCGGATCGGGTTGCTCGACCGGGGCGTGGTCTATGCCATCGCGCATATCCGCGGCGGGCAGGAAATGGGGCGCGGCTGGTATGATGACGGCCATCTGCTGAACAAGAAGAACAGCTTCACCGACTTCATCGACGTCACCCGCTATCTGATTGCGCAGAAATATGCAGCACCCGGCCGGGTGGCCGCGATGGGCGGCAGCGCGGGCGGGCTGCTGATGGGTGGCGTCGCGAACATGGCGCCGCAGGATTACAAGCTGATCATCGCGCAGGTGCCGTTCGTCGATGTGGTCACGACGATGCTCGACGCCTCGATCCCGCTGACGACCTTCGAATATGACGAATGGGGCAATCCGGCGAACAAGCCCTATTACGACTATATGCTCAGCTACTCGCCCTACGACAATGTCGCGGCCAAGGCGTATCCGGCGCTCTATGTCGGCACCGGCCTGTGGGACAGCCAAGTGCAATATTACGAGCCGGCGAAGTGGGTCGCCCGGCTGCGCGCGAAGAAGACCGATGCCAATCCGCTGTTGTTCCGGGTCAACATGGAGGCCGGGCATGGCGGCAAGTCCGGGCGGTTCGAACGGATACGGCAGAATGCGGAGTGGCAGGCCTTCATGCTGTCGCAGCTGGGGGTGGCGGGGTCGTAATTTTGGAGGTTTCAGCCCTTGCGGCCTGCCCTCCCCCCATCCACCTCCCGCTTGCGGGAGGGGGTGCGCCTCGAACCACCCTTCCCCCCACCCCCACACCCCGCTACGCATCACATATGATACGGCTCGGCTGGCTCATCCTGGGGTGCCTGTTCGTCGCGCTCGGCGTGATCGGGGCGATCCTGCCGCTGATGCCGACGACGATCTTCCTGATCCTGGCGGCAGGCTGTTTCGCGCGCTCCTCGCCCCGGCTGGAGGCGTGGTTGCTCGACCATCCCCGCTTCGGCCCGACCCTGCGCGCGTGGCGGCAGGACGGCGCGATCGGGCGGCGGGGAAAGGCGATGGCGTGCGGGGGCATGACGCTGGGTTATGGCCTGTTCCTGCTGGGGGCACGGCCGCACTGGCCATTGGCGCTGCTGGTCGCCACCGTCATGGCGGGCTGCGCAACCTTCGTTCTGACCCGCCCGACCGCCTGATCCGGCTTGCGCTATCAATATACGGACCATATACACTTCATATATGGGTATCGTAAAAATCGACGACCAGCTTCACGAAGAAATCCGCCGCGCGAGCACGGTCATGTGCCGCTCGATCAACGCGCAGGCGGAATTCTGGATGAAGATGGGCATGCTGGCCGAGGCCAATCCGACGCTGACCTTCCACGAGATCGTAAAGGCGCAGATGGCCGCCGCCGATTTCCCCCTGCCGCAACCGCTGGTCGCCTGACATGGTGAAGACGGCAGAGGAACTGGCGCTGATGCGCGTCTCCGGGCGCTTGCTGGCGCAGGTGTTCGAGATGCTCGACGGGGTGAGCCTGTCCGGCATGTCGACGCTGGCGATCAACGATCTGGTCGAGCGTTATATCACCCACGACCTGTCCGCGCGGCCCGCGAGCAAGGGGCAGTACGGCTTTGCCTATGTGCTCAACAGCTCGATCAACCAGGTCGTCTGCCACGGCGTGCCGAGCGCGGAGGACGTGATCAGGGACGGGGATATCGTCAATCTGGACATCACGCTGGAAAAGAACGGCTTCATTGCGGATTCCAGTAAGACCTACATGGTCGGCGAAGTCTCACCGGGCGCAAGGCGGCTGGTCCGCGTGACGCAGGAAGCGATGTGGAAGGGCATCCGCCAGGTGCGACCCGGCGCGCGACTGGGCGATGTCGGCGCGGCGATCGAGAAACATGCCAAGGCGAACGGCTATTCGGTGGTCCGCGACTATTGCGGCCACGGCATCGGGCGCGAGATGCACGAGGCTCCGGATGTGATGCATTTCGGGCGGCCGCGCACGGGCGCGCCTCTGCGCGAGGGCATGACATTCACCATCGAGCCGATGATCAACCAGGGTACACGCAAGGTATCGACCAGCGATGACGGCTGGACGGTGGTGACCGATGACGGAAAGCTGTCGGCGCAGTTCGAGCATACGGTTGCGGTGACGAAGACCGGGGTCGAGGTGCTGACCCTGCGGACGGGGGAGAAAATAGGTTAAATCCGTTCCCCGGCGAAGGCCGGGGCCCAGTTTCGGCGGGTTTGATGGCGCGCGGGGCGATGCGTGGGAGGCATCCACCAAGCGCTTGCTATAGCCTCCCCCTCATCGTCCCGCGCGCTTCACGCATTATAGCAGCTGGGCCCCGGCCTTCGCCGGGGAACAAGGCGCTCTTACCCCTCCACCCGCAACCGATACCCCACACCCAGTTCGTTCGCGATGACGCTTCCCACCGGCTGCGGGGCTTCCAGCTTCTGGCGCAGGTTGCGCACCACGATGCGCAGATAATCAATGCGCGGGTCCTCGTCCCCGCCCCAGGCGGCGTCGATGATCTTGTCGTGCGTTACCACGCGGCCGGGATGGCGCGCCAGTACGGCCAGCACGTCATATTCCTTGCGCGTCAGATGCTGTTCCTCACCGCCGCGCGTCACGACGCGACGGTCGAGATCGATCGCCAGATCGGCGGTCCGCACTACGCTTGGTGCCGCTTCCGCCGCACGTCGGTGCCGCAACGCCACGCGCAGCCGCGCCAGCAATTCGTCCGTGTCGAACGGCTTGGTGACATAATCATCCGCGCCCAGATCGAGCGCGGCGACCTTTTCCTCGGTCGCCTCGCGCGCCGAGACGACCAGGATCACCCGCTCCGCCCCGCGCAACAGCGGGATCAGGCTCAGCCCGTCGCGGTCGGGCAGCCCCAAGTCGAGCAGCACCGCGTCGGGATGGTCCGCCGCCGCGCGCGCCAGCGCCTCGCGTCCGTCGCGCGCCTCGACCACCAAATGCCCCGCCTGCTCCAGCGTGTTGCGCAGCAGGCGACGGATCGCGACTTCATCGTCCACCACCAGGATCGTCGCGGGCATCAGGCCATTCCCTCCGGCGCGCCATCGCGCATGATATGATCGCGCGGGAAGCAGAGCGCGAAGGCCGCGCCCTCGCCATCCTCGCGGTTGCCCGCCTCTACGCCCAGACCCATGGCCTCGGCAAAGGCCTTAACGATGGCGAGGCCCAGGCCGGTGCCGCCCGCCACCCGGTCCGAGCCTTCCAACCGCCGGAAGGTCTCGAACACCTCCGCCTCGCGCCCCGGCGGCAGGCCGGGGCCATGGTCGAGGACCGACAGGCGCAAGGTGCCGTGCCGGTGCCGCCCCTCGATCACGATCTCGGTCCGCGGATCGCCGTAGCGCCCGGCATTGTCGAGCAGGTTGAGCAGGCAGTGGTGCAGCAGCTGCGGATCGGCACGGACCATCGGCAAGTCGGGCGGCACGTCGAGCCGCACCGCATGCCCCTCCAGCGCGCGGCGGGCGTCATGTGCCGCACCCGTCACCGCGTCGCTCAGGTCGATCGCCTCGATCTTCAGCTTCAGCGCCCCCGCCTCGACCCGCGCCATGTCGAGCAGATTGGCGACGAAGCGGTTGAGCCGCGACGCCTCCCCCTCGATGGTCGAAATCAGCTCGGGCGTCGCGCCCTGCCGCAGTTGCGCGGCGGCGGCCATGACGGCGGTCAGCGGCGTGCGCAGGTCATGGCTGACCGAAGACAACAGTGCCGCCCGGAGCCGGTCTCGGGTGCGCACCGCATCGACGTCGCGCACCTCCGCCTCCAGCCGGAGCCGTTCGAGGATCAACGCCGCCTGGTCGATCAATCCGGTCAATAGCGGCAGGCGGTCGGCGCGCACCGGCTCGCCCCCGGCCTCCCGCGCCAGCCCCAATACGGCGAGCGTCCGGTTGCCCGCCTTCAATGGCTGGAACAGCCATTCGGACGCGGCCAGCGTCGCCGATCCCTTGCCCGCAGGCGCACCGGTGTCGAACGCCCAGTGGGCGGCGGCCATCTCCATCGTCTCCAGCCGATAATCGGGCTTGGTCGCCGCCTGCACTGCCAGTCCGGCGGGCGACGGGGTGAGCAACACCGCCTGCACCTCGAACAGCCTGGCGATGTCTTCGCAAATGACACGCGACGCCTCCGCCGGGTCGGCCAGACCACTCAGGCGGTGGAGAAATCCCGCCAGCGTCGCATTGTCGCGTGCGCTGCTCGCCGCGAGATCGGCCTGCGCCCGCACGCGCGAGGTCAACTGGCTGGTCGCGACGGCGACGCCCAGCAGGACGAAGATCGAGATGACGTTTTCCGGATTGCTGACGCTCAGCGTGCCGACGGGGGGCAGGAAGAAGAAATTATAGGCCAGGCTCGATGCCAGTCCCGCGAACAGACCCGTGCGCAGGCCGTAGAGGCTCGCCGCCGCCATGACGGGCAACAGATAGAGCAAAGCGACATTGCCGAGGTTGAGGATGTGGAACAGCGCGCTCGCCAGCGCCGTCACCGCCACGACGCCGAGCAGCGTCAGCCCATAGCCGATGGGCGAGCCCCATTGCCCGCGCCGCCTAGTCCGCTCGCGCTCGACCGGCGCTTCGCCGACCGGCAGGACATGGACGGTGACGCCGGGCGTCTCGCGCACCAATCGGTCGACGACCGAGCCATGGCGCAACTCGAACCAGCGCGAGCGCTTGGCCTTGCCGACGACCAACTGGGTGGCGCGAGCGTCGGTCAGGAAGGCCTGTATGCCCTCGACGACGCTGGGCGCGGGCACGGTCGCCACCGCCGCGCCCAGTTGCGTCGCCAGCGTCATGGTCGCGGCCAGCCGCCGGTGCTGTGCCTCGCCCAAGGTGGCGGTGCGCGGCGTGTCGATGAACAGGGCGGTCCACGGCGCGCGCAAGGCATCGGCCGCGCGTTTTGCCGCACGGACCAGTTCGTCCGCACCGGGCAGTTCGCTCACCGCGACGACCAGCCGCTCGCCCGCCGCCCATTGCCCGCCGACGCCAAGCGACCGGACATGGTCCAGCATCTGCGCATCGACCGCCTGCGCCGCCCGCCGCAGCGCCAGTTCGCGCAGGGCCGACAGGTTGGACTTGGAGAAGAAATGCGACAGCGCTCGCGTCGCCTCCTGCGGCAGATAGACCTTGCCCGCCTTCAACCGCTCGATCAGTTCGTCGGGGGGGATGTCGACCACCTCGATCTCGGCGGCCTCCAATATACGGTCGGGCACCGTCTCGCGCACGCGGACGCGGGTGAAGCTGGCGACGACGTCGTTCAGGCTTTCGACGTGCTGGATGTTGACGGTGGAATAAACGTCTATCCCCGCCGCCAGAAGCTCCTCAACGTCCTGATAGCGTTTCGGATGGCGACTGCCCGGCGCATTGGTGTGGGCGAGTTCATCGACCAGGGCGAGGCGGGGGGCACGGGCGAGTACCGCATCCAAATCCATTTCATGAAGCGTGCGTCCTTCATAGGGCACGGCGCGGCGTGGCATCACCTCCTGACCGCGGACCAGCGCCTCGGTCTCGACCCGGCCATGGGTTTCTACGACCGCAACGATGACGTCGACGCCGTCGCGCCGTCGTGCGGCGCCCTCGGACAGCATCTCGAACGTCTTGCCGACGCCGGGCGCTGCCCCCAGGAAGATTTTCAGGCGGCCGCGCCCCTCGCGCTCGGCGGCGCGCAGCAGGGCATCGGGGTCGGGGCGCGGCTCGCCTGCCGTCATCGCTTGGAAGCAGCGTCCAGTGCGCGATTGAGGGCAAGGACGTTGACATGCGGGTCACCCAGCACCGAGTCCTCGGTCTTCGCGAGGACCAGCGCGCGAACCTGCTCGACACCCAGACCCCGGACGCGGGCGATGCGGGCAGCCTGCGCCAGCGCGGCTTCGGGCGACAGATCGGGGTCGAGGCCCGAGCCGCTGGCGGTGACGAGGTCGGCGGGCATCGCGCCCATCACGCCCTCGGCACGACGCTTGGCGACATCGGCCTTCACCCGGTCGGCCAAGCCTTGCGAGGTCGGCCCCAAATTCGAACCGGACGACGCCAGCCCGTCATAGCCCTTGCCCGCCGCAGAGGGGCGCGTCTGGAAATAGCGATCGCTGACGAACGCCTGTCCCACGACCTCGGAGCCGATCACCCGCCCACCGACCTGCACCAAACTGCCATTCGCCTGATGCGGGAAGATAGTCTGTCCGATCCCGGTCATCGCCAGAGGATAGGCGATGCCCAGAAGAGCCGCGAACAGGATCGTCATGACGATCGCAGGTCGCAAGGCGGAAGTGAAATCCTTACCCATGACAATGCTTCCTTATGCGAGGCCGAGGCCACCGACCACAAGGTCGATGATCTTGATGCCGACGAACGGCGCAATCAGGCCGCCCAGACCATAGACGGCGAGATTGCGGGCGAGCAGAGGCCCCGCCCCCATCGGCTTGTAGGCGACGCCCTTCAGCGCCAGCGGCACGAGCAGCGGGATGATGAGCGCGTTGAAGATGATCGCGCTCAGGATCGCCGATTGCGGCGTCGCCAGACCCATGACGTTCAGCACGCCGAGGCCCGGATAGAGCGCCACGAACATCGCCGGGATGATCGCGAAATACTTCGCCACGTCATTGGCGACCGAGAAGGTCGTCAACGCCCCGCGCGTCATCAGCAACTGCTTGCCGAGGCCGACGACCTCGATCAGCTTGGTCGGATCGCTGTCGAGGTCGACCATGTTGCCCGCTTCGCGCGCCGCCTGGGTGCCGGTGTTCATCGCGACGCCGACATCCGCCTGCGCCAGGGCTGGCGCATCGTTGGTGCCGTCGCCGCACATCGCGACCAGCTTGCCGCCCTGCTGCTCCTGACGGATCAGCGCCAGCTTGTCCTCCGGCGTGGCTTGGGCGAGGAAGTCGTCCACGCCCGCCTCGGCGGCGATGGCAGCGGCGGTCAGGGGGTTGTCGCCGGTGATCATCACCGTACGGATGCCCATGCGGCGCAGCTCGCCGAAGCGCTCGCGGATGCCCGCCTTGACCACGTCCTTCAGGAAAATGGCACCGAGCAACCGGCCATTTTCCGCCACCGCCAGCGGGGTGCCGCCCGCGCGCGCGATCTCGTCAGTGATGCGGCGCAGCTGGGTCGCCGCCGCCGTCTCACCCACGCCCGGATGGGCGCGCAGGATCGAGTCGACCGCGCCTTTCTGGATCAGCCGATCGCCGATCTTCACGCCGGAGATACGGGTCTGGGCCGTGAAGGGGATGATCTCCGCATCGGCAGGCAGACTGGCGATCGACACCTTGAACTGCTCGCGCGCCAGCACGACGATCGAGCGGCCCTCAGGCGTTTCGTCGGCGAGACTCGCCATCAGCGCCGCCTCGGCCAGCGCATCGGCATCCGAGCCACCGACGGCGCGGAACTCGCTCGCCTGACGGTCGCCGATGGTGATGGTGCCCGTCTTGTCGAGCAGCAGCACGTCGACGTCACCCGCCGCCTCGACCGCACGGCCCGACTTGGCGAGCACGTTGAAGCGGACCAGACGGTCCATGCCCGCGATACCGATCGCTGACAGCAACGCCGCGATGGTCGTCGGGATCAGGGTGATGAGCAACGCCGCCAGAATCGCCACCGGGATGCTGCCGCCCGCGAAGGATGCAAAGCCCGGAATGGTGCCGACCGCGATCAGGAAGATGATGGTCAGGCCGACGAGCAGGATGGTCAGCGCCACCTCGTTTGGGGTCTTCTGTCGTTCGGCCCCCTCGACCAGCGCGATCATGCGGTCGAGGAAACCCTGGCCCGGATTGACCGTCACCTTGACGCGGATTTCATCCGAGATGACGCGGGTGCCCGCCGTCACCGCCGAACGGTCGCCGCCCGCCTCGCGGATCACCGGCGCGCTCTCGCCGGTGATCGCGGCTTCGTTGACGCTCGCCACACCCGCCACGACTTCGCCGTCCGAGGGGATCAGGTCGCCGGTTTCGACCAGCACCACGTCACCGATCTTGAGCGCACTGGCGGGAACATTCTCCCATTCCTGGCCAGCGCCCTTCAACCGCTTGGCGGTGAGTTCGGCCTTGGCGGCGCGAAGCGAGGCCGCCTGCGCCTTGCCGCGACCTTCGGCCAGGGCTTCGGCAAAGGTGCCGAACAACACGGTCAGCCACAGCCAGACGACCAGTTGCAGCTTGAAGCCGGTGGTCAGCCCGTCATGCCCGACGACGAGCAGGACGGTCAGCAGGGCGGCGACCACGGCGGTCACGAACATCACCGGGTTGCGGATCAGCTCGCGGGGATTGAGTTTGACGAACGAGGCCTTGATCGCCGGGAGCACGAGCTCGGCGGTGAACAGGCTCTTGGTAGGGGAATTGGCCACGACTGGCGCTCCCGATCAGAAGAGTTGACCGCGGATCATCGCGAGATGATCGGCGATGGGACCAAGGGCGAGGCTCGGCAGGAAGGTCAGACCGCCCAGCACCAGCACGATGCCGACGAGCAGACCGACCCACAGCACGCCCGTGGTCGGGAAGGAGCCCGCAGAGGCCGGGACATGCTTCTTCGCGGCGAGGCTCCCGGCAATGGCGAGCATCGGCACGATGATGAAGAAGCGGCCCACCCACATGGCGACGCCCAGCAGACCGTCATACCAGGGAGTCGAGGCGGTCAGGCCTGCAAAGGCCGAACCGTTGTTCGCAACCGCGCTGGTGAAGGCATAGAGGATTTCGCCGAAACCATGCGGCCCCTTGTTGAGCGGCCCGGCCAGCCCCTGCCCCGTGACGCACGACAAGGCGGTCATCCCCAGGATGAACAGCGGCAGGACGGCGATGGCGAGGACGGCGAGCTTCACCTCGCGGCTCTCGATCTTCTTGCCGACATATTCGGGCGTGCGACCGACCATGAGCCCTGCGACGAACACGGCCAGGATGGCGAACAACAGGAAGCCGTAGATGCCAGCGCCGACGCCGCCGATGACGACCTCGCCCAGCTGCATGTTGAACAGCGGGATCATGCCGCCGAGCGCGGTGAAGCTGTCATGCATCGCATTGACCGCGCCGCACGACGCCGCCGTGGTGACGGCCGCGAACAGCGACGAGGCGGCGACGCCGAAGCGGACCTCCTTGCCCTCCATGTTCCCGCCCGCGACGCCCAGCTGGTGCAGCACGGGATTGCCCGCCGCTTCCGCCCAGTAGCAGACCGCCGCGCCGCCGAGGAACAGCAGGATCATCGCCGACAGGATCGCCCAGCCCTGGCGCGTGTTGCCGACCGCCTTGCCGAAGCACCAGGTCAGGCCGAAACCGATGACGAAGATCGACAGCATCTGGACGAAGTTGACCAGCGCGGTCGGGTTCTCGAACGGATGCGCGCTGTTGGCATTGAAGAAGCCGCCGCCATTGGTGCCGAGCATCTTGATCGCTTCCTGGCTGGCCACCGGGCCGAGCAGGATCGACTGGCGCACGCCCTCCAGCGTGTCGATGTTGACGACACCCGCCATGGTCTGCGGCACGCCGCTCGCGATCAGGAACAGGGTGTAGACGACGCAGATCGGCAGCAGCAGGTACAGGGTGATGCGCGTCACATCGGCCCAGAAATTGCCGAGATTCTTCGTCTCACGCCCCGCGAAACCCCGGAACAACGCAAAGGCGAGCGCGATGCCGGTCGCCGCCGACAGGAAATTGTGGATGGTCAGGCCCAGCATCTGGCTGAGGTTCGACATGGTCGACTCGCCGCCATAGCTTTGCCAGTTCGTGTTGGTCGTAAAGCTGATCGCGGTGTTGAACGCCAGATGCGGGGTCAGCCCGGCCAGCCCCTGCGGATTGCCCGGCAGGTAATATTGAACCCGCAGCACGATATAGGTCAGGACCATCAACGCGACGTTGAAGATCAGCATGTGCAGCGCATAGCGGCGCCAGCCCTGCTGAGCATTAGGGTCGATGCCCGCCATCTTGTAGAAACCGCGCTCGACCGGACCGAGAACGACATGCAGGGGCGTGCGCCGCCCCTCGTACAGCGCGAACAGCCACGCGCCGACCGGCTTGGTCAGCGCGAGCAGGATCGCGACGAAGCCCAGGATCAGGGCCCATCCTTGAAGCGTCATGATGCCGCCTCCTTCAGAAGCGTTCGGGGCGGATCAGCACCGCCACCAGATAGACGAGAAGGCCGAGCGCGGTCAGCGCCGCCAACCAGAGGTCGAGGGTCATGGCTCAGCCCTCCTCACGCATGGTCGCACAGGCGGGCATAGGCGAGCGTCGCCGCCACCAGCCCCGCCATGACCAGCAACCAGATCAGATCGTCCATGTGCGATGCTCCTCAGAAACCGGCGGTGAGGGTGGCGAGGAAGGTGCTGCCCGCGATATTGCCGGTGCCGTCCTGGCCCTTGCTGAAGCTCGGCCGCAGATAGGCGGCCTTGCGGTCGGAAATATTGGTGTCGACCCAGGACAGGCCCAGCGTCAGGTTATGCCAGCTTGTGTCCGCGCCCAGCGACCAGTCCCAATAATCGCCGGTCGGCGTCGGGGCGGTGGCGTTGGGGCCGAGGCCGTCCATGCCCCAGCTATGGCCGATATGCGCCTTGGCGGTGAACGGCGTGCCGGTGATCGCCGCCGCGCCGTCGCCCCAGACATAGAGGTTGTCGCTCTTCGCGCCGGGATTGTCATAGATACCGGCGGCGGCGCTGGCGCCGTTATTATACCACTTGCCGATCGCCTGCTGCTTGGGCGCATAGGCGACACCGGCGGTCAGCGAGACCGGGCCGGTCGTGCCCGAGAGCTTGGCGAAGGGCTCGGCATAGTCGGTCTTGTTCGCGCCGCCCGGATACATGTACCAGGTCAGCCCGACGTCCAGCGTGCCGGTTGGGCTGATCTTGGTCTTGTAGCCGCCGATCAGGTCCAGCTCCATGTTCGCGCCACCGAACGTGCCCCACCCCGCCAGGTTCGACGCCCAAGTGCCGACATAGACGCCGCTCTCATGGGTCGCCGTGATACCCGCCTGCACCGCCATATGCTCGTCCGACTGCGAGATGCCGCGCAGGCGATAGTCCGAGACGATCGCGGCCGAACCGCTGACGGTCACAGGCGACGGCGGCGCGGTTTCGGCGGTCTGCGCCGATGCGGCGGCCGGAAGCACGAACAGCGCCGTGGCGGCGCAAATGGTGATGGTCTTCATATATGCCCCTATGGACAGGCCGCCTTGTGAACCTGGCGACCTCCAGGGCCGAGCAATTAGGCCCGAGGGGCATAGCAATTCGAGGGCGATCCCCCGGTTTCGCATATAGACGGCGTATAGTGGGGGATCCTCCCCAGCATGGGGAGGGGGACCGCCGCGCAGCGGTGGTGGAGGGGGATCGCCGCTAGGGACGTCCTATGAGGAAGCCCCCCTCCGTCAGTGCTCCGCACTGCCACCTCCCCTTGCAGGGGAGGAACAGAAATGGCGTCACCAAAACGTCAACGATCTCGGCCATGGCGGGACATGGTCACCTTCTCCCGCCGCTCCCTCCTCTCCGCCGGTGCCGCCCTGACCGGTGCCGCCGCACTGCCCCCCGCGATCGCCCGCGCCGCCGCCATCGCACCCGACCGGCGGACCGGCACCATCCGCGACGTCGAGCATGTCGTCATCCTGATGCAGGAAAATCGCGGCTTCGATCATTATTTCGGCACGATGCGCGGCGTGCGCGGGTTCGGCGACCGCTTTCCCATGCCCGTAGCGTCGTCGGACGGCGAACCCCGCACCGTGTGGCAGCAGTTGGACCGCAAGGCCGAAGGCGGCCCCCGCTTCATCTCGCCCTTCCACCTCGACACCGACAAAGAATTCGCCCTGATGCGCATGGAGGGCACGCCGCACACCTGGCCCGACGCGCAGGCCGCCTGGGACGAGGGCCGCATGGCGCACTGGCCCGAAGCCAAGCATCAGCGCGCCATGGGTCATTATGCCCGTGCCGACCTTCCCTTCCAGTTCGCGCTGGCCGAGGCTTTCACCATTTGCGACGCCTATCACTGCGCGGTGCAGACGGGGACCAATACCAACCGGCTGTTCCTGTGGACCGGCACCAATGATCCTTCCGGCCAGGCGGGCGGCCCGGCGATCGGCAATTCGCATGACAGCTTCGTCGAGAATGTCGGCGCGGCCGATCCCTACCGCTGGACCACCGTGCCGGAACGGATGCAGGCGGCGGGCATCGACTGGCGCATCTATCAGGACATGGCCGACAATTTCACCGACAACCCGCTGGTCGGCTTCCACGCCTATCGCGAGGCGTATCATGGGCGCGGCGATCCGGCGCTGAAGGACCGGGCGCTGACCACGCGCGGGCTGGACGCGTTGAAGGCCGATGTGCTGGCCGGGCGCTTGCCACAGGTGTCCTATGTCATCGCCACCGCCGCCGGGTCGGAGCATCCCAACCCCTCCAGTCCGGCGCAAGGCGCGGCCTATACCGCCGAACTGCTCGACGCGCTGACCGCCGATCCGAAGGTCTGGGCGCGCACCGCGCTGTTCGTGATGTTCGACGAGAATGACGGCTTTTTTGATCACGTTCCCCCGCCCGCCCCGCCGTCGCGCGGACCCGATGGCAAAGCGCTGGGCGGGTCGACCGTCGATCTGGCAGGGGCCTACCATGACGTGGCCTCGACCGGAGATGCCGATGTCGACAAGCCCGCCTATCGCGGCCGCCCCTATGGCCTGGGTCCGCGCGTGCCCATGTATGTCGTGTCGCCGTGGAGCCGGGGCGGCTGGGTCAATTCGGAAACCTTCGACCATACGAGCGTCATCCGTTTTCTGGAGACGCGGTTCGGCTTCCACGAACCCAATATCGCACCCTGGCGACGCGCCGTGTGCGGCGACCTGACCAGCGCGTTCGACTTTGCCGGAAGCGATACCGCGACGCCCAGCCTGCCCGACCCGCGCGAGCAGGCGTTACGCGCCGCCGCGATCAAGGGGCAGGTCAGCCCGCAAGCCCCCGCCTCGCCCGGCGCGCCTGCCCAGGAACCCGGCATCCGCCGCGCCCGTCCCCTGCCCTATCGACTGGACGTGCAGCGTCTCGCCGATCCGGCGGGCGTTCGCCTGCGCTTTCGGGCGGAGGGCGCAGGCGCGGTCTTCCATGTTTATGACCGGAACGCGTTGGAGCGGGCACCGCGCCGCTATGTGCTGGCGGCGGGCACCCGGATCGAGGATGTCTGGCCCACCATCCATGACCTGTGGGTGCTCGGGCCGAACGGCTTCCACCGCCATTTCGCCGGGCGTGACGTGACGACAGAGGTGCAGCATGGGGTCGATGACGACGGCCTTACCCTGATCGTCCCGCCCGGCCTGATCGACCTGTCGGTCATCCGCCTCGAACCCGGCAAGACCGCGCCGCCACCCATGGCGCTGAAGCCCGGCCGCCACCGCTGGTCGCTCGACAAGGACCTCGGTTGGTATGACGTGACGCTGACCCGCGCGGGCGATCCACACTACCGCCTGCGGCTGGCGGGGCGGCATGACCGGCCCGGCCGCGCGACTGTGAGCGATCCGTTCCGCGCCTGACCTGAAACAAGACAGCATTGGATCAAGTTGCGCCGAGCCCCTCCCCTTCAGGGGAGGGGTACGAAATCGGGCTCCATTTCCTCTTCCCCACCCGTCAGCGCAGCGATAGGGTAGCGATCACACAAATAATTTTCGTTATTGGGGGGGATGTTTCATGCGGGGCAAAGCGCGCGCCACGGTGTCCGGTCGTCACTGGCGGTGGGCCTGCGCCGCATCCGCCCTGCTTGCGGGCGTCGCCCCTCTCGCCCTGTCGGCCGATCCGATCGCGACCGTCGAGCGTAACGGCGCGCTCGTCTCGGTCGAGCCCTATGCCCCCGGCATCGTCCGCGTCACCATCGCCACCGACCGCGCCGAGGCGGAGGCCAAGCCCGGCTATGGCCTGATCGCGAAGAGTGACGCGACGGGCTGGTCGCACCGCGCCGATACCAGCGGCGACGTCTTCGCCTCACCCGGCATGACCGTGACGATCGCCGCACAACCCTGGCCCAAGCCGCCCAGCCAGATGGAGCGTTATTTCGCCCCTTCACTGCCCCCCGTCTCGATCAGCTTCGCGGGGGCGGACGGCAAGCCCCTGACCCGCATGAACGGCTGGGAAAAAGCGCCACATACCGTCTCGGACGAAAAGACCTTCCGCGTCGGGGCCAGCTTCGCCGACACGCCCGATACCCATTATTACGGGCTGGGCCAATACCAGGACGGCGTGCTCGACCTGCGGGGCCGGACCATCGATTGCCGCCACGATTATGACCGCCCCGGCGGCGAGTCGGTCTGCGTGCCGTTCATGGTGACGGACAAGGGCTATGCGATCCTATGGGACAATCCGTCCGCCACGACCGTCTCGCCGGGGCTGCTGAACGCCACGAAGTTCGCCTCCAATGTCGGCGAGCGGGTGTCCTTCTTCGTAATCGCAGGGCGCACCACCGACGAGCTGTATGCCGGTTACGCCCGCCTGACCGGTGCGACGCCGCTGCCGCCCAAGGCCGCCTTCGGCCTGATCCAGAGCAAGGCGCGCTATGAGACGCAAGGCCAGCTGACCGAGATCGCCGATGGCTATCGCAAGCGCGGCCTGCCGCTCGACATCATGGTGCTCGACTGGTTCTACTGGACGCGGATGGGCCAGTTGGACATCGACCGCACCGCCTTTCCCGATCCGGCGGGCATGAACGCGCATCTCAAGTCGATGGGGATGCAGAGCATCATCAGCATCTGGCCGCGTTTCGAGCGCGAGAGCCGCTACTTCGACACGCTCGCCGCCAAGGGCTGGCTGATGAAGGACAAGGACGGTAATCCGGTCGACGGCCTGCCGATCCGCTCCGACCGCGCGGGCGCGCTGATCGACAGCACCGATCCCGACGCACGCGCCTGGTTCTGGGGCAAGATCCGCGACAACATCTTTTCGCAAGGCTTCGACTATGCCTGGCTGGACGAGACCGAGCCCGATCTGGTGCCGGAGGGGCATTTCTATGCCATCGGCTCCGGCGATCGCTATCGCAACGTCTATCCGCTGCTTCACACCTCCAGCGTCGCCGAAGGATCGGCGCGCGACCGGCCGGACAAGCGCAACATGATCCTATGCCGCGCCGCTTATCTGGGCACGCAGGCCAATGGCTGCCTGTTCTGGTCGTCGGACGTGCAGTCCAACTGGGAAGCGCTGCGTCGGCAGGTGCCCGCAGGCTTGGGCATGACGGCCAGCGGCATCGCATACTGGTCGAGCGATACGGGCGGCTGGCAATGGCCCAACGGGCCGGAGGCGCGAGCGCAGGTGCTGGTCGACCCGGCGGGCGCGACCGCCATGGCGCCGTCCTACCGCGATTACCCGGAGCTGTTCGTCCGCTGGTTCCAGTATAACGCCTTCACCCCGACGCTGCGTATCCATGGCCAGCGGCCGGGCACCGCGCTGTGGGACTATGGCACCGCCGCCGAGCCAATCCTGGCGAACATCCTGCGCCTGCGTTACGCGCTGATGCCCTATCTCTATGCGCTGGGACGACAGACCAGCCAGACCGGTGCGCCCTTCATGCGCGCGCTGTTCATGGACTTCCCCAATGATCCGGCGGTCAAGGATCTGGGCGACGAATATATGTTCGGCCCCGCCTTCCTGGTCGCGCCGGTCACCGAACAGGGGCAGACTGCGCGCCGCGTGTACCTGCCCGCTGGTACCGACTGGTATGACTGGTGGACCGACAAGCGCTACACCGGCGGCCAATGGATCGAGGCCGCCGCACCGATCGACCATATCCCGCTGTTCGTGCGCGCCGGATCGATCGTGCCGATGGGCACGGCTGTGCCCAGCACCGCGACCGCGCAAAACCTGGAGAGCATCCGCGTCTATCCGGGCCGCGATGCCAGCTTCACGCTCTACGACGATGACGGCACCTCCAACGCCTGGCGCAAGACGGGCGGGCGCAGCGCGACGCTGCGCTGGGACGACACCGCGCGCCGCCTGACCGCCAGCGGCCGCCTGCCGACCGGCCAGTCGGTCGAACCGCTGGTCAAGATCGTCGGCCAGTAAGATCGGGCCCGGCTTCCCAGGGGAAGCCGGGCTTTTCTTAACCCACCGAATACAATCGTTTTTTGCGAACGGACCGGACACACCGGCCGAAAAGAGGAGGAGAAGGATCATGATCGGAATTGTGGCCCTGCTGATCGCGGCCCTGCCAGCGGGAGCGGCCGACCAGGCGGCGCCCAGCGCGGCGGCCCAGCCCAGCATCTTCGACAAGGCGGTCAACGCCCCCGGCATCGGCTGGGCCCCCTATGGCCCCAACCAGACCGCCAAGCAGGTCCCCGCTCCCGACGTGCCCGGCGGCAACGCCGTGCAGATCAAGGTCAGCAAGGCGGGCGCCAATCCGTGGGACAGCGGGGCGGCCTATCCGACGATCAAGCCGATCGCGGCCGGTGACACGATGCTGGTCATGGTCTTCCTGCGCGCGCCGGGTGCCACCGACGCGGCACCGGTGACGATCCCCGTCGGCGCAGGCGGTTCTGAGCCGCCCTATACCCCGATCGCCACCGAGCCCGTGCAGGTCGGCCCAAGCTGGAAGCGCTATTATGTCTCGGGCGTCGCCACCCAGGCCTATGCGGCGGGCAAGGCGAACATCACCGTGCAGCTCGCGGGCGCCAAGCAGGTGATCGAGGTCGGCCCCGCGTTCCTGATCGATCTGGGGCCGGGGTTCGACCGGTCGAAGCTGCCGCGTAACTGATCGGGTAGTCGGGGCTGTGATTGCCCCGACCACTTGCAATCCCACACTCCGTTCGCACTGAGCGAAGTCGAAGTGCGCGTCCCAGGCCCGCCTCTTGGCGGAGGTTCTCCCTTGGCCTTCGACTTCGCTCAGGCTGAACGGGTGAAGGGTTTTTCAAATAAAGAACCGCCCGCCTCCCTCACGGAAGCGGGCGGTTTTTTGTCGGCCACCGGCCGAGCCCCGAAGGACCCGGCCGGTAAACCCGATCAGAACGTGCCGCGAAGCGCGAACGAGAAGCGGCGGTCGTTGACGATGTACGAGCGCGGCGCGGTCGCGGTCGAGCCGCTGATATAGGCCTGCTCGGTCTTGATGACCTGATTGGCCAGGTTCACGCCCTGTACGCCGATCTTCAGGTACTTGTTCAGGTTGATGAACGCCGACGCGTCCAGCTGCCCGCCTGCATCCTGATAGATGGAGGTGTACGGGAAGATCACGTCCGCCGGGGTCAGCAGATACTTGGAACGCCAGTTATACGCCGCACGCAGCGAGACCGGACCCTTTTCGTAGAACAGGGCCGCGTTGACCGTGTGCCGCGACAGACCCTCAAGCGGAATGTTGCCCGGCTTGATGTTCGACGTATTGGCCGGAGCGCCACCGTTCAGGAACGAGTTGGGCAGGCCCGAGCTGTCGATATAGGTATAGCTGCCGCTGGCGCCGAAGCCGCTGAGCAGACCCGGCAGGAAGTCGAAGGTCTGCTGATACGCAGCCTCGAAGCCCTTGATCTTGCCGGTGCCCTCGTAGTTGGCCGGGCCACGGACCAGCACCGACTGGGTGATGCCGTTGCTGGTGATCGAGCGGTTGGTCAGCGACTGGTAGAAGAAGTTCTGCACCGACTTGTAGAAGACGTCGAACGACAGCTGGCCGACACGGGCGAAATACCATTCGACGGTCGCATCGAACTGCCACGCGGTCGCGGGCTTCAGATACGGATTGCCCGCCGTCGCCGTGATCTGACCGCTGTTGGTGTCGAAACCAAGCTGGAGGAAGTTGCGGATGTTCGCAAAGTCCGGCCGGGTCATGACCTTCGACGCCGCCAGACGCAGCACCACGTCGCGCCCGATGCCGAACTTCAGGTTCGCGCTGGGCAGGAAGTAATGATACTGGCTGCGCGCCGTGTCCGGCGTGGTGATGCCAGTCGAGAACTGCTGGATCGCATTGTATCCGGCCTGGCCGAGCTGACAGATGCCTGCCGGAACG
This sequence comes from Sphingomonas sanguinis, assembly GCF_019297835.1. NCBI lineage: Bacteria > Pseudomonadati > Pseudomonadota > Alphaproteobacteria > Sphingomonadales > Sphingomonadaceae > Sphingomonas > Sphingomonas sanguinis. Next base: position 3,914,450 of record NZ_CP079203.1, on the reverse strand, counting down.
GCGACGAGCGGAACGCCGTTCTGCAGAACGGGCTGGCCGTTCTGAGTCACGGGCTGCGGTGCGCAGCGGGTGGCGAACGCATCGGTCGTGCCCGTCTGCTGCTGCGTCGGCGCACCGATCGAACCGGCCGAGACCACGTCGGTCAGGACATAACGCACGCCGACATTGCCGCTCATCCGCACATTGCCGAACAGATTGCCCGGCGTCGCGAAGTTCAGCTGCGCATAGGCGTTCTTGTCCTGCTGCTTCACCAGCTGGATTTCGGACGGCAGGTACGGCGTACCCGCGACGACGCCCGCGCGCTGCGCCAGCGGCGACCAGGTCGTCGCGGTCGACCCGTTGGCGGTCTTCCACAGATTGCCGATCGACTGGAAATAGGCCGCCGACTGCTGATAATTCCCGGTCATGTCACCGGTATAGTAGTAAGCAGAGGGCGAACCGTTGGTCGCGCCACGGAAGAAGTTCGGGAAGGTGTAGAGCTCGGTCTGGCCGGGGGCCTGCGCGAACGACACCGGGTTCGTGCCCGACCAGACTTCCGACAGCGCACCCCAGTTATAGGTGGTGTAGCGCACTTCCGACGAACGGTCGGCATAACGCGCGCCGAACTTCACATGCGTGAAGAAGCTGCCATCGTCGAACTTATAGTCGGCATCCGCCTTGAACGCATATTCGCGGCCCACGCTCTCTTCGAGATGGTCCATCGCCGCGCGCCAGAACTGGACGTTGCGGTTGGCGAAATACTGGGCGTCCGTCTGCTGGTTCAGCGTCGGGTTGGGCGTTGCCCAGCTCGCCTGAAGCGTCGACGGCTTGTGCGGGATCACGACCGGCAGGTTGCCGGTCAGGTCCAGCTCCGAGTCGGCGAAGGTCGAGCCGAACACGCGCAGGTCGGTGCTGGTCTTCTTCGCACGGGTATAGTCGCCGTCCAGATTGATCGACAGATGGTCGTCCAGCTGGGTCTTCAGGTTCAGGCCGAAGTCGGTGACGGTGTTCTCGTCACGCGTCATGCCGCGCGCCAGCGACTGCTGCGTGCCGCCGGTGGGAACCCAGCAGGTCGCCTGACCACTGCACGAAGCACGATAGCCGTTGCCCGGCGCGGTGATGTAACCCGACTGGAACAGGCCGCCCGCGTCATAGACGTAGTTCTTCGTCGAGCCGGTGGGGCACTGCGCGATCGTCGAGTTGGCAGGTCCAGCATTGTTCTGGAGACAGCCGACCGGATAGGTGCTGTATTCCGACAGATCGGGCGCGGTCTCGAAGGTGCGCTCCGAGGTGTTGTTGACCGTGTGGGTGCGCAGGAACTGCGCGGTCAGGACGGTCCGCTCGTCGGTGCTCTGCCACTGACCTGCCAGCGCGACGCCGTCACGCTTGCGGTCGAATTCCTGCGTCGCGAACTGGCCACCGATCGGGGCGTAGCGCAGCGATGCCGGATCGAGATAACCATCCGCGCCGGGGGTGCTCGCCGCACCGCACGCGAAGCCGGTCGCGCCGCCGACGGGCAGCGTCGTCTGGTCGACCGTGCCGGGCAGCGGGTTGCGGCAGTTCTGCGCGGTGGTCGAGTTGGCCGCCAGCGCCAGCGTGTTGTCGCGGGTCTGGATGTTGGTGATGCGGATGCTGTCCGCGCGGCTGCGGACGCGCGAATAGGAGACGTTGCCGAGCAGGCCGAAGCGGCCGATGCCCGTGTCCCAGGTGTTGCTGACCAGCAGCGAGCCGGTCGGCGACCACTTCTTCTTGAAATCGCCGTAATTGCCCTCGGCAGTGAAGCCCAGGTGGAAGCCCTTGTTGTCGAAGGGCTTGCGGGTGTTCAGGTTGACCGTACCGGCCAGGCCGCCCTCGATCAGCTCGGCGGTGGCGTTCTTGTACACCTCGACCGAGCCGAGCAGTTCGGCGGGGACGTCGGAGAAGTTGATCGCCTGGCCGCCGATACCGGCCGAGAAGGTGTCGCGACCGTTGAACTCGGACCGAACGAAGGTCAGGCCGCGCACCGCGACGCCCGAGCCTTCGACCGAGAAGTGGTCGGGGTCGTTGGCGGCAGCAAAGCGGCTGATCGACACGCCCGGGACGCGCTGAAGCGCTTCGGTGACCGAACGGTCGGGCAGCGCGCCGATGTCGGACGCGGTGATCGCGTCGACGACGGTGTCGGAGTTGCGCTTGATCGTCTGCGCATTCGCCAGACTCTGGCGGATGCCGGTGACGACGATGTCCTTGCCGGCATCGGCTTCATCGCCTGCAGGCGGCTGCGCACCGGCGGCCTGCACGCTGGCGCTGGTGCGCGGCGTGGTCGAGCCGGCCGTGCCCTGGCCCGCGACCGCGCCGGTCGGCGAGCTGGCGCTCTGGTCGGGATCGGTGGTCGTCTGCGCGAGGGCAGGCGTGGTCAGCGCGGCGATGCACAGGGCACCGGCGGACGCGCCGAGCAGGAGCCGATTAAAACGATTGGCATTGGCAGTGAGCGGCGCAGCGCTGCGCATGATGGTCATCCCCCCCTTGGCGCGCGCCCCATTGGCGTCGCGTGGTTCGGTCGCGATCGTGCCTTTCGACACGTTTCACAGACTCGTGATTGCGCTACCAGCAACATTTCGACAAGATGTTTAACTTAAAGAACGTCCGATCCGGGACAAGGTGCGACATTCCTGCCACGCTCCCCCTGTCGGTGGATTGCGGCAGGACCCGACGCACGGCATGAAATGAGAAATTGGCCCGGGAATCACCGGGTCGGGGGTGGATGACGAAAGTGACAAACGACGTGGTGCGGGTCGTCATTGTGGGCGGCGGTACGGCGGGCTGGATGGCCGGCGCGGCCCTGACTCGTCTTCTTTCGGGACAATGCACGGTCCGCCTGATCGAGTCCGAGGCGATCGGTGTCGTCGGCGTCGGCGAGGCGACTCTGCCCCATATCCGCTCCTTCAACGAACGCCTGGGAATCCCCGAGGCGGAGTTCATGGCGCGCACCCGGGCCACCTTCAAACTGGGCATCGAGTTTCGCGATTGGGGCCGGATCGGCGACAGCTATATCCACCCGTTCGGCACGTTCGGACGCGGCGCGGGGGCGATCGATTTCCACCATTACTGGTCGCGGCTGGCGCGCGAGGGACAGGATCTGCCGCCGCTGGACCAGCTATCCTATGCCTGTACCCTGGCGCGCGAGGCGCGGTTCGAGCATCCCGATCAGGGCCGGGGCGGCCTGAGTTCCACTTTCGGCTATGCCTATCAATTCGATGCGCTGCTGTTCGCCCCCTATCTGCGAAGCCTGGCGGAGGAAGCGGGTGCGGTGCGCACCGAGGGCATGGTCGTCGATGTCGAGCGTGACGGCGAGAGCGGGCTGATCCGTTCGGTCACGCTGGCCGATGGCGAACGGGTCGAGGGCGACCTGTTCATCGACTGCTCGGGTTTCCGCTCGCTGCTGCTGGGCCAGACGCTGGACGAACCGTTCGAGGACTGGTCGAAATGGCTGCCGACCGACCGCGCCGTCGCCATGCCGTGCCGGACCGAGACCGCCGTCACCCCCTATACCAGCGCGATCGCCATGCCCGCCGGATGGCGCTGGCGCATCCCGCTCCAGCATCGCACCGGCAATGGCTATGTCTATGCCAGCGACTTCATCAGCGACGGCGATGCCGCCCGCGCGCTGGAAGAGGCCGTGGAGGGCGAGAAGCTGGCCGAGCCGCGCCTGCTGCGCTTCAAGGCGGGGCGGCGGCGGCGAAGCTGGGTCGGCAATTGCGTCGCCATCGGGCTGGCTAGCGGTTTCCTGGAGCCGCTCGAATCGACCAGCATCTATCTGGTGCAACAGGCGATCACCGCGCTGATCGAGCTGTTCCCCGGCCGCCGGATGGAAGCGTCCGACCGCGACGAATTCAACCGGGTCATCGATCTGGAATATGACCGGATCCGGGACTTCCTGATCCTGCATTACCACGCCACGTCGCGCGACGATTCGCCCTTCTGGAACTATGTCCGCACCATGGCGATTCCCGACAGCTTGGGCGAAAAGCTGGAGCTATGGCGCCGTCGCGGCCGGGTGGTGAAGTATCGCGAGGGCGTGTTCCTGGATGCCAGCTGGATCGCGGTGTATCTGGGCCAGGGCATCGTCCCCGAAGGCTGGGACCCGCGTGCCGATGTGGCGGGGACCGGCGATCTGGTTCAGGCCGTTCAATCGCTTCGCAGCGAGATCGCTGCCGAAGTCGCCATGCGGCCCGACCACCGCGCCTTTCTGGAACGCTATTGCCCGATGGTGGCGGCATGAGCGCCCCCATTCGCCATGTGCTGGCCGTGGGCAGCGGCCTGACCGGCTGGAGCGCCGCCGCCGCGCTGAAGCGCCGCGCACCGTTCCTGGACGTCACGCTGCTCGCCACCCCGCCCGCCCATGACGCACTCGCCGATCGGATCGCCTGCACCCTGCCCTCGCTGCCCGGTTTCCATGCCGATCTGGGCATCGGCGAGGATGACGGGGTGACGCGGACCGGCGCGGGCTATCGGCTGGGCACGCGCTTCTCCGGCTGGGCGGAGGGGCTGCCCGACTATGTCCATGCCTATGACGGCTACGGTCATGCGATCGGCCCGGCGGCGTTTCACCTCCATTGGGTTCGCGCCGCGCGCGACGGCCGCGCGGCGCCGTTCGACGCCTATTGCCCGGCGGCACAGTTGGCGCGGGCGGGTGGCTTCGTGCCCCCGTCGCCGGGCACACCCTTTGCCGGGCATGACTATGGCCTGACGCTCGACCTCCCCCGCCAGGTCGCGATGATGCGGGCCTTCGCCCTGCATGTCGGGGTCCGCGAGGTCACGGATTCGATCGCTCAGGTCCAGGTCGATGCGACCGGCCATGTGACCGCTATCGCAGTGCAGCATGGCGCACCTTTGACCGCGCATCTCTATATCGATGCGACCGGCCCCGCCGCGCTGCTGCGGGGCAGCATCGACGATGCGTGGCAGGACTGGCGCGACTGGTTGCCCTGCGACCGGGTGCTGCTGGGCACGCAGATGGCGGGCGAGGGTGCGCCGGTGCTGACGCCCGTCACCGCCCATGCGGCGGGCTGGCTCTGGTCGAGCGGCGAGCAGGTCGGCATGGCCTATGGCAGCGCCCATCTGTCCGATGCCGAGGCCGCTGCGATGCTGGCCCGCGACGGCGCCGTGGTCGACGCCCCCATCGTCATCCGCCCCGGCACCCGGCCCCAGCCATGGCGCGGCAACTGTATCGCGATCGGTGACGCGGCGACGCAGGTCGAACCACTGGAATGGTGCAACCTGCATCTGGCGCTGAGCGCGATCGACCGGCTGATCACCATGCTGCCCGACAGCGCCATGGCCGAGGTCGAGGCCGCCGACTTCAATCGCCAGACCCTGACCGAGGCAGAGCGGGTGCGCGATTTCCTGGCCGCGCATTACCGCACCGCCCGCCGCCCCGAACCGATGTGGCAGGCGGTGGCGAAGGCCGAACTCCCTGCGTCGCTGGCCCATACGCTCGGCCAGTTCGGCGAGCGGGGTCGCCTGCCCTTTTACGAGGAAGAGACCTTCACCCGCGACAGCTGGGCCGCAATCCTGCTCGGGCAAGGATATCTTCCCCGTCGCATCGACCCGCTGGTCCACGGCGTCCCTGCGCCGCAAGTGAATACCGCCATGGCGCGGATGACCGACGCGATCGCCGCCGCCCTTCCCCATGTTCCGGCCCATGCGCAGTGGCGCGCGGCCCAGATGAGGCGCCTTGCCCGATGACTCCCCATTCCGACCATTTGATCCGCCGGGTCGTCATCGTCGGCGGCGGCACCGCCGGATGGATGGCCGCCGCCGCCTTCGCCCGGCTGCTCAACAATGGCTATACCCATGTCACGCTGGTCGAGTCCGAGGAGATCGGCACGGTCGGTGTCGGCGAGGCGACGATCCCGCCGATCATCACCTTCAACCAGATGCTCGGGCTGGACGAGAACGACTTCCTCGCCAAGACCGGCGGCACCTTCAAGCTGGGCATCGAGTTCGTCGACTGGGGCGACAAGGGCGAACGATACGTCCACCCGTTCGGCCGCCATGCCCAGGATTTGCAGGGCGTGCATTTCCACCAGCTCTATTTGCGCGAACGCAGCCGCCGCGCGCTGCCCGACATTGCCGAATGGTCGATGAGCGCGGTCGCGGCGAAGGCCGGCAAGTTCGGTCGCGCCAAGCCCGATGCGCGCTCGCCGATCCGCGAGCTGTTCTACGCCTTCCATTTCGACGCCTCGCTCTATGCGCGCTATCTGCGCGGCTATGCCGAGCGCGGCGGGGTGACGCGGGTCGAGGGGCGGATCGACGCGGTCAACCTGCGGCCCGAGGATGGCTATGTCGAGGCGATAACGCTGGCCGATGGACGGCGGATCGAGGGCGATCTGTTCATCGACTGCTCGGGCTTTCGCGGGCTGCTGATCGAGGAGGCGCTGGAAACCGGCTATGAAAGCTATGCGCAGTGGCTGCCCTGCGACCGCGCGGTCGCCGCCCCGTGCGCATTGCCCAACCCGGTCGAGCCCGATCCCTTCACCCGCGCCACCGCGCGTGACGCCGGGTGGCAATGGCGCATTCCGCTGCAACACCGGATGGGCAACGGCCTGGTCTATTGCAGCGATTATCTGGATGCCGAGGCGGCCGAGGCGCAATTGCTCGGCAGCCTGGAGGGCGAGTTGCTGGGCGATCCCCGCCATCTGCGCTTCACCGCCGGGCGGCGGCGGCAGAGCTGGAACCGCAATGTCGTGGCGCTGGGCCTGTCGAGCGGTTTTCTGGAGCCGCTGGAATCGACCAGCATCCATCTGGTCCAGGCCGCGATCCAGCGTCTGACCGCGCTGTTCCCCGACAAACGCTTCGACCCCGCCGAGCGCGACGAGTTCAACCGCCAGATGCATGACCTGTATGAGGATGTGCGCGACTTCATCATCCTGCATTACAAGGCGACGCGGCGCGACGACACGCCCTTCTGGAACCGGGTGCGCACCATGGAGGTGCCCGATAGTCTCGCGCGCAAGATTGCGCTGTGGTCGGGGAAGGGGCGGCTGTTCCGCGAAGGCTATGACCTGTTCAGCAACCCCAGCTGGGTCGCAGTCTGCCTGGGCCAGGGGCTGGTGCCCGAAAGCTGGGAACCCGCCGCCGATGCGCTGGACGAGGATCTGGTCGCGCAGGCGCTGGCACAGATGCACGCCGGTTATGCCGACACCGCCGCGCGGATGCCCAGCCATGGCGATTTCCTGCGCATGACCGCCCCCTCCCCGCTCGCCCCCGCCATGACGGCGGCGCGCGGCGGACAGGACGGGTTCGACTTCGCGCGGACAAGCGGCACGGTGCAGGCCAAGGGCCCGCTGCTGTGACGCGCGTGATCCTTCCGCTGCTGGCGCTGGCGGCGACCGGCGCGGGAGAAGCGCCGGGGCCGCATCTCAACCAGATCGGCTTCCGCCCCGACACCGCCAAGCGCGCGATCGTCGCGAAGGACGGCGCGCCCTTGCCTTGGGAGCTGCTCGACGAAAAGGGCCGCACGGTCGCGCGCGGGCAGGCGACGGTCTTCGGCCCCGACGCCGCCTCGGGCGATACGGTGCAGCAGATCGACTTCGGCACGTTCCGCACGCCTGGCACCTATCGCCTGAAGGTCGATGGCCGCACCAGCCACCCCTTCACCATCGCGGCCGATGTCTATCGTCCGCTGTCGCACGCCTCGCTCAATTTCTTCTACCAACAGCGTGCCGGGGTGGCGATCGACGCGCGCTTCGCGGGCGGTCCGCAATGGGCGCGGGCGGCGGGGCACGCGAAAGAGGTCGTGACCTGCTTCAAGGGGCTCGATCAGGCGGGCACCGACTGGCCGGGCTGTCCCTATACGCTGGACGTGACCGGCGGCTGGTATGATGCGGGCGATCAGGGCAAATATGTCGTCAATGGCGGCATCGCGCTGTGGATGCTGCAAAATCTCTATGAGGTGGATGCGGCCTCGCCCCCCTTCTCCGATGGCAGCGCCGCACTGCCCGAGGCGGGGAACGGCATCAACGACCTGCTCGACGAGACGCGTTTCGAAATGCGCTTCCTGTTGGCGATGCAGGTGCCCGACGGCAAGACCATGGAACTGCCGCTCGGGCGGCAGGGTCGCGGGCCGTTGCGGCTGACGCCGGTCGATGCGTCGGGCATGGCGCACCACAAGATCGCCGATCGCCACTGGACCAAGCTGCCCACCGCCCCCGCAGACGATCAGGAGGAGCGCCTGCTCTTCCCGCCCAGCACGGCCGCGACGCTGAACCTCGCCGCGACCGCCGCGCAATGTTCGCGCATCTGGCGGGGGATCGACGACGAATTCGCCCGGCGCTGCCTGGTCGCGGCGGGCAAGGCGTACCGGGCGGCGCTGCGCAACCCCGACGTCTATGCCGCACAAGCGTTCGACGGCAGCGGCGGTTATGGCGATGGCGAGCTGTCCGACGAACTCTATTGGGCGACCGCCGAGCTTTATGCCGCGACCGGCATGCCCGAACTGGCCGAATCGCTACGCAAGATGCCGCTCCATGCCGCCCCGCTGACCGGCGAGCCGAGCTGGGGCAGCACCGCCGCGCTGGGCACGATCACGCTGGCGACCGCGACCGGCGTCAGCCCCGCCGAACGCGCGGCGGCGCGGGCCAAGCTGATCGCGCTGGCCGACCGGTTCCTCGCCGAGGAAACCCGGTCGGGCTATCACATCCCCTATGCCTCGACCGCCTATCACTGGGGATCGAACAGCGGGATATTGGGGCGCGGGCAGATACTCGCGCTGGCGGCGCGCTTCACCGGCGAGGCGCGCTACCGCGACGGGGCGGTCGATGCGATGGACTATGTGCTGGGCCGCAATCCGCTCGACCAGAGCTATGTCAGCGGTTTCGGATGGAAGCCGATGCAGAACCCGCATCATCGTTTCTGGGCGCATCAGTTCGACACCAGGCTGCCCGGCCCGCCGCCGGGCGTGCTGAGCGGCGGGGCGAACAGCACCGTCTTTCCCGAACCGGCCTCCGCACCGTTGAAGGGTAAGTGCATGGGCACACGCTGCTGGATCGACGACGCGCGCGCCTATGCGCACAACGAGGTCGCGATCAACTGGAATGCGCCGCTCGTCTGGCTGGCCACCGATCTGACCCGACCCCTGCCCACCCGCCCCTGACGGCGGCGACAGCATCCATTCACCCGAACATCGTTACAAAAGTTACAGAAGAGGACAGAATATGGACCGTCGTAATTTCATGAAGACCGGCATGGCGATGGGCGGTGCCGCTCTCGCCACCGGCGGCGGCACGCTGGCCGCCACCCGCGCGGCAGCCGCCACGGCGTCGGACCTGAGCTTTCCCAAGGATTTCCTCTGGGGTTGCGCCACCGCCTCCTATCAGATCGAAGGCGCGGTGAAGGAAGACGGGCGCGGCCTGACCAACTGGGACGTGTTCTCGCACACGCCGGGCAAGGTCGCGAACAACGACACCGGCGACGTCGCCTGCGACAGCTATCACCGCTATAACGAGGACATCGCGCTTCTGAAGAATCTCGGCGTGAAGGCCTATCGCATGTCGATCGCCTGGTCGCGCATCTTCCCCGAGGGTCGCGGCAAGTTCAACCAGAAGGGCCTGGACTATTATAACCGCGTGATCGACGCGCTGCTGGCCGCGGGCATCCAGCCAAATGTCACCATGTTCCACTGGGACCTGCCGCAGGCGCTGCCCGGCGGCTGGCAGAATCGCGACACGGCCAAGGCGTTCGCCGACTATGCGGGCTTCATGGCGGGCAAGCTGTCCGACCGCGTCCACCGCTTCATGACGGTCAACGAGCTGCGCTGCTTCACCGACCTCGGCCACATGGTCGGCATCCATGCGCCGGGCCTGAAGCTGCCCCAGGGCCAGGTGAACCAGGTCCGCCACCATGGCTGCCTGGCGCACGGCCTGGGCGTGCAGGCGATCCGCGCCAATGCCAAGGCGGGTACCGAAGTCGGCATTGCCGACAACGCCAGCATCTTCGTCCCCGTCATCGAGACGCCCGAGCATATCGATGCGACGAAGAAGGCGATGCGCGAAGAGAACGCCATGTTCCTGACCGCCGTGATGGAGGGCAAATATACCGACGCCTATCTGAAGAGCGCCGGGGCCGATGCGCCCAAGGTGCAGGCGGGCGACATGGCGGCGATCGCCAGCCCGCTCGATTTCGTGGCGCTGAACATCTACACGCCGACCTTCGTGAAGGCGAACCCGGAGGATCCGCGCGGCTATACCCCGCTGCCGCATCTGCCCAATTCGCCGCGCATGGCCTCGCCCTGGCTCTATGTCGGGCCCGAGGCCGCCTATTGGGGCGTCCGTGCGGTCAGCGAAATGTGGAACCCGAAGGCGATCTACATCTCGGAGAACGGCACCTCGGCCGACGACAAGCTGAACGACAAGGGGCTGGTCGATGACGGCGACCGGATCATGTATCTGCGCAACTATCTGGGCCAGTTCCGCCGTGCCGCCGTCGAGGGTTACCCGCTCAAGGGCTATTTCCTCTGGAGCCTGATGGACAATTTCGAATGGGCAGATGGCTATGGCCTGCGCTTCGGCCTGCACCATGTCGATTACGCCACCCAGAAGCGTACGCCCAAGCTGAGCGCGCAGTGGTATAAGGAACTGATCCGCCGCAACGCGCTGGTCTGATCCCGACAGCCTGATGAATGACGAACCCCGCCGGTCGCAGGGTCGGCGGGGTTTTTCGTGCGCATTCCAAGGCCGATCAGCATTCGCCCATATTATTCTTCCCTCGCCCCTCACAGAGGGGAGAGGGTTGCGCAGACTTGGTCTTTGCGTGAGCAAAGGCTTAGTCGGAGCTGGGTGAGGGGTGGCAAGCTCCGCTAACCCTCTCCCCTGTCCCGGGGAGAGGGAAAAGGGGCGTGTCGCGAATGTCGAAAAGGGCAGAGACGGCGTGCTGCCGTCCCTGCCCTGCAAGGCTCTTTCGGATATTGGGGGTGGGCCAAAACCCACCCCGAACGATCAGAAGCGGAAGCGCACTCCCATACCGTAGTACCGCCCTTCGTCACGCACGTCGCGCGGATAGGACAGGCCGTTGCCATAGCTGCGATAATTGTTGAACGGCTTGGCCAGCAGGTTAGCCGCGTCGAAGGCGATCGTGATTTCCTTGGTGATGTTATAGTTGAAGCCGAAGTCGAGCCGCTGGAGACGGGTCGTGCCCTCGCCATTGTAGAAGCCGTCGCCGTTGATGAAGTTGCCGTTCAGGAACGCATCGCGGTTGTTGAACGACAGGCGGGTCGACACATCGCCCTTCTCATAGAAAAGTGCGATATTGTACGTCCACCTCGACAGGTTCGTGATCGGCACGAACGGCGGTTCGGTCGTGCCGCCGGACGCGGCGAACAGATTGGCCGGGTAACGCTGCTTGCCTTCCAGATAAGTCACGTTCGCCTGCACGCCGAAGCCGCTCCACAGGCCCGGCAGGAAGTCGAAGAAGGTCTGGCCGCCGACTTCCACGCCCTTGATCCGGCCCTTGCCCGCATTTTCGGGACGGTTGATCTCGATCAGGCCGTAGAAGGGATCGATGGTTCGGTTGACGTAATTGCTGATGAAGCCGTCGAGATCGCGATAGAACACGGCGGCGGTCAGCGAGGCGGTCGGCGAGAAATAATATTCGACCGTCGCGTCATAGTTGGTCGAGGTCAGCGGGCGCAGGTCCGGGTTGCCGCCGCTGCCATAGGCATTGGGCCGCGTGTTCAGGCCCGCCGGGAAGCGCGGATCGAGCGGCTGGTTGGGGATGACCGCTTGGGTGTTCTGCTCGATGTTCAGCGCCGGGTTCAGCTGGCCGAACTCGGGCTTGGTCCGCGTCTTGGTGAAGCCGAAGCGGATCTGCAGCTTGTCGTCGGGCCGGATGCGCAGCGAGGCGTTGGGCAGGATGTCGACATAGTTGGCGCGGGTGGTGCGAACCTCGCTGCGACGAACGCCGTCGAACAGCACCGTCGAGATACCGCGATACTCGCCCACCGTGTTGACCACGCGGGTACCGAGCATACCGTCGAACCGGACCGAGCCGATGTTGAACTCATACTTGGCCTGCCCGTAAAAGGCATAGGTCTGTTCGGTCGCATAGAAGGCGGCCAACGGGTCAAGCTGGACATTGGGGGTCGAGAAGCGGTTCAGCGCGTCGCGATAACCCTGATCGGCCGGATTGGCCGCGACCAGCCGCTGGAGCGCGTTGAACGCATAGTCGCGAAGCTGCGGCGCATTGCCCGCAATGCCGTCACGCGACGGCATCAGCCAGCTGGTGAAGCCCTGATTGCCGCGGAACGCATTCTGCGTCAGCCCCAGCTGGCCCGCCGGTACGTCGGCCAGCGGGATCGCGAGCGGCTCGGTATAGGCATAGCGGTTGCCACGCTTCAGCGACGCGTCGCGATCGGTCCAGCGGAAACCCATTTGCAGCTTGGGGAACAGCGACAGGTCGGTTTCCAGGTCCAGATCGGTGCGCCATTGCCACCCCTTGCCCTGCACGCGGTAGGTCGCTTCGTAATAGCCGCGCCAGATATAATTGGCGGGATTGGTATTGTCGAAGCCGGGCAGATCGAACGACACGCCGTTATCGACGAAGAAATTGACGTTGGCGACCGGCACCTTGGAAAAGGCCGTGTCGAAGCTCCATTCGTCCGAGCCATATTCCGAGTTGGTATAGGCCAGATCGGTCGACAGATGCGCGCGACCCACATCCCATTTGGCGCCGCCCGCCGCCTGATAGGTGTTGGTGTAGCCCTTCGCCGTGCTGCGATAGGCCTCGGGACGATAGCCGCCGGTCTTGGTCAGGCTCTGCACCTGAAGCGGCTGGCCGGGGCGTAGCACGACGTCGCTGAGCGTCGGGTTGTTGTCGAGCAGCGGAACGCGGAACCAGTCGTTCGCGATATCGCCGCGATAGCCCTGATAGAGGAAGTCGTAATAGAGTTCGAGATTGTGCGCTGGGCGCCACTGGACGCTGGCATTGACCGCCGGGCGCCAGCGCTTGCCGCTGTCGTTATAGACGCCGACCGCGGTCGGGATCTGGAAATTGCGACCAACCGAGGTCGGCAGCACCGTCGTCCCCTCCGTCGGCGAATTGGTGTTGCCCTCGCCCCAACGGACGGCGTTGCGATACTGCGCCTGGGTATAGGAGGCGTTGATGAGCCAGCCGATCTCGCCGATCGTGGTGTCGGCGCGCTGGCTGATGAGCAGGTTGCCTTGCGGGTCGAACTTCTTCGACTGGTCGTTATAGGTGCCGCGGATGCCGCCCGCGACGGTGAAGCCCTTCTCGAAGTCGAACGGACGACGCGAACGCACGTTGATGAGGCCCGCAAGGCCGGGCTCCAGCAGGTCCGCGGTCCCGGACTTGTAGACTTCCAGGCCCGCCAGCGCGCCCGCCGGGAAATCCTGGAGCGCGACGCGGCGTCCCTCGGCGGTGAAGATGTCGCGACCGTTGAAGGTCGTCGCCACGTCGGGCAGGCCGCGGACCAGCACCTGGTTCACTTCGTCGCTATAGCGGCTGACCTGGACGCCGGTGACGCGGGCGAGCGATTCCGCCGCCGTATTGTCGGGCAACTTGCCGATGTCCTGCGCAACGATCGCGTCGAGGATCGCATCCGAATTGCGCTTGATCGCCTGCGCCGAACCCAGGCTGGCGCGGTAGCCGGTGACGACGATGTCGCGCGGATCGGTCTCCGCCTCAGGCAGGCCGGTGGTCGAGGCCTGGACCGGGCTGCGGTCCGGTACTTCGCTCACATCCTGGCGGATTCCGGTGGCCGTCTGGGTCTCGATGGGAGGGTTGGCGTCCGTGCTTCCGGCCTGTTGCGGCGTGGTCGTCGACTGGGCCATGGCGGGCGCGGCCAGCAACGCCCATGGCGTGACCGACAGCAAAAGGATGTGGCGCTTCATCAGTTTTCCCCTCCAAACGGCCCGAGTTTTCGGTGCCTGTGACGGGGGCATTTGTCTGACTATGACGAAACGGCGTCAAGATAGAGATAACAAAAATGTTAAGCGGCTGTCAGGTCGTGGATTTTAGGTCACACCAGACGTTTACCCGGCGTTACGGATGGTAGCGCTAATAATATGTCATTCCGGTTATAATTCAGAGGGCAAGCCGATGCGGCGGCCCTTGTGAAGGGGCCTCGCACTTGTCCGTCTTTTTCAACCGACAAAATACCAGTAAAATCATTTTCTTGGCACGGTTGGGGTCGGAGGACGATCCGGGACAAGGTCCGACCGATCGATGCATGCCGAATCACCGTCGGGCTTCGTCCGGCTCGACGAATGGCCAGCCCGCCTCATTCCAATGCAGCCGCGCGACCCGCAAGGTCGCGGCGCCTCCGGCGGCGGCGTCATAGGCGTGGTAGATCAGATAGTCGCGTCCATCGCGGTCGTGCAGCACGCCCGCATGACCCGGCCCGCGAAACCGGTCGCGCCCCGCCGCATCGGCCTGGAGCAGCACCGTCCCGCCGCCCGCGCGCATCGCCCGGCCCGCACGGTCCACATAGGGCCCCTCGATTGACCGCGCGCGACCGATGCGCAGATGGTAATTGCTTTTGGCGCCGCGACAGCAATAGTCGAACGACACGATCAGCCAATACCAGCCGCCATGATCGATGATGAAGGGCGCCTCGATCGCATCGGCCTTGTCCTCCGCGCCGCGCCTGGCGATCATCACCGGCCTGGCCCCGGCGGCAGGCTTGCCGCTTCGCGGGTCAAGCCGAACCAGCTGGATACCGCCCCAGAAGCTGCCAAATGCCAGCCACTCGCCCCCCTGCCGATCGCGGGCAAAGGCCGGATCGATCGCATTATAGGGATCGCCTTTGCGCGACGCGATCACCAGCCCCTCGTCGTGCCAGCCATGGCCGGGCGCATCGGGGTCCAGCGTCGTCGCGGTCGCCAGCCCGATCGCCGAATGCTGCGAGCCGAAGCGGGAAACCGAATAATAGAGCCGATAGCGTCCACCGACCCGCGCAATGTCGGGCGCCCACATCTCGCGCGCACCGGGCACCGCCGCCTTCGCCCAGTCGGGGAGATCGGGCAAGGGCGAGGGCAACGGGCTCCAGTGTCGCAGATTGCGCGAGGTTCGCGCCACCAACGGTCGCCGGTCGCGCTGGCCGGTCGAAAAGGCGTAATAGCGGTCGCCTTCGCGGATCAGCACCGGGTCATGCGCGGGCATGACATCACCCGACAGGACCATCTCATCCGGCGCCAACCCCAGCGCCGCGAGGGCCAGCCATAGCGTTGCGCCCAGCAACATCACGCGCAGAGCATAGAGGCTCCGCGATCGGCCCAATTGGCGCATGGTCGGTGCATCCCCGCTTCGCGGCCGGATCATGACGACGCCCAGCCTTTTGATAAGACGGGACTATAGTCGGACATAACATGGCGCAAGCCGCTTCGCCGCGATCGGCCATGGCCGTCGCCTGCCATCCTACCGGACCGCAACCCGCGCAGAGACCGGGAAAATCGCGTGCCGATTCGACTGATCGACCGCAGGGCCGACCCACCGCACCCGCCCGGTGAAATATGGTCGGTTTATGAACAGATTTTCAAAATCTTCCCCTGCCGAGCGATGTCATCCCTCCAAATCGCCTAGTGTGGAAGCTGATTTTCGCCGGACGACAGAGGTCACAAATTTTCGCCGAACATGATGGCGATTTCATATTCCGTGTCCGCCACGCAACATTGGTAAACCATTCCCATCATGAAATATTGTCGTCATTTACAGCAGGAATAGGCGATCGATAACTCGCCCCACCAATAGTTTATTTCCGCGGCCGCCCGGATCGCGGAAAAAGGGTGGAGTATCGAGTTATGACCAGTGTGTCCGTCATCCGCGCGGCCTTGTTGCGGGGAACCTCCGCGCCCGCCATCCTGCCCGCCGCGCTGATCGGCGGCCTTCTGGTAGCCAGCCCCGCCATGGCGCAGGACAACGGCACCCCCGCGCAAAGCACGACGAGTGCGCCTGCCACGACCGACGCCCCGGCCCAGGCCGCCACGCCCGGCAAGGACATCGTCGTCACCGGCACGCTGTTCCGCCGTACCAACACCGAGACCCCCTCGCCCGTCACCGTGCTGACGGCCGACTCGCTGCGAAAAGCGGGCATCAATAACGTCTCGGACGCAGTCCGCTCGATCTCGGCGGACAGCAGCGGCTCGATCCCGACCGCCTTCGCCAATGGCTTCGGCGCGGGTTCGTCGGCGGTGTCGCTGCGCGGCCTGACTGTCAATTCCACCCTCACCCTGATCGACGGCATGCGCACCGCCAATTACCCGCTGTCGGATGACGGCCAGCGCTCCTTCGTCGACCTGAACACCATTCCCGACGCGATCGTCGAGCGGGTCGACGTGCTGAAGGACGGCGCCTCGGCGAACTACGGCGCGGACGCGATCGGCGGTGTCGTCAACATCATCATGAAGAAGGAAATCACCGGCGTTGCGGGCACGCTGGAAGGCGGCGTGACCCAGCGCGGCGACGGCGGCGAGCAGCGCGCGACCCTGACGCTGGGCACCGGCAAGCTCAGCGAGAAGGGCTTCAACGTCTATATCAGCGGCGAATACCAGCATGACGACCCCATCTGGTCGCGCAATCGCGGCTTTCCGTACAACACCGCCGACCTGACCCGGATCGGGGGCGACAACAACCAGGCCGGTTCGGTCGTGCCGGGCTCGACCACCAGCGCGCTGGTCGCCCCGACCACGCAGCTGACGCCGGGCAACATCCTGTCGGGTTCGGGCATCGCCACCGGGCCGTTCCAGGTGCTGAACCCCAATGGCTGCACCGGCACCACCTCGCCGGTCAGCGGCGCGCTGGGCAATGGCTGCACCCAGAACACCGTCGCCGATTACGGCCAGATCGCGCCCGAACAGACCCGCTTCGGCGTGACCGGTCATGCGACGGTTCAGGTCAACGAGCGGACCCAGGCCTATCTGATGGCCTCCTATTACCAGAACGAGGTTCTGGCGGCGGGCGGCCCGGCGAACATCCGGTCGATCAACCCGATCAACACCCAGAACATCATCCTGCCCGCCATCCTCGCCAACGGACAGCTCAACCCCAACAACCCCTATGCCGCGTCGGGTCAGCCCGCCGCGATCCGTTATCTGTTCGGCGACATCCCCGCCTCGTCGGACTACAAGAACCATGTCCTGCGCGCCGCCGCCGGAATCGACGGTGCGTTCGGGGACGGCTGGACCTATTCGGTGTCGGGCACGATCGCCCATAGCTGGCTGGACATGACCCAGAACGGCTATCTGAACCTCGCCGCGCTGACCAATGCCATCAACAACGGCACCTACAACTTCGTCGACCCGACGCAGAACAGCGCCGCCGTCCGCGCCGCCCTGTCGCCGACCGTCCACACCCAGGCGACCACCGATCTGGACATGATCCAGGGCATCATCACCAAGGAGCTGTTCCAGCTGCCCGGCGGTCCGCTGCAACTCGGCGTGGGCGGTTCGTTCCGCTACGAGGCACAGAATGATCCCAATCAGAATCCGAACCTGACGACGCTGGGCCTCAACCAGTTCTCGGCAATCGGGCATCGCACGGTCGAATCCGGCTATTTCGAGATCAACGCGCCGATCCTGACCAGCCTGGAGATTGATGGCGCGGGCCGTTACGACCATTATCAGGAAGGCTATAACCGCTTCTCGCCCAAGATCGGCGTCAAGTTCACGCCGTTCAAGCAGCTCGCCCTGCGCGGCACCTTCTCCAAGGGCTTCCGCGCACCGAGCTTTGCCGAAACCTCGGGCACGGTCATCGGCTTCACGAGCGCCAAGGCTCCCTGCTCGATCCAGCTCCAGCACGGCGCGACCGCCTCGGGCAGCGGCTGCACCGGCGGCAGCGCATACAATCAGAGCTATGCGATCGGCTTCAACACGGTCGGCAATCCGAACATCAAGCCCGAATTGTCGCAGAGCTTCACCGCCGGGGCGGTCGTCCAGCCGACGCCGTGGCTGAGCTTCACCGCCGACTATTACAACATCAAGAAGACCGACGTGATCAGCGGCGGCCCCTTGTCCAACCAGGCGCTGGCGGCCTTCTACGGCAACGGCGCGATGCCCGCGGGCTATTCGGTGACGCCCGACGCGATCGACCCCGCCTTCCCCAACGCGCCGCTGCGCGCGCTGTTCGTCAACTCGCCCTTCGCCAATGCGGCGGCGCTCAAGACCTCGGGCATCGACGTATCGGCGCAGGTGCAGCTGCATCGTGACGACCTGCGCTTCACCAGCCGGGCCGAGGCGACCTATATCCTGCACTATCTGTTCAAGCCGAGCGCCGACCAGCCCTATACCGACTTCGTCGGCACCCAGTCGCCTTATGTGACCTCGTCGGGCGCGGGCACGCCGCAGTGGCGTGGCAATTGGCAGAACAGCGTCGACTATGGCCCCTACTCGCTGACCGCGACGACCTATTACGTGTCCGGTTACAAGGCGGTCGGGTTCGACCAGTTCGGCACGATGGATTGCAACGGCGGCAGCACCTATGGCGGCACCGATCCCAACTTCAACTGCCATGTCCGCCGCTTCATCGATGTCGACCTGACCGGCAGCGTGAAGGTCAATGACAAGTTCACTTTCTACATGAACGTCATCAACCTGACCGACGCGAAGGCACCGCTGAACGCGGGCAATTACGCCGCGACCAACTACAACCCGACCTATACGCAGATCGGCGCGGTCGGCCGGACCTTCCGCTTCGGCGCGAATTTCCGCTTCTAAATATCCGTACAGGCGGGTTCGGCCCCGGCCGGGCCCGCAAAATCAGGAAAGGCCAGTGTCGCGAAGATCGCGGCGCTGGCCTTTGCCGTTGGGGATGCAGGGGATCGCCAGCCTCAGGGGCGGGTGGCTAAAATGGGCGGCGGGGAAGGTGCGATGGCGCCGCGCAGCGATGCCGCGATGACCATGGTGCCCGGTCTTGACCGGAAATGGTGCCCCTGGCCGGACTCGAACCAGCATGCCTTGCGGCGTTCGATTTTGAGTCGAATGCGTCTACCAATTTCGCCACAGGGGCAGCGAAGTGGCGCTGCTAGACGAGGGTGACGCATCACGCAAGCGCCGATTGCCGGGATCAGGAGCAATCGTAGTGCGACCGCGTCGCTATGGCGCGCGGAGCCAGACCGTTTCTTTGGCCGACACGTCCAGAAGCGCCTCATCACCCAGCGACCTCCAATCGCTGTCATATTGGATCAGATGGTAGCGACGGCCACAGCTGCGCCAGCTTCTGCACGGACATTTGTTGGGCGACTCATCCCAGGGAAGCGCCGCCAGTCGGCGAAGCTCAGCCACCGCCTCACCCCTGCTAGCGTACTCGCCGATCGGCTCGGCATGCCATTCATCCTTAATTGCGAACATGTCCCTGCGCCTCAATTCACCGGCGGTCGCTGGCGATAGCTCAGCGCTTCGGCGACATGGATACGCCCGACATGAACCGCGCCCGCCAGATCGGCGATGGTCCGCGCGACCCGCAGGACACGGGTATAGCCCCGCGCGGTCAGGCGCATCCGCTCCGCCGCCTCGACCAGCAGGGCACGGCCCGGCTCGTCCGGGGTGGCGAAGCGTTCCAGCCACTGCCCGTCCGCCTCGGCATTGGTGCGCACCGTCACGGCGGCATCGCGATAGCGTTCGGTTTGCAGCACCCGCGCCGCCGCCACGCGTGCAGCGACCGTCGCGGACGATTCGGCGGCGGCGGGTGAGAAGAGATCGACCGCGCGAACCGGCTGCACCTCCACCGACAGATCGATCCGGTCGAGCAGCGGCCCGGAAATCTTCGCCTGATAGTCCGCCGCACAACGCGGCGCGCGGGCACAGGCGAGCGCGGCGTCGCCCAGATGACCGCAGCGGCACGGGTTCATCGCCGCGACCAGCTGCACCCGCGCCGGGAAGGTCACATGCGCATTGGCCCGCGCGATGCTGACCGTGCCCGTCTCCAGCGGCTGGCGCAGCGAATCGAGTACGGCGCGCTGGAATTCGGGCAATTCGTCGAGGAACAGGACGCCCAGATGCGCCAGACTCACCTCGCCCGGCTTGGCCTTCAGCCCGCCGCCGGTCAGCGCCGCCATCGAGGCCGAGTGATGCGGCGCGCGGAACGGCCGGGTTCTGGTCAGCCGTCCCCCGGCCAGGGTCCCGGCAACGGACTGGACCATCGAGACTTCCAGCGCCTCGGCCGCGTCGAGCGGGGGCAGAATTCCGGGAAGGCAGGCCGCCATCAGCGACTTGCCCGATCCCGGAGGCCCGCTCATCAACAGGTTATGCCCGCCCGCCGCCGCGATCTCCAACGCGCGGCGGGCATTTTCCTGGCCCTTGACCTGGGACAGGTCGGGGCCGGGGACGCCCTCCTCGACCAGCCCGGCTTCGGACGGGGGCAGCACCGAATGGCCCTTCAAATGGTTGATGAGCGAGAGCAGGTCGGGCGCGGCGATCACCGCGCCGCCGCCCGCCCAGCTCGCCTCGGCGCCTTGCGCGGCGGGACAGATCAGCCCCTTGTCGACCGATCCGGCATGGATCGCCGCCAGCAGCACGCCCGGTGACGGCCCGATCCGCCCGTCCAAGGCCAGTTCGCCGACGACGACATGATCGGCTAGCAACTCGGCATCGACCACGCCCATCGCCGCCAGCAGCGCGAGCGCGATGGGCAGGTCGAAATGCGATCCCTCCTTAGGCAGGTCGGCGGGCGACAAGTTCACGGCGATCCGCTTGGGTGGCAAGGCCAGGCCCATCGCGGCGATCGCGGCGCGCACCCGTTCCCTGCTCTCGCCCACCGCCTTGTCCGCCAGCCCGACCAGATTGAAGGCCGGCAGCCCGGCGATCAGCTGGACCTGCACCTCGACGGCACGCGCCTCCAGCCCCAGATAGGCCACCGTGGACACGATCGTCGCCATACAATACCCCCTGTGCAGGCTCTCCCCTGCCCGCCGATGCTTCCTGCAAAGGATGTCGCCCGGCCGCAAGGGGCGATAAGGCATATGGCCGACGCGTAGAGCGGATTGACTTGGAAGCCCGCTTTGCGTAAGCGACTTGCCACCAAGGCCGTCCTCGTGGCGGCCGTTTTTATTCAGACGTATCCAAGGAATGAACGATGAAGCGTACCTTTCAGCCGAGCAATCTGGTGCGCGCTCGCCGTCACGGCTTCCGTTCGCGGATGGCCACGCCGGGCGGCCGTGCCGTGATCCGCGCGCGTCGTGCACGCGGCCGCAAGAAGCTGTCGGCGTAATCACGACGCTGACCCGCCGCCGCGATTTCCTCGCGGCCAATGGCGGGCGACGCGTGGCGATGCCCGGCTTCGTGCTGCAGGTTCGCCCGCGGGATGACGGTGATGCGGCGATTCGCGTCGGCTTCACCGTCACCAAGAAGATCGGAAACGCGGTCGTTCGCAACCGGATGAAACGCCGGTTGCGGGCGCTCGCGCGCGATCTGTTGCCGGAAAAGGGCATAGCGGGCGCCGATCATGTCCTGATCGGACGGCAAGGTGGGATTGAGCGCGACTATCAGGCGCTCACCGCCGAGCTGGCCAAGGCGCTGACCCGCGCCGCCTCGCCCGATACCGGTGGCCATGACCGTCCCCGCGAACCGCGCGTGCATCATGGCCGTGGCAAGGGGCGCAGCCCGCGCGGCGGCGCGCACCGCCAGCCCACACCATCGACCCAAGAGCCCGCGTGACCCTGTTCGCGCGGGCCTTGATCCTGATCGCGCGGGGCTGGCAACTCGGCCCTTCGCTGATCCTGCCGCCCACTTGTCGCTATCAACCCTCCTGTTCGGCCTATGCAATACAGGCCATTGGCCGCTATGGCGCGGTAAAAGGGGGCTGGTTGGCGCTCAAGCGCATTGCGCGGTGCCATCCCTGGGGCGGGCACGGACCCGACCCGGTCCCCTGACACTAACGGGGTTTCCACGTGAACCAAGACCGCAAGAATTTCGTCGTGTTCGCGGTGATCG
The DNA here is from genome assembly GCF_019297835.1 of Sphingomonas sanguinis. NCBI lineage: Bacteria > Pseudomonadati > Pseudomonadota > Alphaproteobacteria > Sphingomonadales > Sphingomonadaceae > Sphingomonas > Sphingomonas sanguinis. The sequence goes on along the minus strand of NZ_CP079203.1, from coordinate 3,892,557 downwards.
CGGCGCTGATCCTGTTCGGATGGCCGCTCATCCAGAGCAAGTTCTTCCCGAGCAATCCGCCCGCGACCAAGATCGAGGGCGGCAAGCAGGTGCCGGTGGTTAACTCCACCGCCAACCCGACCGCCACGACGCCCACCGCGATTCGCGACCGTAAGGTCGTGCTGGCCGAAACCCCGCGCGTGGCGATCGACACGCCGCGCCTGAAGGGCTCGATCAATCTGAAGGGCGCGCGGATCGACGATCTCGTCCTGCTCGACTATAAGCAGACGGTCGACAAGAATTCGCCGCCGATCCGCCTGCTGTCGCCTGCCGGAACCGAGGGCGCGTATTTCGCAGGCTTCGGCTGGCGCACCGACGGGCTGACCCCGCCCGCCGCCGACGCCGTCTGGACTGCCAGCGCCCCCGTGCTGCGCCCAGGCCAGCCGGTCACGCTGACCGCCGCCAACGCCACCGGCCAGCAGTTCCGCATCGTCCTCTCGGTCGACAAGGATTACATGTTCACCGTCCAGCAGACGGTGGCGAACGGCGGCAACGCGGCCGTGCCGGTCGCGGCTTACGGCTATGTCAATCGCGGCATCTCGGCCGATCCGGACACCTGGACGATCCATGTCGGCCCGATGTCGGTCAATAACGGCTCGGCCAATTACGGCCCGAACTGGAAGGACGTGGACAAGACGCCGACCCGCTTCACGACCACCGGCGGCTGGCTGGGCTTCACCGACAAATACTGGCTGACCGCGCTGATCCCCGATCAGGCCAAGGCGTTCGACGGCCAGTTCCGTGCGGGCGCGGGCCAGACCTATCAGGCCGACGACACGGTGCAGCCGCAAACGCTGGCACCGGGCAAGCAGCTGACCCAGACCACCCGCTTCTTCGCGGGCGCCAAGGAAGTGGCGCTGCTCGACCGTTATACCGACAAGGAAGGCGCGACGAAGCTCGATTACGCGCTGGACTGGGGTTATCTGCGCGTCCTCGAAAAGCCGATCTTCTATTATCTCGACTGGCTGTTCCGCCTGGTCGGCAATTTCGGCGTCGCGATCATCCTGCTGACCGTCACGATCCGCGCGCTGATGTTCCCGATCGCGCAGCGCCAATTCGCCTCGATGGCGGCGATGCGCGCGGTGCAGCCCAAGATGAAGGCGCTGCAGGAACGCTATAAGGACGACAAGGTCCGGATGCAGCAGGAGGTCATGGCCCTCTACAAGCAGGAGAAGGTCAATCCGCTGGCGGGCTGCCTGCCGACCCTGATCCAGATCCCGATCTTCTATTCGCTCTACAAGGTGCTGATGCTGACGATCGAAATGCGTCACCAGCATTTCGTGCTGTGGATCAAGGATCTGTCCGCGCCCGATCCGCTGACCCCGGTCAACCTGTTCGGCCTGCTGCCCTTCGTCCCGCCGCACTTCATCGCGATCGGCGTCGTGCCGATCCTGCTGGGCATCTCGATGTACTTCCAGTTCAAGATGAACCCGCAGCCGATGGACGATGCGCAGAAGCAGGTCTTTGCGATCCTGCCCTGGGTGCTGATGTTCGTGATGGCCCCGTTCGCGGTCGGCCTGCAGGTCTACTGGATCACGACCAACTGCATCTCGATCCTCCAGCAGCGCCTGCTCTACGCCCGTCATCCGGGCCTGAAGCAGCCGGTCGCCAAGTGAGCGAGTTGCCCATCCCTGCCCCCTCCGAGACGCCGAAAGGCTTCTCGGAGGAGCTGGTCGAGTCGGCGCGCAAGCTGTTTGCCGGGCCGGTCACCTTCCTGAAGTCCGCGCCCGCGCTGAAATTCCTGCCCGATCCGATCGTGCCGGAAGTCGCGGTGGCGGGGCGGTCGAACGTCGGCAAGTCGTCGCTGCTCAATGCGCTGACCAACCGCAACAATCTGGCGCGCACCTCGAACACCCCGGGGCGGACACAGGAGCTGAACTTCTTCGACGTCGGCACGCCACCGACGCTGCGCCTCGTCGACATGCCGGGCTATGGTTTTGCCAAGGCGCCCAAGGACATGGTCAAGCAGTGGCGTTTCCTGGTGAACGACTTCCTGCGCGGACGGCAGGCGCTGAAGCGCGCGCTGGTGCTGATCGACTCGCGCCACGGGATCAAGGAAGTGGATCGTGAGATCCTGGAGATGCTGGACCGCGCGGCGGTCAGCTATCGTATCGTCCTGACCAAGGCGGACAAGGTGAAGGCGACCGAACTGGCCGATGTCGTCGCGCGCACCGAGATCGAGGCGCGCAAGCGCGCCGCTGCCCATCCCGACATTCTCGCCACGTCGAGCGAAGGCGGCATGGGCATCCCCGAACTGCGCGCAGCGGTGCTCGAAGCCATCGGCTGAGCGGTTGCGACGGCGATCGGGAAAGGCCCGTCCGGTTCCCCGGACGGGCCTTTTTTTGTTAGGTTGCGGCGGCCGGACGGGGCCGTTACCCCTTGGCCCATGAAGCTCATCATCGGCAACAAGGCCTATTCCTCCTGGTCGCTGCGCGGCTGGCTCGCATGTCGCCAATCCGGCCTGCCGTTCGAAGAGGTGGTCGTCCCGCTCTACGACGCGGACTGGGACAAGCGGCGC
>NZ_CP079203.1:3132500-3285000 GCF_019297835.1 Sphingomonas sanguinis | reverse complement strand
CGCCTTGCGCTCGAGCACCGGCACCAGCCGCGCGGCCATGTCGGTATCGCCCTCGTCCATCTGGATCGTCGCGGTCAGCTGACCCTCGGCGGCCTTGAGCACCGCGATCAACTCCGCCTCGTCGCGGCAGCGGACCAGGATCGAGGAGGCGCCGAACACTTCATGGCCCAGAGCCTCGTCGGCGAGGAACGCCTCGGCGGTGGTCTGGAAGAAGGCGGCGCGACCGGCGGTGATGCCCTCGCCCACCTTGCCCTGCGCAATCGTCTCGACCTTGTCATGGCTGGCGAGCGATTCGATGCCCTTGGTATAGGCCGCATGGATACCCGGCGTCAGCATGGTCTGCGCCGCCGCTTCGGGCAGCGCGGTGCGGGCCGCCTCGACGAACGCGTCCAGCCCCTCGCCCTCGATGGCGAGCAACAGGCCCGGATTGGTGCAGAACTGGCCCGCCCCCATGGTCAGCGAACCGACGAACGCCGTGCCCAGTGCACTCCCACGCGCCTTCAGCGCTTCCGGCATCAGCACGACCGGGTTGATGCTCGACATTTCGGCATAGACCGGGATCGGCACGGCGCGTTCCTGCGCGATCTTGACCAGCGCCAGGCCACCCGCGCGCGAGCCGGTGAAGCCGACCGCCGCGATGCGCGGATCGCGGACCAGCGCCGCGCCCAGTTCGTTACTCGGGCCGGTCAGGTGGCTGAACACCCCCTTGGGCAGGCCACAGGCTTCGACCGCCCGCTCGATCGCGGCGGCGACCAGCGCGCCGGTCTGCGGATGGGCGGGATGGCCCTTCACCACGACCGGGCAACCGGCGGCCAGCGCCGAGGCGGTGTCGCCACCGGCGGTCGAGAAGGCGAGCGGGAAGTTCGACGCGCCGAACACCGCGACCGGGCCGAGCGGCACCATGCGCAGGCGCAGGTCGGGGCGCGGCAGCGGCTGGCGGTCGGGCATGGCGGGGTCGATGCGGACCTGCAGATAGGCCCCGGCGCGCAGCACCTTGGCGAACAGGCCCAGCTGGCCGACGGTGCGGCCACGCTCGCCTTCCAGACGCGCGCGCGGCAGGCCACTCTCGCGCATCGCGGCCACGATCAGGTCGTCACCGATCGCCATGATCTCGGCACCGATCTTGTCGAGGAACGCGGCGCGCTCTTCGCGGCTGGTGGCGCGATAGACGTCGAACGCCTCCTCCGCAGCGGCGCAGGCCGCATCGACATCGGCCGGTCCGTGGACCGCGAAAGCGTCGCCCACCGGCTGGCCGGTGGCGGCGTCGATCGAACGGAAATCGGTCATAGGGGAAGCTCCTTTATATTACTCCGACATATTAGTTTGACGGAGCGATGGCAATGTTAAAGGTTGTGGGTAAGGATGGGGGCGGAGAGGTAGGATCGATGAGTGACAGCATGACGAACGGGGATGCGCCGCCCGAAGCTCCGACGGATATAAGGTCGGAGGAGTCCGCTCCCAAGGCCAAGCGCGGTACCGGCCGCCGCCTGCACGGCGCGATCGCGCACAAGCTGGGCGCAGCGATCGTCTCGGGCGAGTACCGCCCCGGCGACACGCTGTCGGGCGAGGTCGCCTTTTCCGAAGCGCTCGACGTGTCGCGCAGCGCGTACCGGGAAGCGGTACAGGTGCTCAGCGCCAAGGGGCTGGTCGAAAGCCGTCCCAAGACGGGCACGCGTGTCCTGCCGCGCCATCGCTGGAACCTGCTCGATCCCGACGTCCTCGCTTGGGCCTTTTCGGGCGAGCCGGACATCCAGTTCGTGCGCAGCCTGTTCGAGCTGCGTTCGATCGTCGAGCCTGCCGCCGCACGCCTCGCGGCCGAGCGGCGCGACAAGGCCGACCTCAAGGAGATGCGCGATGCGCTGGGGGCGATGCGCCGCCATACGCTCGCGACCGAGGCGGGGCGCGCGGCGGACCGGGATTTCCACAATGCGGTGCTGGCCGCCACACGCAACGACGCGCTGGTCGTGCTGACCGCGAGCATCGGTGCGGCCGTCGCCTGGACGACCCAGTTCAAGCAGCGGTCGCGCGCGCTGCCCCGCAATCCGGTGCCCGACCATGTGAAGGTCTATGACGCGATCGCCGCAGGCGATGTCGAGGCGGCGGGAGAGGCGATGCGGCTGCTCGTCGATCTGGCGCTGGAGGATACCCGCAGCGCGATGGAGGGATAGAAGGCCCGCTCCCGCGAAGGGAGCGGGCCACCCGAGACGCCGGGTTCGGGAATGAGAGTTTTCCGGCCGAACTGCCATTCTGTGATGCTTTTTCCTCCCCTCGCCCCTCATCGAGGGGAGAGGGTTGCGCAGACTTGGTCTTTGCGAAAGCAAAGGCTTAGTCGAAGCTGGGTGAGGGGTGAGCGTTCGCGGGACGCGAGCGCGCGAGCCTTTGGCTCGCTCAACCCCTCACCCAAGCTGCGCTAGCCAGCACGCTGGCAAGCTCCGCTAACCCTCTCCCCTCTCCAGGGGAGAGGGGGAGAATTCAAATCGCCGCGCGGTGGACCGGCTTGGCGGGAACCGTGACCCGGAAGGTGAAGATGTCGCCCGCCTGAACCTGCTCGGCCAGTTGCTCTTCCGACAGGCCCTGCCGCGCGGTGGTGGCATAGGCGGTGCGGCCATCGGGGCCGCCCAGCGCGATCTTGGTGATGTTGGACACGGGGAAGCGCACCTCGTCGGTCATCACGCCGTCCGGGCCATAGCGCCGCGCGGCCCAACCGCCGAAGAAGCCGACCCACACGCCACCCTCGGCATCGCAGATCGCGCCGTCGGGATGGCCGTCCGCATCGCCGAACCGCGCGAACTCGGTCGCGGGGCCGAGCGTGCCATCACCCAGGATCGGATGCGCCAGGATCACCTTACCCAGCGTATCGACATGATAGAGAGTCGAGTCGTCCGGCGAGATGGCGGGACCGTTGGTGATGCACACCGCATCCGCACTGGTCGGCGTCACCAGTCCTGCGGCCCATTGGAATAGGCGACCCGACAGCGAGGTCTCGTCATTGTCCATCGTGCCGAACCAGATCCGGCCCTGCCCGTCGACACAGGCATCGTTCAGGCGATTGGCGGGCAGATGCGTGTCGACCTCGGCCAGCCGCTCGAAGCCGCCGGTCGCGGGGTCGAAGTGATGCGGGCCGGACTTCAACCCGGCCACGAAGCCGCCGCGCTGCGCCGGAACCACCCAGCCGACCATTTCGGGCGAGGCCCAGTGATCGAGCGTGCCCGCGACCGGATCGTGGCGGTAGATGCGCTGCTGCTTGATATCGACGAACCACAGCGCGTCATCGACCCAGATCGGACCTTCGCCCAGCGTCGCACCCACGGTCAGGCAATGTTCGGCCTGCTGCATCACTCTCTCCTTGCTCTCGCCCGGTTGATCAGCGCCAACCGGCGTCGATGAAATAGTCGTGGCCGGTGCACATCTTCGCATCGTCCGACGCGAGGAACAGCACCAGCGCCGCGACGTCCGAGGGCTGGATGCGCCCGTCGAGGCACTGGGCCGCGACGATCTCCGCCTCGCCTTCAGGCGTGTACCATTTTTCCTGGCGCGGCGTCTGCACATTGCCCGGCACGATGGTGTTCACGCGGATATTCTCGCGGCCCAGATCGCGCGCGAGGCTGCGGGTCAGCCCCTCGATCGCGGCCTTGCAGGTCTGGTAGAGGACCAGGTCGTTCAGACCCAGATGCCAGCTGATCGACCCGAAGTTCAGGATCGCGCCACCGCCTGCCCGCTTCATCGCGGGGATCACCGCCTGCGCGGCGAAGAATTGGTGGCGCAGATTGACGTTCAGCCGCTCGTCCCAATAGGCCGGGGTGACGTCCTCGATGCTGTGGCGATCGTCATTGCCCGCATTGTTGACCAGGATATCGACACCGCCCAGCGCCTCTTCCAGATCGGCGAAGATCGCCGTCAGGCTGTCGAGGTTGGTCAGGTCGCAGCGGCGCTGGATCGGCGCATGGCGCGCATCCGGGGTCAGCCGGTCGACCAGGGCCTGGCTGGCATCCTCGGCGATGTCGACGAAGGCGACGCGCGCGCCCTGCGCCACGAATGCCTCGACCAGCCCCTCGCCGATCCCCGAGCCGCCGCCGGTCACGATGACGCGCTTGTCGATCAGGCTGGGGTAGCGCGCGACCATGTCGGTCGCGGCACTGGTCTTCTGCAACATGGAAGTCTCCGTCACAACAGGCCGCGCTTGGCCAGGTTGCGCATCAGGTCGCCCAGACCGAAGGTCCAGGCGGGGGCATCGGCCGAGGTCATCACCGGATTGACCAGCGTGCCGAGGCGCGGATTGGTGATGACGACCGTGTCGCCGACCTTGTGGGTGAAGCCGCGGCCCGGCTCGTCACGGTCCTGGGTCGGCGCGAACAGCGTGCCGAGGAACAGGACGAGGCCGTCCGGGTAATGATGCTCGCTGAGCGCCTGACCGAGCAGGTCCTCTGGATCGCGGCTGATCTGGTCCATCGAGCTCGCGCCTTCCAGCACATAGCCGTCGGTGCCGGTGATGGTCAGCTTGACCTCGCTCGACCGGACATTGTCCATGGTGAAGCCGTCGTCGAACAGGCGGACGAGCGGGCCGAGCGAGCAGGACGCGTTATTGTCCTTCGCCTTGCCGAGCAGCAGCGCCGAGCGCCCCTCGAAATCGCGCAGGTTGACGTCGTTGCCCAACGTCGCGCCGACCGCCTTGCCATGGGCATCGGCGACCAGCACCACTTCCGGCTCCGGATTGTTCCAGGTCGAGTCGGAGCGGACGCCGACCGGCATCCCCCAGCCCACCGTCGAGAGGACCGGCGACTTGGTGAAGATTTCCGCATCCGGGCCGATCGCGACCTCCAGATATTGCGACCACAGCCCCTCGGCGATCAGCGCGTCCTTCAGCTGCGCCGCTTCCGGAGAGCCGGGCACAACCGAGCGGATATTGCCGCCCAGTGCCGCCTCCAGCGTGCCGCGAAGCCCCGCCGCCTTGGCATGGTCACCGCGCGCTCGCTCCTCGATCACCCGCTCCAGCGCCGACACGGCAAAGGTCACGCCCGCCGCCTTCACGCATTGCAGGTCGATCGGCGACAGCAGCCGATGGGCCGCGCCCGCTTCCGGCGACAGGTTCAGATCGGCCAGTTCGCCCAGCGCCTCGCCCTGCGACGCCTCGACCGTGCCGCTCGCCAGCAGCGCCGAGACGGTGGGGGCCACGCGGCTCATGTCATAGACTTGGCCATTCTCGACCAATATGGGGCAAGGCCCCTCGCCCCGGTCGATCCGACCGACGAAGCGCCCATCACGCCAATCGTCCGGCAAAGCGCCCATCAGGTCGGTAAGATTGCTGGCCATATTTCCTCTCCGCAGATTTGTTAGCGGTATCGATTGCTGTCCGGTTCAGGTCAAGGGGGCCTGGGTCGGGCGGCCCGTTCTAGGCCGCCTGGGATAGGCCGGGCATTCAAATCTGATGGGCTTCCGGCGACGCTGGCGCGCGGAGATTTCATGCGGTCCGTCCCGCCGTGCGCCTGGGCGGCGGCCCTGATCGCGGAGCGCGACGGGCATTCCTGACACCCTGTAGAAGCGCGAACCGACCGGCCGAACGGAATGATCCGCCCGGCCGGTCGCCGTCATCAGTGGTTGTCGCGCGGCAGGCCTTGGGTCTGGGCGATGCGCTGATACTTCTCCGCACCCTCCAGGATCGCGCCGGTCGACATCTGACCGACCACCGAGCGCTGGATTTCCTGCCACGGGGTCTGCGACGCCGGATACTTGTACCCGCCTGCCGCCGCGAGGGTCTTGCGACGCTCGGCCAGTTCCTCCTCGGAGATGAGGATGTTGGCGCTGCCCGTGTTCAGGTCGATGCGGACCCGGTCGCCGGTCTGGATCAGCGCGAGACCGCCCATCGCCGCCGCCTCGGGGCTGGCATTCAGGATCGAGGGCGAGCCCGAGGTACCCGACTGACGCCCGTCACCGATGCAGGGCAGCGAATGCACGCCCTCGGTGATGAGATAGGCGGGCGGACGCATGTTGACGACTTCCGCCGCGCCCGGATAGCCGATCGGCCCCGCGCCGCGCATGAACAGCAACGTCTGCGGCGTGATGCCGGTCGCGGGATCGTCGATCCGGTGGTGATAATCCTCCGGCCCGTCGAACACGACCGCGGGACCTTCGAAGGCATTGGGATCGTCCGGGTTGGACAGGTAACGCTCGCGGAACTCGGGCGAGATCACGCTGGTCTTCATGATCGCGGCATCGAACAGATTGCCCGACAGCACGATGAAGCCCGCTTCCTCCACCAATGGCTGAGCGAAGGGACGGATGACCTTTTCGTCCTCGATCGCGACGCCACGGCAATTCTCGCCCATGGTCTTGCCGTTGACGGTCAGCGCATCCTCATGGATCAGCCCCTGCTCGATCAGCTGGTTGACCACGGCGGGCACGCCGCCCGCACGGTAATAATCCTCGCCCAGATACTCGCCCGCAGGTTGCAGGTTCACGAGCAGCGGGATCTTGTGGCCTTCGCTCTCCCAGTCCTGCACCGGCAGGTCGACGCCGATGTGGCGCGCGATCGCGGCGAGGTGGATCGGCGCGTTGGTCGAGCCGCCGATGGCCGAGTTGACCTTGATCGCGTTGTGGAACGCGTCCTTAGTCAGGATTTCGGAGGGCTTCAGATCCTCGGCCACCATCTCTACGATGCGCTTGCCGGTGAGGTACGCGACTTCCTGGCGATCGCGATAGGGCGCGGGGATCGCGGCCGAACCCGGCAGCGACATGCCCAGCGCCTCGGCCAGCGAGTTCATCGTGGTCGCGGTGCCCATGGTGTTGCAATAGCCGGTCGAGGGAGCCGAAGAGGCGACCAGGCGGATGAACTCCGCATCGTCGATCTCGCCCGCCGCCAGCATCTGGCGCGCCTTCCAGACGATCGTGCCCGAGCCGGTGCGCTCGCCCTTGTGCCAGCCGTTGAGCATCGGCCCGACCGACAGCGCGATCGCCGGGATGTTGACCGTCGCGGCCGCCATCAGCATCGCCGGGGTCGTCTTGTCGCAACCGATCGTCAGCACGACGCCGTCGAGCGGATAGCCGTACAGCACCTCGACCAGCCCCAGATAGGACAGGTTGCGGTCGAGACCGGCGGTCGGACGCTTGCCGGTTTCCTGGATCGGGTGGACCGGGAATTCCAGGACGATGCCGCCCATCTCGCGCACGCCTTCACGCACCCGCTCGGCCAGCACCAGATGGTGGCGGTTGCAGGGCGAGAGGTCGGAGCCGCTCTGCGCGATGCCGATGATCGGCTTGCCCGACTGAAGCTCCTCCAGCGAAAGGCCGAAGTTCAGATAACGCTCCAGATAGAGCGCGGTCATGTCGATATTGTCGGGATTGTCGAACCAGGCGCGGCTGCGCAGCTTCTGGGTGGGCGTGTCGGTCATGTCAGGCTTTCGGTCAGCGAACGGTGGAGAAGCGATAGATCATGGTATGCCGGTAGGGCTTACCCGGATCGACGCGCGGGGAGACGAAGGACGGCTTGTTGGGCGAATCCGGAAATTTCTGCGGCTCCAGGGCGATGCCGTCACCCATGCGGTACAGATGGCCCTTCTTGCCGACATAGGTGCCGTCGAGGAAATTGCCCGTGTAGAATTGTACGCCCGGCTCGGTCGACAGCACTTCGAGCACGCGGCCCGAGGCGGGATCCTCCAGCCGCGCCGACAGCTGCGGCGTGGCGGTCAGCCCCTTGTCGAGCGCGAAGTTGTGGTCATAGCCCTGACCGTAGCGGATCTGCTGGTCGTTGCCGTCGCGGATGCCGTCGGCGACGACGCGGGCCGCGCGGAAATCGAACACGGTGCCCGCAACCGGCTTCAGCTCGCCGGTCGGGATCAGCTTGGCATCGACCGGCGTGAAGGCGGCGGCCGGAATGGTCAGCTTGTGGAAGGTCGCGCCCAGGGGCGAGCCTTCACCGTTCAGGTTGAAGATCGCGTGGTTCGTCATGTTGATGACGGTCGGCTTGTCGGTCTTCGCCTCGAACGCGATGGTCAACGCCCCCGCCTCGTCCAGCGAATAGGTGACCGTCGCCTCGACCTTGCCGGGATAGCCCTGGTCGCCATCCGCGCTGGTCAGCGCCAGCACCACGCTGGCGGTGGGGCCGTCCTTCATCGACAGGATCTTCCACAGATGCTTGTCGAAGCCCTTCGTCCCGCCGTGCAGCGAGTTGACCTTGTCGTTCAGCGGCAGCTGATAGCTCTTGCCGTCCAGCGTGAAGCGGCCGCCCGCGATGCGGTTGGCGAAGCGGCCGACCGTGACCCCGAAGAAGTTCGGATGGTTCACATAATCTTCGGCCTTGTCATAACCGAGCAGCACGTCGGCGAACTTGCCGTCCCGGTCCGGCGCCATCACCGACTGCAGAGTCGCGCCATAGGTCAGCACGCGCGCCGACAGCCCGGCCTTGTTGGTCAGGGTCACCGTTTCGATCGCGCCGCCCTCGGCGGAATAGCCCGCAGGCGCGCGCTTCACCTCGCTCGCCAGAGCGGCGGTGGACGTCATTACGGAGGTTACCGCTATCAAAGTAAGAAAGCTCTTGATTGACGCCATCGACATGCCTCATCCCTCCGCATTCAGACGCCATTGACGCGCCTTTTGCGTCACTATAGTCAGACAAAATATCAGGAGCAAGCCGGTCAACGAACATCTTTTGATGATGCTCGCCGGTGCGAAGGAGAGGATTGCAATGGCCGCACCCGTCACGTCCCGCGCCACCGGCGCACAAGCTGTCGGGGGAGGGACGAGCAATTACGGTTCGGCGCTGACCCTGCTGGCCAGCCTGTTCTTCATGTGGGGCTTCATCACCGTCATCAACGGGACGCTGCTGCCTCACCTGCGCAGCGTGTTCGAGCTGAGCTATTTCCAGGCCTCGCTGATCGAGAGCGTGTGGTTCATCGCCTATTTCTTCGCCTCCATCCCCTCGGCCAAGCTGATCGAGCGGATCGGGTATCAGAAGTCGCTGGTGACGGGCCTGCTCATCATGGCGGCGGGTGCGGTCGGCATGATGCTGGCGGCGTCGCTGCCCTCCTACGGCGTCACCCTGTTGATGCTGTTCGTGATCGCCAGCGGCATCACGCTGCTCCAGGTCGCGGCCAACCCTTATGTCGCGGTGCTCGGCCCGGCGGACACGGCGTCGTCGCGCCTGAACCTCGTTCAGGCGATGAACTCGATGGGCACGATGCTGGCCCCGCTGTTCGGCGCCTATCTGATCCTCGGCCGGTCGAAGGGCGGCACGGCGGAGGCCGGTAGCGCCGCGCTGACCCAGGCGGAGCGTCTGGCCGACGCCCATGCGGTCGTGCTGCCTTACGGTCTGGTCGCGGTCGTGCTAGTCGTCCTCGCCCTCGTCATCGCGCGCTTCCCGCTGCCCGCCATGGGTTCGGCGACCAGCCGCGTCGCCAAGGAGGATCGCAAGAACCACTCGCTGTGGAAGCATCGCAACCTGGTGTTCGGCATCGGCGCGATCTTCATCTACCTTATCGCCGAGATCGGCGTCGGCAACCTGTTCGTGAACTTCGTCAGCCGCCCGGACATCGGCAACATGACGACCGAGGCCGCAGGCCGCTACCTGACCCTGCTCTGGGGCGGGATGATGGTCGGCCGCTTCGTCGGCTCGGCGATCATGCAGAAGGTGCCCGCCGGGATCGTTCTGGCCGTCTTCTCGATCGGCGCGTTCGTCGTGATGTTGGCGACCGTGTTCACCACCGGCCATGTCGCCATGTGGTCGCTGATCCTGGTCGGCCTGTTCCACTCGATCATGTTCCCGACCATCTTCACGCTCGGCATCCGCGGCCTCGGCCCGCTGACCGAGGAAGGCTCCGGCCTGCTCATCATGGCGATCGCGGGCGGCGCCCTGGTCGCGGTGCATGGCTGGCTGGCTGATCATTACGGACTGCAGCAGTCGTTCCTGCTGACCGCGGTGTGCGAACTCTACATCCTGTTCTACGCACTCTGGGGGTCGAAGCCGACCAACGCCTTCCCTGACGAAGACGCAGGCTGATCCGGCTGATTCCAGCGAATGAAGAAGGGGCGGTGCCGCGAGGTGCCGCCCCTTTTGCTTTGTCCGGACAATGGCTTTCGTTATCGGGACTCATCTGGTAATGTTACACCGTAACATGAACGATCAAAGTTGTTTTGCATGATTCCGACGGCCGATACCGCCACGCTCCTGCCACCCGTATCCCTGCCAGATCACGTCCGTATCGATAGCGATTCCGCTGTGCTGGCGACGATCGACCAGCCGGAGGTGACGCTGGCGGTCTGGGCACGTCCCTCGCCCCTGCTCGCACCCGATCTTGAGGATTTCCCGACGATCCGATTCGCTGCGGCCACGCCAGCGGTCGCGGCGGGCGTGCGCGAGGCGCTGGGCGCCCTGCCCTCCCAGCGATGGCACGAGACGCTGGCCGCCGATGTCGCGCGACTGGCGATGCTCTATGCCACCTGGACCGGCGAGGAACGGGTCGAGGTGCGGATCGAGCGCGTCACCGGCAATGGCTGCTGGAAGTTCCACGCCGACTATGTCGGGCTGCGCCTCATCACCACCTATTGCGGGCAGGCGACCCAATGGCTGCCGCTGGGGGCGACCGAGGATAGCGCGCCGCACGCCCTGTCGGCGGGCGATGTCGGCCTGTTCAAGGGTCGCGAACGGGCGGGCGACCGCGCGATCATCCACCGCTCGCCACCGATCGCCGGGACCGGCGAAGACCGGCTGCTGCTGGTCATCGACGCACTCTGGCCGGAGGAGGATGCGTGACCAGCCTGACCCTGCCGCGCGACGCCGCGCGCACCACCACGCCACCGGTCGTCGCCGCCGCCCGTCTTGCGAGCATCGATGCGGTGCGCGGGCTGGTCATGGTCATCATGCTGCTCGACCATGTGCGCGATACGCTGGGCACCCATTGGCTGGTCGGCGATCCGATGGACGCGCGCCTCGTCGCGCCCGCGCTGTTCTTCGGTCGGACGCTGGCCTCGCTCTGTGCGCCGACCTTCATCCTGCTGACCGGCCTGTCGGCCTGGCTCTATGGTCAGACGCACAGCCGCGCGGAGACGAGCCGCTTCCTGCTGACGCGCGGCCTGTTCCTGATGCTGCTGGAGGTGACTTTGGTCGGCTTCGCCTGGTCGGCGCAGTTCCCGCCCCAGACGCTCTGGCTGCAGGTCATCTGGGCGATCGGCGTGTGCATGATCGCGCTCGCCGGGCTGATCCATCTGCCGCGTTGGGGCGTGGCGGCGATCGGGGTTGCGATCGTGGCGGGGCACAACCTGCTCGACCCCATCGCCTTTGCGCCCGACAGCCCGTGGTTCAAACCCTGGGCGCTGATCCACAAGCGCACCGCGTTCGAGTGGATGGGGATCACCATCAAGACGACCTATCCGGTGTTGCCCTGGATCGGCGTCATCGCGCTAGGCTATGCGATCGGGCCGTGGTTCACGCGCTCGGCCGAGGAGCGACGGCGCTGGCTGGCGGCGCTTGGGCTGGGGCTGATCCTGGGCTTCATCCTGTTGCGCGCGATCAACCTTTACGGCGATGCGCCCTGGGCGCCGGTGCCGGGCGATCCTCTGCGCAGCGTCATGAGCTTCGTGGCGCTGACCAAATATCCGCCGTCCCTGCTGTTCCTGCTGCCGACGCTGGGCGTCGCGGCGCTGCTGCTCGCGCTGTTCGAGGAGCGGAGCGGGCCGATCGCCCGCAAGCTGGCCGTGATGGGCGGTGCGCCGATGGCCTTCTACCTGCTTCACCTCTATGTGCTGCGCGCGCTGTATCTGGGCGCGGTGGCGGTCTGGGGCACCAATCAGGGGCAGGTGTTCGGCCTGCCCTCGGTCGGGGCGATGTGGCTGGTGTACCTTCTGCTGCTCGTGCCGCTCTATTACCCGACCAAATGGTTCGCCGACCTGAAACGCCGCCGCCGTGACCTGCACTGGCTGCGCTATTTCTAGGGGCGATCGACATTCAGCCATAGCTATCCTTCCCTCGCCCCTCATAGAGGGGAGAGGGTTGCGTAGACTTGGTCTTTGCATCGCAAAGACTTAGTCGGAGCTGGGTGAGGGGTGATTGCTCGCAAAGCGAGCGCGAGCCGGAGGCTCGCTCAACCCCTCACCCAAGCTGCGCTAGCCAGCAGGCTGGCAAGCTCCGCTAACCCTCTCCCCTGTCCAGGGGAGAGGGAAGAAAGGGCCATTGTGAATGTCGATCGCCCCTAGAACCAGGTCCGGATACCCAGCGCCAGCGCCGGGCCGCCGCCGCTGGCGGGGCCGTAGCGCCGCTCCCAATTGACACCGACATAGGGGGCGAACTCGCGCGCGATCTCGTAGCGCAGGCGCAGGCCCAGCTCGAGGCTGGAGACGCCCGCCGCGATCCGCTGGTCGGGCACGTCCTGCGCAGCGAAATTCACCTCCATGCGCGGTTGCAGGATCGCGCGCTGGGTGATCCGCTGGTCGACCCATGCCTCGGTGCGGGCGAGCAACTCACCCTTGTCCGACAGGAACAGCGCGCCCTCGACATCGAACCAATAGGGGGCCAGCCCCTCGACCCCGACCACCGCATAGGTCCGCCGAGCGCCCTCGCCGACATCCTGCCGCACGCCCGCCTGAAGATTCCAATAGGGGTCGATCGCCCGCGCATAGAGCGCCTGGACCTCCGCCGCGCCGATCCGGTCGCGGAACGCGCCTTCGCCCTCGCTCTTCACGACCAGCCGGTGAATGTCGCCGCCGAACCAGCCCTCCCCGTCCCAGCGATAGCCGTCGCGCCCGTCGCGGACCTGCACCTCGGCCAGATTGAATAGGATCTGCGAGAAACGCATGCCGCCATGCTCCATCCGCATCCGCCGGTCGGCGGCGGCCATGGCGGCGGGGTCGTAGAAGCGGTCGGCGGCCCGATCGGTCGGAGCCGGGGGTGGCGGCGCGGAGCCGACGGACTGTTGAGGCATCGCCCCGTGGTCCATCGAGCCGTGGTCCATCGAACTGTGGTCCATCGCCATGCCCTCAGGCATCGATTCCGTCCGGGGCAGGCAATGCCCCATGGCGGCATGGTCCGGCGAGCAGGCCGAGGGAGTGGCCTCCCCCGCCATCGGCGCCATGGCGGGCATCGTCTCGGGCTTGGCCTCACCCGAACCGCAATGCCCCATCGCCGCATGTTCGGGCGAACAGGCCGCCGCCGCGGGCCGCGCCTTACGCGGTACCGGCTTGGCCGCCCGACGCCTGACCGTCTTTCGGGGTGCGGCAGCCGGTTTGGCCGGAGCCATGGTCATGCCCGGCATCGCCATGTCGTGATGATGCTGCCCCATCGGCTCGGCGAGCAACAGCAGCGCAAAGGGGATCATGCCGCCGCTCCCTTGTCCGCATCCCGCCGGACGGTGACGACCTGCATCATGCCCGCATGCATGTGATAGAGCATATGGCAGTGGAACGCCCAGTCGCCCTCGGCATCCGCCGTCAGGTCGAAGGTCGCGGTGCCGCCTGGTGCGACATTGACCGTATGCTTGCGCGGGGCGTGATCGCCATGCCCCGTCACCAGCTCAAAGAAATGGCCGTGCAGATGGATGGGGTGCGCCATCATCGTGTCGTTGACCAGAGTCACGCGCACCCGCTCGCCCAGCCGGAACGGGATCGGCGCGGTCACGGCGTTCAGCTTCACCCCGTCGAACGCCCACATATAGCGCTCCATATTGCCGGTCAGATGGATGGTCAGCGCGCGCGACGGCGTACGGGTGTCGGGATTGGCCCTGGCACTCATCAGGTCGCGATAGGTCAGGACGCGGTGGCCGACATCGGCCAGCCCCTGCGGCGGTTCGCCGGTACGATCGACCGGCATCGGCGCGACCGTCTGGACGACGGGCGTGCGCGGCAGGCCGGGGGCGTTGGCGAAGTCGCGCATCTTGTGCCTCATCTGGCCGTGGTCCATCTGGCCGTGATCCATTTGGCCATGATCCATCCGGGGCGCGGCATCCGGCTGGCAATGCCCCATCGCGGCATGTTCGGGGGAACAGCCGCCCGCCATGGCGCCGTGCTCCATGCCTCCCATCCCCATGTCCTTCATCGTCGCCAGCGGCCGGGGGCGCAGCGCAGGCACGGGCGCGGCCATGCCCATCCGGGGTGCCAGCGTCCCCCGCGCCATGCCCGATCGATCCCAGGTTTCGGCGACCAGCGTATAGGCGCGGTCCTCGGTCGGCGTGACGATCAGGTCATAGGTCTCTGCCACCGCGATCTGAAGCTCGTCGACCGTCACCGGCCGCACATCCTGCCCATCGGCCTGTACGACGGTCAGCGTCAGGCCGGGGATGCGGATGTTGAAGTTGGTCATCGCCGAGGCGTTGACCAGCCGCAGCCGTACCCGCTCGCCGGGCGTGAACAACCCGGTCCAATTGTCCGTGGGTCCATGGCCGTTGACCAGATAGCGATAGGTCGAACCCGTCACGTCGGACACATCGCTGGGGTCCATCCGCATCCGACCCCAGTCCAGCCGTTCGCGCAGCGGCTGGTCCTTGCCCGCCAGCAGCCCGGCCAGCGTCTGCTTCTGATAGTTGAAATAGCCGCCCTGCAGCTTCAACCGGCGAAAGATCGCATGAGGGTGAAGCGGGCTGTGATCGGACAGCAGCACCACATGCTCGCGATCCGCAGCGGCAGGATCGGCCCCGGCGGGGTCGATCACGATCGGGCCGTACAGCCCCTCCTGCTCCTGCAACCCCGAATGGCTGTGATACCAATAGGTCCCGGCCTGAATGACGGGAAACTCATAGGTGAAGCGTCCGCCCGCCGGGATGCCCGGAAAGCTGATCCCCGGCACCCCGTCCATCTGAAAGGGCAGTAGCAGCCCGTGCCAGTGGATCGAGGTCTCCTCGTCCAGCGCGTTGACCACGGTGATCCGCACCCGCTGCCCCTCGCGCAGGCGGATCAACGGGGCAGGCGCCGAGCCGTTGATGCCGATCGCATGATAGGGCTTGCCGTCGATCATCATATGCTGGCGCGCGATGGTCAGGGTGATGTCGGGGCCGGTCAGTTCGGCACGCTGCTCGCCATGGGGCGACAGGCCATGGCCCTGCGCCCAGACGGGCAAAGCGGGCAGGGCGGCAAGCGAGGTCAGGCCGACGCCCCCAGCCAGAAGGTCTCGGCGGCGTATCGCGGTCGTCGGGTCGATCATGCCTCCCTATACGCGAGGGAGCGGCCCTCCCCTTACCCGGCCCCTCACTCGGTCTGCTCGCGCAAGGCGGCACGCGCCCGGCGGATGCGCAGTTCGACCGCCTTTGCGCTCAAACCCAACGCCTCGGCTGCCTCGGCTTGGCTCAGCCCCTCGACCGCGCATAGGATCAGCGGTTCGCGCAACGCGGCGGGCAGGACATCGAGCGCCGCCAGCGTGCGCGCCAGAGAATCCCGCTCGATCGCCGCCGCCTCACCCCCGATCCGGTCGTCGGCGACCTCTGCCGCCGCCTCGACCGGCAGCACCCGCGCCAGCATCGCGCGCACCCGCCGCCGCCGCGCCCAGTCCCGGCATTTGTTGAGCGCGATCCGACTGAGCCAGGCGCGCAAGCTCCGCGTCTGATCAAACCGACCCAGCGCGCCATGCGCCGCGACGAAACTCTCCTGCACCAGATCCAGCGCCTCGTCGGCGTCGCGGACCTGCGCCAGGATCAGGCGATACAGCGCCGCCTTGTGCCGCGTGACGATCGCGGCATAGGCGCCCGGCCGCCCGCCGATCGCCAGCGCGACCAGATCGCCGTCCGCCAGCCCCGCCAGATCGCGGTCGCCCACGCGCCTGGCTACCGCGCCGTATCGGTCAGCTTGGCCGCCACCAGCCGGTCGAAGGTCGCCGCCTGATCGGGGCGAAGCACGGCCCGCATCGCAAAGACATGCGCCAGCGTCGCCTTTTGCAGGTCGCCCATGCTGTGGTGCACCGCGTCGATCGCCTGGGCGACCTGCGGCCCATCACGATGCTCCGCCTCGATCGCGGCGGCCAGCCTGGCATTGTCGCCACGAAGCCGGGCCTCCAGCGCCGCCCGCTGCACCGCGAACCGCGCCTCCAGCCGGTCGAGCGCGATCCGTTGCCCCGGGTCGAGCGCGATGTCGCGGTGGATCAGCATATGGATGTCGCTGGCCTGTGGCTCGGCAGGCATCAGCAAGCGGCATCCGATCGCCACCCCCGCCAGCGCCGCGACGAACGCAATCGCCAGCGTCAGCAGATTCCGACGCACTGATCGGCTCATCGGCCGAGCAACAGGGTAGATGGCGCCAGTCCCGCATCGAGCGCGACGACCGCCACCGACCGCTCCCGCGCCTCGATCCGCCCGGCGACTACCCCGCCCCCGACGATCCCCAGCATCAGCGCCGCGCCCCCCGCCAGCGCCAATCCTCGAACCGACAGGCTCCCCGCCTCCGACGCCCCGGCATCGATCGCGGTCGCGACCCGGTGCTCCAGTCCGTCCAGGGTCGCGGGCAGAGTGTTCTGCGCCAGTCGGGCGAGATCGCGGTCGAGCGGGTCGGTCATCATCACACCAATACGCAAAAACGGTGGCCGTCCCTCATGGGGCGGATAGGATCAGCATATGGACATGGCCACGCTTCGCAACATCGCCGCTTTCGCCCCTATCCTGGCCAGCCCGGATTTCGTGACGGGCGCATGGACCGAACCCCGGCGATCCGCCGAGGGGGTCATCACCATGCCCTGGTTCCACCTCTCCGAACCCGCCTCCACCTTCGTCACCGCGATCGCCGGGGAGGATGTCGCCGCCCATTACCTCAGGCCCCTGGATGACGAAGCACGCACCACGCTGATGCACATGATCGAGCATCCCTCCGCCGTCGCCGATGCCAGCGTCGAACAACTCGGCTGGATTCTGACATATCTGCTGCGGGCCGATCGGTTCGTGGAAGGATCGCTGGCCCAGGCGTTTGACACCGGCCTGATGCGCGCCATCACCGAACGCGCGGCCGTTCTTGTCGTCGGAGCCTGAAAACAAAACCACGCCAAGTCTTTGTATTGGATGAGCTTTAGGCGGCGAGCGTGATAACGGGCGATCCTCGAACCTCGATGTGACGAGATTGTGAGAGCGAACCTCGAACGCCTCACGAGGAGCATGAGATCGCCGTCGCCAGCATCCGTAGCACTCCGGCATGGAGGAAATATGCTCGGTGGCGGCCGGTACTCTCAGATCGATGGACGGAGTCACTCAAACCGCCGCTTGACCAGTACAATCACCTGGATGGAACAGCTCAGATTGAAGGTGGGGTACTTACCACCACGTCCCCCCTCGGGGGCCACTGTGATGATCATGCGAGTGCGATAGGCTGTCGCTTTCGGATCAGGGCGATGAGGATGGTCTTTGGCGCCTTATCCTTGGCGCGTATCCTGTCGCGCATGGCGGTGAGGACAGGGATACGGCGTGAGGCATGCAAGCGCGGCGATCGTGCGGCGGCAGCACTTCAGCGCGATCAGGGAAAGCCCATGGCCAAGCCGAGGGAGGTGACATGCGCTCAATCGCAACGAGGCCAAGGCGGCGCGTATATCAGCGCTGTACGAGGCGGCTCCCGATATCACCCTTGCCGAGTGGCGCGCGGCGCTGGCCGCCGAGGGGATCGCGGTGGCGGTATCGACGCTATGGCTTTTCTTGGCGCGCCACGGACATAGGCGCACGCGCCCGACGCTGAAGCCCGGCGACGTCGTGACCCTCGACAACCTGCCCGCCCGCGAGAGCGTCGTGGCACGCATGGCGATCGAGGCAAGGGAGGCACGGCTGCTTTTCCTTCCGCCTTACTCGCCTGACTTGAACCCGATTGAAAACGCCTTCGCCAAGCTTAAGGCGCTCCTGCGCAAAGCCGCCGCCCGCACCCGCGACGACCTGAACCGCGCCATCGGTACCGCGCCATCCGTACCGCTGCCGGTACGATGCCGACTGATCCGAATTTGCTCCAGACAGCATCGTCATCGTTCACGACGAGCGCTCCAACGCCAGTCAGGCAGCGGACGCTACGCATCGCCTGCCAGTGGGCTAGGCCCTGTGACCCACTTCGAGCCGTTCAGACTACCTTCCAACATCCGACACCCATTCATCGAACTGCAGGTTCGCTCCGAACTGGGCGGGGCCCTGCGGGTCCATTTAATTCCGCGAAGCCAACTCTTGCTATTGCAGCTGCAGGTTCAAAGCGTAGCGTGATGCGCAGTCCGGGTCGGGTACTGACGATATCCAGCGACGCATTAAGCCGCGACGCCGCAGAACGGACGATAGCGAGGCCGAGGCCACTTCCCTCGCTATCGCGTGCGCTTGAAAGACGGGTGAAGCGCTCGCCCAAACGGACTAGTTCGGCATCGGGCAAACCAGGCCCGTCATCAGCCACCACGATCCTAACGGCCTCCCCTTCTTCACATGAAATGGTCAGCATCACCTGGCCGCCGCGACGATTATAACGGATCGCATTGTCGATCAGGTTGGAGAGGATTTCGAATACCAGCGTGCGGTGGCTGGCAATCGCGATGTCAGCGGGCGCATCGAGATGGATTTCCACCCCCGCGTCGATCGCCTGCGCGATCCGGCGATTGATGACGGCGACCGCCACTTCGCGCAGGTCGACCCGCTCGCGCGGTGGCGCGATGCCCGCCTCTTCCGCCCGAGCCAGCGCCAGCAACTGCGTCACCAGATGCTCCAGCCGGTCGGCGGCGGCGGTGATCTCGCCCAGCGCGGTCGGGCTGCCACGCCGGGCCAGCGCCACCTGCACCTTCAGGACCGCCAGTGGCGTGCGCATCTGGTGCGAGGCATCGGCAGTAAAGCGCCGCATGCCTGCCGTCGCACTGTCCAGCCGGGCGAGCAGATGGTTGAACGCATCGGCGAGCGGGCGAAGTTCGACCGGCAGCGGCCCGGTGTCGAGCGGCGACAAATCCGGCGTCGCGCGCGTGTCCCGCGCCGCCACCGCCCCGCGCAGCCCCGCCAGCGGCCGCAGGCTCCAGGCGAGCGCCGGGCGGATCAGCAGCATGGCCACGCCCACCAGCAGCAACTCGCCCAACAGCAGCGCGATCACCAGCCGCCGTTGCAGCGCACGGCGGCCGTCCAGCGTCTCGGCGACCTGCACGATCACCGGCGCGTCGATCCGCGGCAGCGCGCGGCGCACCTCGGCGATACGGATATCCTGGTCGCGGTAGCGCGCGAAGCGGAAGCGCGGCGTGTCGAGCGCCAGTTCGGCGATGTTCGGCGCGGACAGATCGGCATAGCCGGTCAGCAGACGCCCGCCCACCGCGATCCGGTAATAGACATTGTCGCGCTCGCTATTCTCCAGCATCCCGAAGGCGGCGGCGGGCAGATCCAGCGTCACTTCGCCGCGCTCTACCTGCACCGTCTCGGCCACCGCGCCCAGCGCACCGCCGAGCACGCGGTCGTTGGTCCGGCGGACGACATCGGCGATCAGCGTCGCCCCCGCCAGCCCCAGCAGCACCGCGATCGCCAGCATCGGCGCCAGCATCGCGGCAAGCAGCCGGGTGCGCAGCGCTACGGCACGCCCGCGCGGCGGCTTAATGGGCATCGAGCATATAGCCGACCCCGCGCACGGTGCGGATCGCCGGACCGTCGGGGGCCAGCTTGCCGCGCAGCCGCGTGATGTTCACCTCGATCGCGTTGGGGCCGACCGGCTCGTCATAGCCGAACACCTCGGACTGCAGCGTCTCGCGCGGCACGATCTGCCCCGCGCGGGTGGCCAGCGCATCGAGCACCGCCCATTCGCGGCGACGCAGGTCGAGCGGTCGCTCCCCCACCCGCGCGGCGCCGCGCGAACGATCGAGGACCAGGGCCCCGACCACCAGCTCGGGCGTCGGATCGCCGCCGCGCCGCCGCCCCAGCGCCCGGATGCGCGCCTCCAATTCCTCCGGCGCGAAGGGCTTGCGCAGATAATCGTCCGCGCCCAGATCCAGCCCGCGCACCCGGTCGTCCAGCGCATCGCGCGCGGTCAGCATCATCACCGGCACCCGGTTGCCCTGCCGCCGCAGCGTCTGGAGCACCGAAAAACCGTCGATATCCGGCAACCCGACATCCAGGACGACGAGTGCATAGGCCTCGTCCGCCGCGACCATCAGCGCGTCCTCGCCGGTTGCGACATGATCGACCGCATGGCCCGCCGCGCGGAGCAGCGCGACGATCCCGCGAGCCAGCGCCGCATCATCCTCGACGATCAGAATCCGCATGACGCAGGCCCTCCGTGAAAGGCGGATGACAGCTTGCCGGGATAATCCATGGCATTGAGCTTACCCGAACTCAGAGGCGGGAAGCGAGAGGACCTGAACGATGCGAATGGTAATTCTATCGATGCTGATGCTGGGTGCCGTCGTGCCCGCTCGCGCCGATGCGCAGCGCCCGACCGGTTACCCCCGCTCCTATGACACTCTGGTCGCCGACGCGCGCGGCGAGCGTGAGGTGCGTGTCTATGGCAATGCCGACACCGCCGCGATGCAACCGCTGATCGCCGCCTTTCGCCGCACCTATCCCGGCGTCCAGGTACGCTACGACGATCTGGAATCGAGCACCATCTATGACCGCGTCGTCGCCGAGGCGCGGGGCAAGGCACCAGGGGCCGACCTAGTCTGGTCGTCGGCGATGGACCTCCAGGCCAAGCTGATCAACGACGGCTATGCGCAAGGCTATCTCAGCCCCGAAAAGCCCGCACTCCCCGCCACGGCGGTGTGGAAGAATATGGGGTACGGCGTCACCGCCGAGCCGGTCGCCTTCGTCGTCAATCGCCGTCTGATCCCCGCCGGACAGGTGCCGCGCACGCACGAGGCGTTCGAGCAACTGCTCCGCACCCGTCGCGGCGCGCTGACGGGCAAGGTCGCCACCTACGACCCCGCCCGGTCCAATGTCGGTTATCTCTACCTGACCGAGGATCATGCGATCACCCGCGACACCCGCTCGCTGGTGCAGGCGATCGCGGCGACCCGGCCGATGCTGTCGCGCACCACCGAGCCGATGCTGGACGCGGTGTCGGCGGGGCAGATCGCCATCGCCTATAATGTCGTCGGCCCCTACGCACTGACCCGTGCGATGCGCGACCCGAACATCCGGGTGGTCTTTCCGCGCGACTATACGATCATCGCCTCGCGCGTCGCCTTCATCGCCCGCGATGCCCGGCATCCGGCGGCGGCGCGGCTGTTCCTCGACTTCCTGCTGTCGCGCACCGGGCAGACGCTGCTCGCCCGGCAATGGCTGCTGCCGGTGCGCGCCGATGTCCGTGCACCCCGCCTGTCCGCCGAACAGCAGCGCCCGATCCGCGTCGGGCCGCAACTTCTCGTCAATCTCGACACGATCAAGCGCCGCCGCTTCCTGGCCGACTGGCGCGCCACTCTTGCTCAAGAGGCCCCCAAATGATGACCCCGATCCGAACCGCCACCGCGCTGGTCGCCCTGTTGGCCGCCACCCCCGCGCTCGCCCAGACGCCGAGCAACGACGACCTCGCCGCGCTGGTCCGCCAGCAGGCCGCGGAGATCGCGACCCTGCGCGCCCGGCTAGACCGGCTGGAGGGTACGACCGCCGCCGCGCCCGCTCCGGTCACCGCCCCTGCCCCGACTACCCCGCCCGCGCCGCAACTGGCGCAAAGCGACACGATCGGCCGCGATACCGTCACCCGCCCCTTCGCGCCGCAGCTGGTGCCCCCCGGCCCCGCCGAGCGCGACGTCGCGCAGGCACGCCAGGCCAATGCGGCGGGGGTCACCACCGAATGGGGCGCGGGTCTGCCCGTCTTCCACTCGGCCGACGGCATCTACACCTTCAAGCCGCGCGGCCGCATCCTGACCGATGTCAGCTCCACCTTCGGATCGGCCTATGACGGGCGCAACATCACCACGACCGGCATGCGTGCGCTGCGCCTTGGTCTGGAAGGCGGGGTCGGCACGCACTTCTTCTATCAGTTCGAGACCGACTTCTCCGAGAATGACGTCGATATCGTCACCGCCTTTATCGGCTGGCGCAACCGCATCCGGCCGGGTCTGGATTACGACCTGCGCGCCGGGCATCTGTTCAACGATCGCGGGTTCGAGGGTTCAACGGGATCGGACTCGACGCCGTTCATGGAGCGCACCGTCGTTTCCACCGCGATCATCCCACAACGCGGCTTCTACGGCGTCGGCATCATGCCGCGCCTATTCTGGAAGACCGGCCACGCCTCGTTGACGCTGACCGGCGACCGGATCGACGGCAACCAGGGCGGCAATGACAGCCGCACGGTGCTGGGCCGCGCGCACTGGAACCCGATCAAGAGCGACCATTCGGTCCTGCATGTCGGCCTCTGGGGCTTCGACGAGGCGCTGTCCGCCAACGCGACCACGCTGACCCGCAACACGGTGATCGGCGGCCGCTTCAACGGCGCGCTGCGCGTGTCGACCGGCGCGCTGCTGGGCGGGCGCAGCACCACGGGTTACGGCGCGGAGCTGGGCGGCTATGTCGGCCCGGTCTGGGTCATGGCCGAGGCGGGCGAGCGCCGTGCGCGCCTGACCGGCGGACGTCCCGATTTCCTCAGCAAGGCATGGAGCCTGTCGGGCGGCTGGTTCGTCACCGGCGACCTGCCGCCGTACAACCCCCGCCTCGGCAGCTTCGGCCAGCCGCGTGTCCTAAAGCCGATCTTCGAGGGCGGACCGGGCGCGATCGAACTCACCGCACGCTACGAGAACCTCGATTACACCAGCCTCTTGACCGGCGGGCGCGGCTGGGCCGCGACGGCAGGCGTGAACTGGTATCTCAACAGCTTCACCCGGCTCCAGTTCAACTGGGTCCATTGGGACACCGACAATCGCGCAGGGACCTATACCGGCCCCGACAGCGGCGAGACGATCGGCACCCGCATCGCCGTCACCTTCTAAACACCCCATTTCTCCTTTCACGGAGCATCCTTCGATGGATCTTGCCCTGCTTGGCTTCCTGATGGTCGCCACCTTCATGACGCTTATCATGACGAAGCGGATGACCCCGCTCGTCGCGCTGATCGTCGTGCCCACCGCCTTCGCCCTGATCGCCGGTTTCGCTTCCGGCCTGGGCGACATGATGATCGACGGCATCAAGAACCTCGCGCCGACCGGCGTGATGCTGCTCTTCGCCATCCTGTTCTTCTCGATCATGACCGATACCGGGTTGTTCGATCCGCTGGTCAACCGGCTGTTGCGGGTCGTGCACGGCGATCCGCTGGCGATCCTGATCGGCACGGTGGTATTGTGCGCGCTCGTCAGCCTCGATGGCGACGGGTCGACGACCTACATCATCACCATCGCCGCGCTGCTGCCGCTCTATAAGCGGTACGACATGAACCGGCTGTACCTGTGCTGCCTACTCATGACCACTAGCGGCATCATGAACCTGACGCCCTGGGGTGGTCCGACCGCCCGCGCCGCCAGCGCGCTGAAGCTCGATCCCGCGACGCTGTTCCTGCCGCTGATCCCCGGCATGATTGCGGGCCTCGCCTTCCTGATCGGTCTGGCGATCTGGTTCGGTCGCAAGGAGCGTCGCCGCATCGGCCATGTGAAGGCCAACGAACCGACCGCCTTCACCGGCATGGCCGTGTCGCAATTCCCGGAGGCGCGCCGCCCGCACCTTCGCTGGTTCAACGGCGCGCTGACGCTGGCGCTGATCGCCGGTCTGGTCTCGGGCATCCTGCCGCTGTCGGTGCTGATGATGCTGGCCTTCGCTATCGCCATGATCGTCAACTATCCGCAGGTGGCCGAGCAGAAGGAGCGGATCGCCGCCCATGCCGGTAACGTCCTGTCGGTCGTATCGCTGATCTTCGCCGCCGGTATCTTCACCGGCATCCTGTCGGGCACCGGCATGGTCGAGGCGATGAGCAAAGAAGTCGTCGGCTTCATCCCGCCGGTGCTGGGGCCGTACATGGCGCCGATCACCGCCGCGCTCAGCCTGCCCTTCACCTTCTTCATCTCGAACGACGCCTTTTATTTCGGAATGCTGCCGATCCTGGCCGAGGCGGGCGCGCATTACGGCGTGTCGCCGATGGCGATCGCGCGTGCCTCGCTGATGGGCCAGCCGGTCCATCTGCTCAGCCCGCTGGTCCCGTCGACCTATCTGCTGGTCAGCCTGGCGGGCATCGATCTGGCGGATCACCAGCGCTTCACGCTGGTCCCGGCCGCCGTGGTGTGCGTGGTCATGACGCTGGTCGGGATGGCGGTGCTCGCCTTCCCGCTGGTGGGCTGATCCGATGGCAACGCTCTGGCAGCATATCGTCGCCGACTTCGCCGCGATCGGGACGCCTACCGCGCTCGCCGCCTTTGCCCAGGTCGTCATGATCGACGTGTTGCTGGCCGCCGACAACGCCATCGTCGTCGGCGCGCTGGCGGCCGGGTTGCCCCCGGCGATGCGGCGCAAGGTGATCCTGGTTGGCGTGGTTGCCGCACTCGTCCTGCGCATCGGCTTCGCGCTGGTGGTCACGCAGTTGCTCAAGATCGTCGGGCTGGTGCTGGCGGGCGGGTTGCTGCTGGTCTGGGTCGCCTGGAAGATGTGGCGCGAGCTGCGCGGCGGTGCGGCGGAAGACGATCCTCTGACCGAACAGGCCCTGCGCCGCTTCTGGGCCGCCGCCTGGGCGGTGGCGGTCGCCGACATCTCGATGAGCCTCGACAATGTCCTGGCGGTCGCGGGCGCGGCGCGCGACCATCCCGGCATCCTCGCCATCGGCCTGATCCTGTCGGTCGCCTTGATGGGCCTTGCCGCCAATGTGCTGGCGCGGGTGATCGAGCGTTATCGCTGGCTTGCCTATGTCGGGCTGCTCGTCATCCTGTGGGTCGCGGGCAAGATGATCTGGGAAGGCCTGACCGACCCGGCACGCGGCCTCCTGACCCTGTTCGCCTGACGCTTTCACCCACTTCATTCTCGGAGGACAGCTATGATCCGCAACGCGCCGCCCCTCGTCTTGCTGCCCGCCATGGGATGCGACGGACAGCTCTGGGCCCGACAGATAGTCGACCTCAGCGACATCACCCACCCGATGCTGGGGGACCTCACCGTCGACGATACGCTGGAGGCGATGGCGGCGCGCGTGCTGGCGCATGCGCCGCCGCGCTTCACGGTCGCCGGGGTCAGCCTGGGCGGCTATGTCGCACTGGAGATCATCCGCCAGGCCCCCGAGCGGGTGCAGCGGGTGGCGCTGTTCGGCACCCGCGCGTCGATGCGGATGCGCCCGCGCACCGTCGCCGAGCAGGGACTGCTCGCCACCGCGCCCCATGCCGACCCGACACTGACCCCAATCGTCAGCGGCCCCGTTCAGGCAATGGCCGAACGCGTCGGCGCAGCCGTCTTCGAGCGCCAGCAGCGGGCCATGCTGGCCCGGCCGGATATCAGCTCCGCTATCGCCGCCGTGCGCGTGCCGACGCTGGTGGCGGTCGGCGAGCATGACCGCATCTGCCTGCCTTCCGACGCACGCGAATTATCCGACCATATTCCCGGTTCGCATTTCCACGAAATCCGCAACTGTGGGCATCTGGCCCCGCTGGAACGCCCCGGCGAAGTCACCCAGCTTTTGCGGGACTGGCTGCAAAGCTGAAAAAGATGAGAATGGGTAACATGCGCCCTGCGGCCATACTTGCGGTGCCGTGCTGCTGAACCAATTTAGATTGAGAAGCACATCCGGTCATTCCGACGCTCTCGCCCGCTGCCCAGAATCCGCCCTTTGTTCAGGGGAGCGGACCGACCGCTCGGACAAGCCAAAGTAGCAGCTTGGACGCCCCGTACGGAAGACCTTCAGAGGTTGATCTCATCTCATTCTTGATAAGGCTGCCCCCAGCCTCACCCGATGTCAGAGCCAATTCTGGCCGTCTATCCTAGTTCCAAAGCGGCCGAACACGCATCAACAACCAGTAAATAGGACAATCAACCAAGTACATTTAACGCCGACGAAACCGCTCAGCCCCGGCGAAAGCTCATTCGCGCCAGCAGGCCATCGCGCAGCAGATAATGATGCCGCAGCGCCGCCGCGACATGGATCACCACGAGCACCAGCATCGCCCAGCCGAGAATCTCATGCGCCTCGTGCCCGACACCGGCGGCGGCCTTGCCGATGGGGAGTGGCGGTACGTCGAACAGGCCGAACCAGCTGACGGGACGCGGCACGTCGCGACCGGAGCCCATCGCCCAGCCGGTCATCGGCATGGCGATCATCAGAAAATAAAGGGTGGCGTGGAGCGCATGGGCACTTCCGCGCGCCCAGACCGGGATTTCGGCGGGCAGCGGCGGCGGGCGATGGCCCAGTCGCCAGGCGATCCGTGCCGCCGTCAGCGCCAGCACGGTCAGGCCGATCGCCTTGTGCAGCGGGATGGTGCCGGGCAACAGACTCTCATGGAGCAGCCCGATGGCCAGGTTCGCCACGACCAGCGCCGCGATCGTCCAGTGAAAGACGATCGCGACCTGGCTATAGCGCGGACTGGCGGAAACGACCGGCCCGCGCATCGGATCAGCCGACCGGCTGAAGCTGCGGCTGCGGCATCTTGCCCAGCTGCGCCTGACGGGCGAAGATGTCGCGCATCAGCGAGAGCGAGAAGAGGTGCGCATAGAGCAGCGGGAGCATGCCCGACTGGCTCATCTTGCGCAGCTGGTCCCCGCGCAGGTCGACCAGCTTTTCCTCGTTGATCATCTGGAAGCCGCGATAGACGAAGGGCTGCTCGGCGCCGTCCGGCTGGATCGAGACTTCACCGTCCATCAGCAGACCCATTTCGCCCAGTTCCTTCATGAAGTTCTGGGTGCGGGCGCCCGCCTGTTCGAACGATTCGTTGAACTGGAGGATGTTCTTGGTCAGCTCGCTCGGCTGGTTGCCGTCGAACAGCGACTCGCCATCGTCGAACGCACCGATGGTCGGCGAGGTCGGGTCGAAGCACAGCGACAGCTCTTCCGATTCCGGGCGCAGGCGCGCCAGCATGTACGGATAGCGGCGGATATAGGCGGGAACGTAGAAGTTCGTCTCGGTCAGGCGGCCTTCGTCATCGACAAAGACGTTCACGCCCTCGTTCAGGCCCATCAGCGCCAGCGGGATCGGCTGGTCGCCGACCGAGAAGACGATCGGCATGAAACGCTGCACCAGCGGGAATTCGTCCACGGTCACGGGGATGGCGTGCTGGCCGACCAGGAAGGGCGCGGTCTCCTGCGGGCGAACCTTGTAGTTCGCATGAGCCTCGCTCGAAAGCGGCTCCAGGCCGTTATAGAAAAGCGGAAGGGACGGCGCGCTCGCCATGATATTCTCCAAAAAACTCGATCCACGCGAGCCCCCCGGCCGCGTGTCCTGCGTCCGTGTCTATGGGCCTAGCGCCTCATGCGCAAGCGACGAGCTTGCCCGGATTGAACAGACCGTGCGGATCGAGCGCCGTCTTGATGGCGCGGATCGCCGCGACCCGTTCCGGCGACAGGCGGGCGAGTTCGTCGCGCTTCATCTGGCCGATACCGTGTTCGGCCGAAATCGTGCCGCCCGCCGCCATCACCAGATCATGGACGAAACGGGTGATGGTCGCGGCATCCTCGGCATAGAAACGGTCGCGATCGGTGCCGGGGGCGGCGCGGACATGGAAATGGATATTGCCGTCGCCCAGATGCCCGAAGCCCGAGGCATGAGTGCCGGGGAAGCGCGCATCGCAGGCGGCCGCCGCCTCGACCATGAAGCGCGGCATCGCATCGACCGGCACGGCGATGTCATGCTGCACCGCCGGGCCCAGTGCGCGTTCGGCATCGGACAGCGAGTGACGGAGCAGCCAGAAGGCTTGCGATTGCGCTTCCGAGGCGGCGATCACCGCGTCGGCGACGACTCCATCCTCCAGCGCGCGGGCCAGTTGCACCTCCAGCATCGTAGTCGGATCGGCCTGGGTATCGCCGGTCACCGCCTCAATCAGGACATGCCAGGGATGCGTGCCCTCCAACGGCGAGCGCGCGCCGGGCAGGTGCGCGACGGCGGCGGCCAGGCTTTCGGCGGGCATGATCTCGAAACTCTCGATCATGTCGGTCGCCGCCTGCAACCGGCGCAGCAGGGTCAGGCCCGCCGCCGGATCGGTCAGCCCGACCCAGGCGGTTGCCGACCGCGCGATCCCCGGCGCCAGTCGCAGCGCGGCGGCGGTGACGATGCCCAAGGTCCCCTCCGCCCCGATCAGCAACTGGCCCAGATCGTAACCGCGATTGTCCTTCTTCAACGCGGACAGCCCGTCATAGAGCGTCCCGTCGGGCAGCACCGCCTCCACCCCCAGCGTCAGGCCGCGCATCGTGCCGAAACGCAGCACCTGCGTACCCCCCGCATTGGTGGAGACGAGGCCGCCGACCGTCGCATTGCCCTTCGCCCCCAGGGTCAGCGGGAAGCGCGCGCCCTCCGCCTCGGCAGCGGCGTGAAGGTCCGCCAGGATCACCCCCGCCTCGGCCACCACCATGCCCGCACCCGTATCGATCCGCCGGATGCGGTTCATCCGCCGGGTAGACAGGATCAGTGCCGATCCGTCGCCGGGCGGCGTCGCGCCCCCGACCATCGAGCTGTTGCCCCCCTGCGGCACGAGCGGGACGCGTTGCTCGGTCGCCGCACGCAGTACCGCCTGCACCTGCGCCGTGTCGGCGGGTGCGAGGATGGCGGGGGCATGGCCGGAAAAGCGCCGCCGCCAGTCCACTTCCCATGGCGCGATCAGCGCGGGGTCGGTGACGATGCCCTTGTCGCCCAAAATGGGGGCCAGGGTCTGGAGCAGCGCGGTCTGGGCGGGAGTCATGACAGGGGTCAGTTAGGTCAGGTTCATAAAGCGTTCAATCATGCACCCTATGAAGGGGGTCGCTGACATGCTGCGCCGCCATCGAAACCTGATCGCCATCGCCCTGATGACGCTGACGACGCCCGCGCTGCTGGGCGCGACCGATCCCTACGCCCAGACGCAATATGCACAGGTCATCATCCATGAGCGCGTCGTGATCCGCGTCCCCCGCGCCGCGCCGCCGCCCGCTACGCCGATCCGGTGGAAGGAGCGCAAGGGCCCGCGCTGCATCCCCGCCCAGCAACTGGCAGGCGCGCTGCCCGCCGAGGAAGGCGCGGTCGACATCGTCCTGACCGGCGGCAAGCGGGTGCGCGCCCGTTTGATCCGCGCCTGTCGCCAGATCGATTATTATTCCAGCTTCTATATCCGCCCCGGCCCCGACGGCCAGATTTGCGTTGGGCGCGATCCCATCCGAACGCGCGCGGGCCGCACCTGCGAGATCGAACGGTTTCGTAGCCTGGTTCCGGTTCGCTGAAGCGGTCCTGCCCGCCAAGACGCCATCGAAATTGCCCTGCCCAATCCACAAGCACGCCCCTCCCGCAGGCGGGAGGGGATGGGGGAGGGAGCGCCACGGGCGACGATCTCAGTGAGACCCCCTGCCCTCCCCCGACCCCTCCCGCCTGCGGGAGGGGAGGAAGAAACGGAGAAGAAGACGGGATTTTCCATGACCGTCACCCCCTCCCCCATGTGGAAAACTTGACTTTCGCCACCAAATCCGCAAGCGGCATAGGCTGCTGGGCGCGTGCGGGGCGATTCCCATTCCGCACCAAATTCCGGAAAATTGCATGAGCTTTGCCGATCTCGGCCTCTCCGACGAACTTCTCAAGACGGTCACCGACGCCGGCTATACCGAGCCGACGCCGATTCAGGCCTCCGCCATTCCCTCCGTGCTGATGATGCGCGACATCATCGGCATCGCGCAGACGGGCACGGGCAAGACCGCCGCCTTCGTCCTGCCGATGATCGACATCCTGGCGCATGGCCGCAGCCGCGCGCGGATGCCGCGCAGCCTGATCCTGGAGCCGACGCGCGAACTCGCCGCGCAGGTCGCCGAGAATTTCGAGAAATATGGCGCGGGTCAAAAGCTCTCGATGGCGCTGCTGATCGGCGGCGTGTCGATGGGCGACCAAATCAAGGCGCTGGAAAAGGGCGTCGACGTGCTGATCGCGACGCCGGGCCGGTTGATGGACCTGTTCCAGCGCGGCAACATCCTGCTGACCGGCTGCTCGATGCTGGTCATCGACGAGGCGGACCGGATGCTCGACATGGGGTTCATCCCCGATATCGAGGAAATCTGCACCAAGCTGCCCAAGCAGCGCCAGACCCTGCTCTTCTCCGCGACGATGCCGCCGCCGATCAAGAAGCTGGCCGACAAATTCCTGGAAAACCCCAAGACGATCGAGGTCGCGCGTCCCGCTTCGACCAACATCAACATCACTCAGTTCGTCGTGCCGGTCGCACCCCAGTCGTTCGAGAAGCGCAAGCGCCTGCGCCAGCTGCTGGGGCAGGAAGAGGTTCGCACCGCGATCATCTTCTGCAACCGCAAGACGACGGTGCGCGAGCTGAACAAGTCGCTCAAGCAGCACGGCTTCCGTTCGGGCGAAATCCATGGCGACATGGAACAGCCCCAGCGTCTGGCCGAGCTGGAACTGTTCAAGCGCGGCGACATCAACATCCTAGTCGCCTCGGACGTCGCGGCGCGCGGGCTGGACATCAAGGGCGTCAGCCACGTCTTCAACTTCGACGCGCCCTGGCACCCGGACGATTACGTCCACCGCATCGGCCGCACCGGCCGTGGCGGCGCGACCGGCACCGCCTATACCTTCGTCGCGCCGGATGATGCCGAGAATCTCGAAAATATCGAGAAGCTGACGGGCCAGAAGATCGACCGCCTCGAACTCCCCGCTCCGGCGGAAGAGGAACGCCCCGCCCGCCGCACGCGCCGTGATCGCGCGCCCCGCACGGCGGACTTGGACATCGAGACGACGGTTCCCGTGGCCGAAACGGTCGAGGAAGCGCCCCGCGCCCGCCCCGCCCGTGCCCGTCGCGAAGAACCGCGTCGCGAGCAGCCGCAGCGTGACGAAGCTCCGCGCGAACAGGCTCGCCGCGAAGAACCGCGCGAGGCGCGGGGCGACGACCGTCGTCGCGACCGCCGCCGCTCGCATACCGACGAGACGCCCGATGACGGCGGCTGGAACGGCCCGATCCCGGACTTCCTGAAGGTCTCGTTCGGGATCTAAGCCGCCCATGTCGCTCGACATCATCAGCTTCGTCGAACCTCAGCCGGCGAGCGTGGCCAGCCCGTGCGTCCTTGTCTGCACGATGGACAAGGCGACCGGCTGGTGCCTGGGCTGCGCCCGCACCATCCGCGAGATTTCCAACTGGAGCGCGAAACCGCCCGAGGAACGCCGCGCGATCCTGGCCGCTCTGCCCGCGCGCAAGGCGGAACTGGCGGCGCGTCAGGGCTGAGGCCCTGCCGCCTCATCCGCACCTCCGTTCCGCCTGAGCCCTTCGACTGGCTGGAAAGCTAGCCGCTTAGGATAAACTTCGGCGCCTAGCGCCGAAGTCGAAGAAAAAACTCGCGTCCCAAGGGACACGCCCAGCCGCAATCACCTGGCGCCGAAGCCCGGCCTTACGCCGCCATCTTCAGATCGAGCCGCTCCCAGATCTCGACCAGCGCGGACACCAGTTCCGCCATCATCGCCTCGTCATGGGCAGGCCCCGGCGTAAAGCGCAGCCGCTCGGTCCCGCGCGGGACGGTAGGATAGTTGATCGGCTGGACGTACACGCCATATTCGGCGAGCAGGATGTCGCTGATCTTCTTGGCCTTGACCGGATCGCCGACCATCACCGGCACGATATGCGTCTCGCCCAGCATGACGGGCAGGCCCGCGTCGGACATCATCGCCTTCAGCTTCGCCGCAGCCGCCTGTTGCCCCTCGCGCTCGACCGAGCTTTGCTTGAGGTGGCGCACGCTCGCCAGCACGCCCGCGACCAGCACCGGCGACAGCGAGGTGGTGAAGATGAAGCCCGGCGCATAGGACCGGATCACGTCGACGATCATCCGGTCTGCCGCGATATAGCCGCCCATCACGCCGAACGCCTTGCCCAGCGTACCCTCGATCACGGTCAGCCGGTGGGCGACCTGATCGCGCTCCGAAATGCCGCCGCCGCGTGCGCCGTACATGCCGACCGCATGAACCTCGTCGAGATAGGTCAGCGCGTTATACTTGTCGGCCAGGTCGCAGATCGCGCCGATCGGGGCAATGTCGCCCTCCATCGAATAGACGCTCTCGAAGGCGATCAGCTTGGGCACCGCCGGGTCCGCCGCCGCGAGCAGCTCTTCCAGATGCGCGAGGTCGTTGTGGCGGAAGACCTGCTTCTCGCAGCCCGAATTGCGGATGCCCGCGATCATCGAGGCGTGGTTCAGTTCGTCGGAAAAGATCACGCAGCCCGGCAGGATCTTCGCCAGCGTCGCCAGCGTCGCCTCGTTGGAGACGTATCCGCTGGTGAACAGCAACGCCGCTTCCTTGCCGTGCAGGTCGGCCAGCTCGCCTTCCAGATCGACATGATAATGGGTGTTGCCGCCGATATTGCGCGTACCGCCCGAGCCGGCACCGACATCGTGCAGCGCTTCCTCCATCGCGGCGATGACCTTCGGATGCTGTCCCATCGCCAGATAGTCGTTGGAGCACCAGACGGTGATGGGCTTGGGTCCGTTATGCCCGGCAAAGCACCGGGCATTGGGGAACATGCCCTTGTTGCGCAAAATGTCGATGAAGACGCGGTAACGTCCCTCGGCGTGCAGGCGGTCGATCGCCTGGGTGAAGACGCGGGAATAATCCACGCGCGCGTCCGTGCCCTCGATGCTCATGGATGGGGAATGTAGGCGCAAGCCGCGCATGAATCGAGTCGGGAACTGCGCTTACTGTGATCGATCATGGTGGACATATTGTCCCAAGGGTCGATCGGTTCCTGATGCGGGTGGTTCTCAGGCCCGCCAACCTCTCACCCCTCACCTCCGTTCAGGCTGAGCGAAGTCAAAGCCCAAGGCAAAGCTTCGCCGTACGCGCATCCCGTGCACTTCGACTTCGCTCAGTGCGAACGGAGGTTGGGCTTACAGTGCCTCGATCCGCGCGAAACCCCGCGCCGCCAGTCCCGGCGCGAGCGCCTGCTCGCGCTGCCCAAGTCGCGTGAACACCGCCACCCCCTCGCCCGGATCGGCGGGCCAGTCCTGATCTTGCGTCAAAAACGCGATCCGCCGCGCGATTCCCGGTCCGCCATCAACGAAGCGGACCGCATGGGGCGCCGCCGCCGCCAGCTCTGCCTCGACCAGCGGGAAATGGGTGCAGGCATTGACGATGACGTCGATCCGCTCGCCGCCCGCCTGCCCGAACAGGCCGTCCAGCACCGCCGCAAAGGATTCGGGTGCCAGCGCCTCACCGCGCAGCTTCGCTTCGGCCAGCTCGACCAACCCCGCCGAACCGTGCCGGATCACCCGGCAATCCCCGGCGAACTTCGCCGCCAGATCATCGACATAGGCCTGGCGCACCGTCGCCCGCGTCCCCAGCACGCCGATCGTCCGCGTCTCGCTCATCGCCGCCGCCGGTTTGATCGCGGGCACCGTGCCGACCACCGGCAGGTCCAGCGCCGCGCGCACGGCGGGCAGTGCGATGGTCGAGGCGGTGTTGCACGCGATCACGATCAGGCGCGGATGATATCGCTCCGCCAGCCGCCCGAGCAGCGCCGGCACCCGCCCGGCAATCTCCGCCTCGGTCTTCTCGCCATAGGGAAAGCCCGCACTGTCCGCGACATAGACGAAGGGCGCAGTCGGCAGCGCTGCCCGCGCAGGTCCCGCGATCGACAGCCCGCCCACGCCGGAATCGAAGAACAATATGGGACGCGCATCGCTCATCCCCGCCTCATAAGCGCCGTGCGCGTGCGAAACCAGAGCCGCACCGGATTGGACAGGCCAACGCGCATGTTCTATGTCTGTCCCGGAGCACAGGGGAAGACTATTGCCGACCGAAATCATCTGGGGGCCGCCGACCTGGGCCTTGCTGATCGGCTATCTGCTGGGATCAATTCCCTTCGGCATCATCCTGACGCGCGCCGCCGGAGCAGGCGATCTGCGCAGTATCGGGTCGGGCAATATCGGCGCGACCAACGTACTGCGCACCGGCCGCAAGGGACTGGCCGCCGCGACCCTGATCCTCGACATGCTGAAGGGTGTTGCCGCCGTCCTGGTCGTGCGCCACTGGCTGCCCGGTGAGGAAGCGCTGGCGGCGGCGGCCGCGTTCGTCGGGCATTGTTTCCCGATCTGGCTGAAGTTTCGCGGCGGCAAGGGCGTCGCCACGCTGATGGGCGTGGTGGTCGCGCTCCACTGGCCGCTGGGTCTGGTCTATGCTGTGGTGTGGCTGGGCCTGCTCGCGACGCTGCGCATCTCGGCGGTGGCGGGCATGGCGGCGGCGGTCAGCGCTCCTCTGGCGGCGGCGGTGATGGGGCGGTTCGATCTGGTCCTGCTGCTGATCGCGCTCGCCCTGATCGTTATCTGGAAGCACGGCTCGAACATCGAGCGGTTGCTCGCGGGCACCGAACCCCGTATCGGCAAGAAGCGTGACTGACGCCCGGTTCGCGCAGCTCCGACTGTTGCGAACCCATGGCATCGGACCCGTCACCTGGCGGCAATTGATGGCGCGCTTCGGCGAGGCGCAGGCCGCGCTCGACGCCCTGCCCCATCTCGCCCGGCGCGGCGGCGGTGAGGCCCCCAAGGCCGCTGACCCGACCGTCATCGCGCGGGAGATCGAGACGGTGGCGCGACTGGGCGCGCGGCACATTCTGCTGGGCGAAGCGGACTATCCCGCGCTGCTCGCCGAACTCGATACCGCCCCGCCAGCGCTGATCGTGCGCGGCGACATCGGGCTGGCACAGCGCGGCGGGGTGGCGCTGGTCGGCGCGCGCAACGCCTCGGCCGCATCGTGCCGCTTCGCGCGGGGGCTGGCGCAGGATCTGGCGGCGCAGCGCGTGCCCGTCACCTCGGGGCTGGCGCGGGGTATCGACACGGCGGCGCATATCGGCGCGCTCGACGGCGGCACGATCGGCGTCATCGCCAGCGGCATCGACATCGCCTTCCCGCCCGAAAACGTGCGGCTCCAGGAAGAGGTCGCGACCCGCGGCCTACTGATCGCGGAACAACCGCCCGGCACCCAGCCGCTCGCCCGGCATTTCCCCTCGCGCAACCGGATCATCGCAGGTCTTGCGCAGGGAACGGTGGTGGTCGAGGCCGCCCCGCGCTCCGGCTCGCTCATCACCGCGCGGCTGGCGGGCGAGGCGGGGCGCGAGGTGATGGCGGTCCCCGGACACCCCGCCGACCCGCGCGCGCAAGGCTGCAACATGCTGATCCGCGAAGGCGCGACGCTGATCCAGTCGGCGGCGGACATCCTCGAACAGATCCGCCCCATCGACCCGCGCATGGTCCGCACGCCTGAGAGCCGCTACACGCCTCCGCCGCCGCAAGATGCCAGCGATGCCGACCGGCAGCGGGTGAGCGATCTGCTCGGCCCGGTCGCGGTGACGGTCGACGAACTCATCCGCCAGAGCGGACGCCCCTCCGCCATCGTGCAGACGATTCTGCTGGAACTGGAACTTGCCGGGCGGCTGGAGCGCCATGCCGGGGGCCGGGTGGCGCTGGCATGATCCAGACCGAGCGCCTGACTTTGCGCCCCTATGAGATCGCGGATTACGACGCCTATGCGGCGATGGTCGCCGATCCGGTGGTGGTCCGCCATGCCGGGGCACCGATGACCGGCGAGGAAGCGTGGATGCGGCTGCTCCGCTTCATCGGCTATTGGTCCGTATTCGGCCACGGCCTGTTCGCCGTCTGCGACCGGATGAGCGGCCAGTATCTCGGAGAGACAGGCTTCATGGATTTTCGGCGTGAGGTGACACCGAAGCTGACACCGTCGCCACCGGAAGCGGCGTGGGTTTTCACCAGCGCCGCGCATGGCAAGGGCTTTGCGTTCGAGGCGGCGAGCGCTGCGCACCGCTGGATGGACGAGCATCATGCGCCGTCCTCGACCCAGTGCATCATTTCGCCGGTCAATCTCGGGTCGATCAGGCTGGCGGAGCGGCTGGGTTATGCCTTGCATGACCGGCCGCATTACCGGGGAGAAGCCATGCGCTTTATTCGCGAGGGTTGAGCATGGCCTTCGACTTCGCTCAGGCTGAACGGAGTTTGGGGATATGGCCACACATGCCACCATCCGTTCAGCCTGAGCGAAGTCGAAGGCCACGCCCCGACACCCGCCACACCCGAACCAACCCCGCTTGACGGCCCCCCGCCCCCTCCCCATCCTCGCGTACACACGTAAGGGACGCATTTTACCACTCATGCAGCTTGTCATCGTCGAATCGCCCGCCAAGGCGAAGACCATCGAGAAATATCTGGGTTCGGACTACCGCGTCCTGGCGAGCTATGGTCACGTCCGCGACCTGCCGCCCAAGGACGGCTCGGTCGACCCCGACCAGAATTTTTCGATGGAGTGGGAAAATTACGCGGACAAGGCGCGCCAGCTGAAGGCGATCGCCGACGAGGCCAAGAAGGCCGACAGATTGATCCTGGCCACCGACCCTGACCGCGAGGGCGAGGCGATTTCGTGGCACGTGCAGGAGGTTCTGAAGAACCGCAAGGCGCTGCCCGACAAGGTGGAGCGCGTCACGTTCAACGCGATCACCAAGCCCGCCATCCTCCACGCGATGCAGAATCCGCGCGAGCTGGATACCGACCTGATCGACGCCTACCGCGCGCGCCGGGCGCTCGACTATCTGGTCGGCTTCACCCTGTCGCCGGTGCTGTGGCGCAAGCTCCCCGGCGCCAAGTCGGCGGGCCGCGTCCAGTCGGTGGCGCTGCGCCTGATCGTCAGCCGCGAGCGCGAGATCGAGGCGTTTCGCCCGCAGGAATATTGGTCGGTGACGGCCGATATGGAGCAGGACGGCACGCCCTTCGTCGCGCGTCTGGTCCAGTGGGAGGGCAAGAAGCTCGATCGCCTGTCGATCGGCAATGAGGGCGACGCGACCCGCGCCAAGGCGGATGTCGAGGCGGGCCGGTTCCAGGTCCAGTCGGTCGAGACCAAGCCCGCGACACGCAACCCGCCGCCGCCCTTCACCACCTCGACCCTGCAACAGGAGGCCGCGCGCAAGCTGGGCTTCTCGGCCGATCACACAATGCGGATCGCGCAGCAGCTCTATGAGGACGGTGCGATCACGTACATGCGTACCGATGGCGTCCAGATGGACGGATCGGCCATCTCGGCGGCGCGCAAGGCGGTGGCCGAGCGCTACGACGCCTCCTACGTCCCCGACAAGCCGCGCATGTACCAGTCCAAGGCGAAGAACGCGCAGGAAGCGCACGAGGCGATTCGCCCGACCGACTTCTCTCGCGATCGTGCAGGATCGGGCGATCATGGCCGCCTCTACGACCTGATCTGGAAGCGTGCGCTGGCGTCGCAAATGGCCTCGGCACGGATGGAGCGCACCACCATCGACATGGCCGACGGCACCGGCCGTCACGTCCTGCGCGCGACCGGCCAGGTCGTGCTCTTCCCCGGCTATCTGGCGCTCTATGAAGAAGGCCAGGACGACAGCCAGGACGAAGAGGCGCGCCGCCTCCCCCGCCTGCGCGAGGGCGATGCCCCCGCCAAGAAGGAGGTCAAGGCCGAGCAGCACTTCACCCAGCCGCCGCCGCGCTTCTCCGAAGCCTCGCTGGTCAAGCGGATGGAAGAACTCGGCATCGGGCGTCCGTCCACCTATGCCTCGATCATCAAGACGCTGAAGGACCGGGCCTATGTCCGCGTCGAGAAGAACCGTTTCTTCGCCGAGGAGAGCGGGCGACTGGTGACGGCGTTCCTGGAGCGCTTCTTCGAGAAATATGTCGGCTACGACTATACCGCCGAGCTGGAAGAGGAACTGGACGACGTGTCCGGCGGCCGCGCCCAGTGGCAGGCGGTGCTCGACGCCTTCTGGCGCGACTTCAAGCCGCGCACGTCCGAAGTGATGGAGCAGCAGCCCTCGGCAATTACCGCCGAACTGGATCAATTCCTCGCGCCCTATCTGTTCCCCGAAAAGGCGGACGGATCGGACCCGCGCCTCTGCCCCAATTGCGGCGAAGGCAAGCTGGCCTTGCGCGGCGGTCGATTCGGCGCGTTCATCGCCTGCTCTAACTATCCGGAATGCAAATATACCCGCCGATTCGCCCAGGGCGGCGAAGGGGCTGGCGAGGATACCGGGCCGGAAACGCTCGGTCAGGATCCCGAAACCGGGCTGCCCGTCGAGCGCAAGTCGGGGCGGTTCGGCCCCTATATCCAACTGGGCGAGGGCAAGGACGCCAAGCGCGCTTCCATCCCCAAGGATGTCGATCTCGACCTGGAATGGGCATTGAAGCTGCTCAGCCTGCCGCGGACCATCGGCAACCACCCGGAAACGGGCGAGCCGATCACCGCCTCGATCGGGCGCTATGGCCCCTATCTGGCGCATAGCGGCAAGTACGCACGCCTGACCTCGACCGCCGAGGTGTTCGAGACAGGCATGAACGCCGCTGTGGTCAAGCTGGCCGAAGCGGCGGCAGGCGGCGGGCGCGGTGCACGCAACACGGCCTCGCGCGAACCGCTCAAGGTGCTGGGCAAGCATCCGCGCACCGAGGCGGAGATCAAGCTGATGGAGGGGCGCTACGGCCCTTACGTCACCGATGGCGAGACGAATGCGACCATCCCCAAGACGGTCGACAAGGACCAGCTGACGCTGGAGGAAGCCGCGCAACTGATCGATGCGCGGGCGGCGGCCGCTCCGGCTCGCAAGAAACCGGCGAAGAAGGCAGCAGCGAAGAAGGCACCCGCCAAGAAGACGGCGGAGAAGACGACGGCGGAAAAGAAAGCGCCGGCCAAAAAGGCTCCAGCCAAGAAAGCCCCTGCCAAGAAGGCTGTGGCGAAGACGAGCGAGGCCTGAGTCGAACCGATTCCGTAAGCTGATCCCGGCCCGCCCCGTTCGGGCGGATCAGCATGCGGCGGTCGGCAGGTTCAGGCCGCGCGCATCTGTGGCATGTTGCCGTGGAGGAAAGCGCGGGCCTGACGCTGCGCCTCGGCGATTTCGCGGGCGGTCATGTCGCTGGCCACTTCGGCGCGCGCGATCTGCGCCGGCAGGAAACCCGCGACCGCCGCCAGGTTGAACCACTTATGCGCCTCGACCAAATCCAACTGCTTGCCTGCGGACCCGGTCGAATAGGCGACCCCCAGATCGTACATCGTCGCACCGTCATCGGTCGCCACATGGTCGGCGAACCGGCTTTCCATCAGAAACTGTGCGGACTTGCTGCTATTGGCCATATCCTGCCCCTCTGTTCGGACCCCTCTGCGTCCGACACTAGGTCTATGGCCAAAACGGTCACAAATTGGTTAACTCATGACGGGTCGGTGACAGCGATATTATCGATCAGTCTGGTCGATCCCATACGTGCGGCGGCGACCAGCCTGCACGGGCGACCGACATTGCAATCGAGTGAAAGTGTTACCGCGTCGACCAGCTCGACATAATCGACCTCGAATCCGGCAGCGGTCAGCGTCGCGCGGGCATCGGCCAAAATGGTCGCCACTTCCTCACCGCGCCCAATGGCGCGCGCCGCGACGCCCAGCGCCCGCGGCAGGGCGACCGCCTTGGCCCGCTGCTCCTCGTCGAGATAGATGTTGCGCGACGACAGGGCGAGGCCGTCATCGTCACGCTGGGTGGGCACGCCGACCACGTCGATGGGGAAGTCGAGATCGGCGACCATGCGGCGGATCACCGCCAGCTGCTGGAAATCCTTCTCGCCGAAATAGGCGGCGTCGGGGCCGACCTGGTTGAACAGCTTGGCGACGACGGTGGCGACTCCGTCGAAATGGCCAGGGCGCGATGCGCCCTCCAGCCCTTCGCTGACGCCGTCGACGCGGATCGAGGTCGCATGCCCCTCCGGGTACATCACCTCGACGCTCGGCATCCACAGCAGGTCGCAGCCCGCCTCGGTCAGCATCCGGATGTCGGACTGCTCGCGCCGGGGATAGCGGCCAAGATCCTCGCCCGCGCCGAACTGCTTGGGGTTCACGAAGATCGACGCCACGACCTTGGTGCCCGGCCGCTTCGCCGCCTCGATCAGCGCGATATGCCCGGTGTGGAGCGCGCCCATGGTCGGCACCAGCGCCACGCGCGCGCCCTCGGCCCGCAGAGCGGCGAGCGCCTCGACCAAGGCTTCGCGATCCCGAATGACTTGCACTGATTTTACCCCTCGTTCCCCACGCCGAGGGCTTCTATGTAGGGTGGCAACGGGGATCAATAAGGAAGCGACGAGTTGCCGGAACGGCTATCTTCAACGCACGTGATTGTCTTTGCCAATGAAAAAGGTGGCACAGGCAAATCGACGACGGCGGTTCATGTGGCGATCGCGCTGGCCGCCAAGGGTGCACGCGTCGCGTGCCTCGATCTGGATCATCGCCAGCGGACGGTCGGCCGCTATCTCGACAATCGGGCCGAGACGATCAAGCGCACCGGGCACAAGCTGCCCATGCCCATCCATGCGACTCACACCAGCCAGACGGAGGAAGGGTTCGAGGAGCTGTGGTTCGGCCTGTCGCAGGACGCCGACTTCCTGATCGTCGACACGCCGGGGCGCGACGATCACTTCGCGCGCACGGCGGCGGCCCTGTCCAACACGCTGGTCACGCCGATGAACGACAGCTTCGTCGACTTCGACCTGATCGGACAAGTCGACCCGGAGACATTCCAGGTGACGCGCCCCAGCTTCTATTCGGAGCTGATCTGGGACGCGCGCAAGCAGCGGGCGCGTGCCGACGGCACCACCATCGACTGGGTCGTGCTGCGCAACCGGCTTCAGCATATCGAGGCGCGCAACATGCGCCGCGTGTCGGATGCACTGGTCGACCTGTCGCGCCGGGTCGGTTTCCGCGTCATCCCGGGGCTGGGCGAGCGCGTCATCTATCGTGAGATGTTCCCCAACGGCCTGACCATGATCGACGCCAAGGAATTCGGCGCGATGGGGCTGGGCCATGTCGCCGCGCGGCAGGAACTGCGCGAAATGATGGCCGCGCTGCAACTGCCCGAGGCGGGGGCCGAAATGGCTACCAAAGAGGCAGACGCCGCCGCATGAAATGGCTGATCGCGCTGGCGGTCATCTGGCTGGTGTGGCGCTATATGCCGCGCCCGGCCAGGCCGAAACCCGCGCCCCGGCTGCCGCGTGACGAGGCGGATGCGCTGGCGATCCTGGACCTGCCGCCGGGCGCGGATGCCGAGGCGATCCGCCAGGCGCATCGTCGCCTGATCGGGCAAGTCCACCCCGATCGCGGCGGCTCGGCCGACCTGACGCGGCGGGTCAACGCCGCGCGCGACCTGTTAATGGCGCGCCGCGATGGGTGATCGGGGGGCTGAGCGGATCGCCGCGATCCACCCGAGCGCCTGCCGCGAATACGACGTGCGCGGCACCGTGCCCGAGACGCTGGACGAGGGCGCCGCCTATGCGGTCGGTCGCGGGTTCGCGACGCGGGTACGGCGGGCGGGCGGCGCCCGCGTCGTGGTCGGGCGCGACGGACGGCTCAGCTCACCGATGCTGGAGGCCGCGCTGGTCGACGGGCTGACCGACAGCGGCGTCGATGTCGTGCGCATCGGCCTTGGCCCGACGCCGATGGTCTATTTCGCTGAAGCGACCCTAAAGGTG
Source organism: Sphingomonas sanguinis (assembly GCF_019297835.1). Lineage (NCBI taxonomy): Bacteria > Pseudomonadati > Pseudomonadota > Alphaproteobacteria > Sphingomonadales > Sphingomonadaceae > Sphingomonas > Sphingomonas sanguinis. The sequence continues at coordinate 3,243,553 of NZ_CP079203.1, read as the reverse complement.
GACGGCGCCGTACAGGTAACGGGCAGCCATAATCCCCGCGACGACAACGGCTTCAAGATGGTGCTGCGCCATCGCCCCTTTTTCGGCGAGGATGTCCAGGACCTGGCCCGCATGGCGGCGGCACGCGACTGGACTGAGGGCGCGGGTACGGTCGAGCAGGTCGACATTCTCGACGCCTATGTCGAACGGCTGCTGGCCGGCTATGGGGGCGGCGAATACCGGATCGGCTGGGACTGCGGCAGCGGCGCGTCCGGCCCGGTCATCGAAAAGCTGGTCCAGCGCCTGCCGGGTGAGCATCACACGCTGTTCACCGATGTGGACGGTCATTTCCCGCATCATCACCCCGATCCGACGGTCGAGGCGAATTTAGACGCGCTGAAGAATCTGGTCGCCGCCAAGCAGCTCGATTTCGGATTCGCTTTCGACGGCGATGGCGACCGGATCGGCGCGGTGGACGGACGGGGCCGGGTCATCTGGGGCGACCAGATATTGATGCTGCTGGCAGGCCCTGCCCTGACCGAGCATCCCGGCGCGCCGATCGTCGCGGACGTGAAGGCCAGCCAGGCGCTGTTCGACCATATCGAGGCGCTCGGCGGCCAGCCGGTCATGTGGAAGACCGGCCACAGCCTGATGAAGACCAAGATGCTCGAAACAGCCGCTCCGCTAGGCGGCGAGATGTCGGGGCATATGTTCTTCGCGGGCGAATGGTACGGCTTCGACGATGCGCATTACGCCGCGATCCGGCTGATTCGCAGCGTCCGTCTGGCAGGTCGCTCGATGACCGAGCTGCGCGGTACGATGCCCGCGATGGTCGATATTCCCGAGACGCGAATCGTCGTGCCGGAGGCGGACAAGTTCGCGCTTGTCGAGCGCGTGGCGGCGGCGCTGGCGCGTGACGGGGCGGACATCAACCACACCGATGGCGTCCGGGTGCGGACGGCGGATGGCTGGTGGTTGCTCCGCGCGTCCAATACGCAGGCCGCGCTGACCGTGCGCGCCGAGTCGGGGGATAGCGCCGGACTGGAGCGGGTTTTGGCGGAAATGGATGGCTATCTCGCGGCGGAGGGGGTGCGGCGATAGCGTCGGGCGTGGCCTTCGACTTCGCTCAGGCTGAACGGGTGTCGGGAATCCGCTCCAAACTCCGTTCAGCCTGAGCGAAGTCGAAGGCCAAGGGAAACCCTCTCCCAAGGGCTTCCCCGCCCGCACGGATCAAATCTCCCCGATCATCTCCGACAGCACCTCCAGGCACGCCACGCCCAGCTTGGCCGAACGCTCGCCGGACCAGCCATGGACGCGGTCCGGATTCGGGGCATGGTCCTTGAACGGCATTTCCAGCGTCACCGACACCGCACCGAACCGCTCGGCGAGCTGGTTGGTCGACATGGCGAGGTTCGCATTGCCCGCGCTCGACTTCTCATAGCCCATCTGGGTCTGGAAATCGGGCGTATGCGCGGCGAGGCGGCGGCCGAATTCATAGAATTTGGCGCCATGCTCCTCGGTCCAGCTGGGAATCCCCTCGAACCCGGCGATGAAGTTCGCCGGAATCGCCTCGTCGCCATGCGCGTCGATCGCGAAATCGACGCCGGTCTGGTCCATGCGGTTGCGCACGCACAGCACTTCGGGACTGCGCTCGGGGGTCGGCTCATGCCATTCGCGGTTGAGGTTCACCCCCGCCGCATTGGTGCGCAGATGCCCGCGCCGCGTGCCATCGGGGTTCATGTTGGGCACGACATGGACGGTCGCCGCCGCCAGCAGCGACTCGGCCGCCGGGCTGGTCAGCCAGTCCAGCGCGCCCTCCATCCACCATTCGGCCATCGATTCGCCCGGATGCTGGCGGGCATAGAGCCACACCTGCTTGGGGCCGGAGCCAAGGCGGAAATAGTCAATCGGCTGGCCGTCCAGCGTCTGGCCGATCTCTTCGTGATGAACGCCCCGCGCGGCGATTCGCGCGATCAGGTCGCTGTGCCGCTCCATCGTGTACGGCTCGAAATAGGCGAACCAGGCGAGGTCCGACTCGCCCGTCCACTGCCATTCCAGCACGCCGTCGGCATAGGTCGTCGGCGTCATTCGCCATTCCCGCCGGTCGGTCGAGGCGCGGACATGGTAGTTCGGCCAGCCATCGGGAAAGGCCGAATCCGCGCCGTTCAGGATGCGGAAGGTCAGCGTGCGCCCCTTCGCCCCGCCGACGCGGAAATAGAACCACTGATAGAAGTCCGAATCCTTGTCCTTGACGATTTCCAGGTCGACCCGGTCGCCTTCGATCGCCACCACGCGGATGTTGCCGCCGTCGAAGGACGCGTTGATGGTCAGCGTCATCGTCTTACTTCACCTCGATCGTGCGGCCCGATTCGCCGGGGAATTTGGTGAACAGCGCATCGGCGAGCTTGGCGGCCTGCGCCTGCGCGTCCAGCTTGGCCAGCGTCTGAACCGGCGCGATGTTGCGTGCGCTGCCTTCCCAGATAGGCGACTGGTCCATGCGGCGCTTGATCTGGACCGACAATTCGGTGCCGATGATCTCCTGCGGCTGGCTCTTGCCGATCGGGAAGCTCAGCCCCCCGCCCAGCCCGACGCCACCGCCACGACCGCCCGAGAAGCTGCCGCCCCCCAGACCGATCGAGAAGGGCGAGGGACGCGGCGGCCCCAGCCGGTTGGCGCGGGTGAAGGACACGGTCGCGATATAGTCGGGCTGCGCATCGCCCTGGGGCAGCGTATAGCCATTGCGCAGCAGCGCGGTCTCGACCGCGGCGGCATAGGTCTTGAACTCGATGCTGGCCGGGCCGGTGTTCGACAGCGGCTCGACCCGGATGGTCCCGCGCGCGATCGGCTCGCCCAGGTGATAGCGGATCACCTCGGTCGGCGGCAGACGCCCGCCCGTGGTGGAACAGGCGGCCAGCGTACCGGCGGCGGCCGCGAGGATCAGGAGCGAGCGGGCTTTCATGCGTTGAAGACACCTTAAAGGATGTTACGGATGGGCAACGCATGACATATGAGGGATGATCCGGTGGCGGAAGAGGGCGCGGCGATCATGACCCATCCGTCATGCCGGAACCTTGACTTAAGCGCCGGTTGCCACTAGGCGGCGACGCTTTCCAGATCACCCTCCAGTTCAAAAGAAGCGAATCGATCATGAAGATCCGCAATTCCCTGAAGTCGCTCAAGGATCGTCACCGGGACAACCGCGTGATCCGCCGTCGCGGCCGCACCTATGTCATCAACAAGACCAACCGTCGTTTCAAGGCGCGCCAGGGCTAATCAGCCCTGATGCCGATCGAATCGAACGTGGCGGGCGAACGGCTCGCGACGCACGCCGATCGGCCGACCGCCGTCATCTTCGACGTCGGTCGTGTGCTTTACGACTGGGATCCCCGGATCCTGTATCGGCGCCTGATCGCGGACGATCGGGCGCTCGATGCATTTGTGCGCGACGTCGTTACCACCGAGTGGCATTTCCAGCATGATGCGGGCCGCGACTTCGCCGACACCTCGGCGGAGCTGATCGCGCTGTACCCGCAGCATCGGGAACTGATCGCCGCCTGGGGGCCGCGCTTCAGCGACAGCATCGGTGATCCGATCGCCGGGATGCACGAACTCGTCGCCGAACTGGATGCGGCGGGCGTGCCCCTGTTCGCGATTACGAACTTCAGCCACGAATTCTGGCCGCCCTTCCGCGCGCGCGAATCGGCGCTGTTCGATCGCTTCCGTGATATCGTGGTGTCGGGCGCCGAAAAGCTGGTGAAGCCCGATCCCGCCATCTACCGCCTCGCGCTCACCCGATTCGGGTTGGAGCCGGGGCAGGCGGTATTCATCGACGACAACCGCGCGAATATCGATGCGGCGGCGGCGCTGGGAATGCATGCGCTGCACTTTACCGATGAGGCGACGTTGCGGCCGCAGCTTCGGGCTTTGGGATTGGTGGCTTAGGCCTTCGCGTGGCCTTCGACTTCGCTCAGGCTGAACGGAGCTTGATACTAAACCCCGTTCACGCTGAGCGTAGTCGAAGCGCAAGGGAACAACCTCACCGCGACAGTGACGCCAGCTGCGCCTGATTCGCCTGGCTCGCCTCTGTTTCCAGCAGCATCGGATCGAGATGATCGCCGACCATCTGGTCGGTGACGATCACGTTCGTCCCCACCGAGGTGATCGAAAACAGCTTCTTGGCAAAAGCGGCGGGCAGTCGGATGCAACCATGCGAATCGGGGAAGCCCGGATTGTTGCCCGCATGGAGCGCCACACCGTCCCAGGTCAGCCGCTGCATGAACGGCATGGGCGCCGCGTTGTACAGGTTGCTGCGGTGCATCTCGCGCTTCTGGAGGATCGGGAAAACGCCCGTGGGCGTGTCCTTGCCATCCTTGCCGGTGGACACGGTCGCCGCCGCGATCATCGTGTCGCCGCGATAGACATAGGCACGCTGCATCGGAATGCTGACAACCACGGTCACCGGCTGGGTGACCGGATCGGCCTGCACCGTCGACGGATCGGCCCAGACGAATCGGTTGGGGGCGAGTGCGGCCGCGGCCTGCGCCACGGCGATGGTGCCGGGCCCGTCCTCGGCCAATGCCGGTGCGGCCAAACCCAGCGTCGTCGCGCCCAACAGGGCGGCAAAAGCGAGAGCCTTCATATCCCTTTTCCTTGGCGAGTTCACAAATTCTTAAACACGTCAAGCGACTATTGGTGCCGAACGAAAATTTTTGCGATGACGCGGAACTTTCGCTGAATCGATGGAACCAAGCGATCAACCGATGGGGTGATGGGCAGAAAAATGGCCCAACCTTTGCTACATAGGTGTCGCGGGATTTCTGGGGTTGAAGGACCAAAATGCACGATAATCTGGACGCGGCGCCGGGTCGGCGCGCGCTGCTTAAGAACGCGCTGGTGCTGGCCGGGGCACTGGCGGTTCCGGGGGCTGTGGCCGCTCGCGAACGGCTGACGGCGGGCGATCTTCGCCCGGTGCGCCAGCCCCCGATCCCGAGCCGCCCGACCGTTCCGGCGGTGCCGCAGGCGATCCTGGCCTCGTCGCGGGTCGTCCGCCCGGCGCTGCTGCGTCAGGCGATGGCCTCGCTGCAGAAGCATGGTTCGCAGGTGCGCCAGCGCGACCGGATGGCGATCGTCGATTTCGCGGTCGGCTCGTCCGAACCGCGCCTCCATCTGGTCGACCTGATCAGCGGCAAGAGCACTTCGCTGCTCGTCTCGCACGGCAGCGGCTCGGATCCGTCGCACAGCGGCTATGTCCAGCGTTTTTCCAACGCGTTCAACTCGAACGCCAGCAGCGAGGGCGCCTTCCTCACCGACAATTATTATGTCGGCAAGCATGGCCGGTCGCAGCGCCTGATCGGGCTGGACCCGACCAACGACAATGCGCTGGGCCGCGCGATCGTGGTGCATTCGGCCTGGTACGCCAATCGCGATATGATCAAGACGCATGGGATGCTGGGCCGCAGCCAGGGCTGCTTCGCGGTCGGCGAGAACGACTTGGACCGCGTGTTCGCCAATCTCGGCCCCGGCCGGATGATCTACGCCGCCAAGGTGTAACGATCTCAAATCCTCCCCGGCACGGGGAGGTGGCAGGCCGCAGGCCTGACGGAGGGGGCCATCCACACAGGGCGTACCTTGCGGGACGCCCCCTCCACCACCGCTTCGCGGCGGTCCCCCTCCCCGTACCGGGGAGGATAAGAATTGCGATCCCCGGTGGCGGGGGTTAAGCCCCCGATCCTCATGGTCCAGCCGCTCATCATCGCCGTCCCCAAGGGACGCATCCTGGCCGAGGCGCTGCCGCTGCTCGCCGCCGCCGGCATCCGGCCCGAAGCCGCCTTCACCGACAAGGACAGCCGCGCGCTGCGCTTCGCCACGGATGTCCCCGGCATCGAGCTGATCCGCGTCCGCGCCTTCGACGTCGCCACCTTCGTCGCGCATGGCGCGGCGCAGCTGGGCATCGTCGGGTCGGACGTGCTGTCCGAATTCGGCTATTCCGAGCTTTACGCGCCGGTCGACCTGAAGATCGGCCATTGCCGCATCTCGGTTGCCGAGCCTGCCGCGATGGCCGAGAGCGACGATCCGCGCGGGTGGAGCCATGTCCGCGTCGCGACCAAATATCCGCACATCACCAGCCGCCACTTCGCACGCCGCGGGGTCCAGGCCGAGTGCGTCAAGCTGAACGGCGCGATGGAACTGGCCCCTACGCTGGGCCTGGCGCCGCGCATCGTCGACCTAGTGTCGTCGGGACGGACGCTGAAGGAAAACGGGCTGGTCGAGGTCGAGGTGATCGAGGAGGTCACCTCGCGCCTGGTCGTCAACCGCGCTGCGATGAAGACGAGGGGCCAGGTCGTGCCGCTGGTCGAGGCGTTCCGCCGCGCGGTGGCCGAGAGGGAAGCGGCATGATCCGGCTGAACACGCAAGATGCTGGCTTTGCGGCCGCGTTCGACGAACTGGTCGATGCCCGCCGCGAGAGCGACGCCGATGTCGCGCGCGACGTGCAGGTCATCCTGCGCGCGGTCCGCGACGATGGCGAGGCGGCGGTGGCGGCCTTCACCAAGCAATTCGACGGGCACGACCTGGCCGAGACCGGCTGGCGGATCGAACCGGCGGACTGCCGCGCGGCCTATGAGGCGCTGGAACCGGAACTGCGCGCCGCGCTCGACCTCGCCGCCGCGCGTATCCGCGCCTATCACGAGAAGCAGAAGCCGACCGATACCGACTATGTCGATCCGCAGGGCGTCCGACTGGGCGCGCGCTGGACGGCGGTGGATGCCGCCGGGATCTATGTGCCCGGCGGGCGCGCGGCCTATCCCTCCTCGCTGCTGATGAACGCGATCCCCGCCAAGGTGGCCGGGGTCGAGCGGCTGGTCATGGTCACGCCGACGCCCAAGGGCGAGATCAACCACCTGGTCCTGGCCGCCGCCCATCTGGCGGGCGTGGACGAGGTATGGCGGATCGGCGGTGCGCAGGCCGTGGGCGCGCTGGCTTACGGCGCAGGGAGAATCCAGCGGGTCGATGTCGTCACCGGCCCCGGCAATGCGTGGGTCGCCGAGGCCAAGCGGCAGGTCTATGGCATGGTCGGCATCGACATGGTGGCGGGGCCGTCCGAGATCGTCGTCGTGGCGGACGGCAAGAACGACCCCGACTGGATCGCCGCCGACCTGCTCAGCCAGGCCGAGCATGACACCGTCACCCAATCGATCCTGTTCACCGACGATGCCGACTTCGCGCAGCGTGTTGCCGAAGCGGTCGACCGGCAGATTCCCGAGCTGGCCACCGCCAGCGTCGCGCGCACGGCATGGGATGCGAACGGCGCGATCATCGTCGTCGATTCGCTCGAGGCCGCCATGCCGCTGGTCGACCGGCTGGCGCCCGAGCATCTGGAACTCGCGGTCGACGATCCGCAAAGCCTGTTCGACCGGCTACGCCATGCCGGGTCGGTGTTCCTGGGCCGCCATACGCCCGAGGCAATCGGCGATTATGTCGCGGGGCCGAATCACGTCCTGCCAACCGGCCGCCGCGCGCGCTTCGCCAGCGGGCTGTCGGTGCTCGACTTCATGAAACGGACCAGCTTCCTGGGGCTGACCGAGACGGCGCTGAACGAACTCGGCCCCGCCACGGTGGCGCTGGCCCATGCCGAGGGGCTTCCGGCGCATGCCAAGTCGGTGGCGCTGCGGTTGCGGCTCAACCGGTGATCGTCACGCCCGCCGCGCCGGAGCATCGGGAAGGATGGCTGGCGTTGCGGGTGGCACTCCGGGGCGCGGAAGCAGGCGAACCGGGGGAGTTGCCGGAGGGAGACGGAATTTCGTCGCGCTCGTGGATGACCGAGTGATCGGTTTTGCCGAGGCGGCGATCCGGCATGATTATGTGAATGGCTGCGACACGTCGCCGGTGCTGTTTCTGAAGGGCTTGTTCGTCGATCCCGACCATCGCCGACAGGGCGTCGCCGGGGCGCTGGTCGCGGGGGTGGCGGAATGGGGCCGGGCGCGAGGATGTACGGAATTCGCCTCCGATGCCGAACTGGACAATGGCGACTCGCACGCCATGCACCGGGCGCTGGGGTTCGTGGAAACCGAGCGGGTGGTGTATTTCCGCCGGCAACTGTGAAAGGTTCGGCCCTTGGCCTTCGACTTCGCTCAGGCTGAACGGAGTTTTGTATCCCGCCCAGTTTCCCAACCGCCGTTCAGCCTGAGCGAAGTCGAAGGCCACGCTGAAACGCCCCCTCGCCCAAAATACGTGACGAATTGACGACAGCCCGGTAAAGGCCCGCCAATGACTCGTCCTCCAGCCCGTACCCAGGCGCGCGCCGCCGCGCGCCTTGCCGCCGTTCAGGCGCTTTATCAGCATGACATGGAACAGACCCCGCTGGCGGCGCTGCTCCACGAATTCCACAATCACCGCATCGGCGCGACGATCGAGGATGTCGAATATGCCGATGCCGATATCGATTTCTTCGACGACATCGTGAAGGGCGTGCAGGCGCGCCTGGGCGAAATCGACGTGATGATCGAGGGCAAGCTGGCCAAGGGCTGGACGCTGAACCGCCTCGACAAGCCGATGAAGGCGATCCTGCGCGCCGGGACCTATGAGCTGATCGCGCGCCATGACGTGCCGGTCGGCGCGGTCATCAGCGAATATGTCGATGTCGCGCACGCCTTTTATGAGAAGCGCGAATCGGGCTTCGTCAACGGCCTGCTCGACGCGATCGCCAAGGTCGCGCGGACCTGACGGCCCAACCGCCCCGATGACCGAGGCGGAGTTCATCGCCGCGTTGCGCCGGATGCCGCTGCATCCCGGCGCGCGGCACCTGGTCGACGACAGCGCGGTGATCGACGCCGGGCCGCTGGTCGTCACCACCGACACGCTGGTCGAGGGCGTGCATTTCCTGCCCGACGACCCGCCTGGCGATGTCGCGTGGAAGCTGGTCGCGACCAACCTGTCCGACCTCGCCGCCAAGGGCGCGCTGGTCGAGGGGGTGTTGCTCAACTATCCGCTGGGCGACTCGGCTTGGGACCGCGCCTTTCTCGACGGGCTGGCGGCGGTGCTGACGCGCTTCGACGCCCGCCTGATCGGTGGCGACACCGTGTCGAAGCGCGGACCACGCACCCTGACCCTGACCGCCTTCGGCCGCGATGCGCCCGCGCCGTCGCGCGACGGCGCCAGAGCGGGCGACGGCCTGTGGGTCACCGGCACGATCGGCGATGCCGGACTGGGGCTAACCATCGCAAGGGCCGGCCACGGGCCGCTTCCCCTGCGCGAAACCTACCGCCGCCCCGTGCCGCGACTGGCCGAGGGCCGTGCGCTGGGGCCGGTGGTCCATGCGATGATGGACGTGTCAGACGGCCTGCTGATCGATGCGGGCCGCATGGCGCGGGCGAGCGGGCTGGCGGTGAGCATCGCGATCGATGCCATCCCGCTGTCCGATGAGGCACGCGCCTTTGGCGGCGATGACCGGGCCGCCCGCCTGGCGGCCGCGACCGCCGGAGACGATTACGAACTTCTCTTCGCCCTGCCTCCCGACACCGCGCCGCCGGTCGCCGCCACACGCGTCGGATACTTCTCGGCGGGCGAGGGCCTGACGCTGTATGATAGCACCGGTCCGATCCCCCTTCCCCCGCGCCTGGGTTTCGAGCACGATCCGACCCGTTGAACCCAGTGCTTCACGGCCTTGTCATTGGCGAGAATCACCCCATATCCTGGGTTGATTCGGCGCGCCTTTCCTTTTGAAGCCATTGCGGCTATGGCGGCGCCTCTTCGACATACCCTATAACACGACGAACCGAGGTATTTTTTGGCCAAGGAAGAACTGCTCGAGATGCGCGGCCGCGTGGTGGAACTCCTCCCCAACGCGATGTTCCGCGTCCAGCTCGAGAATGATCACGAGATCCTGGGGCATACGGCGGGCAAGATGCGCAAGAATCGCATCCGCGTGCTGGTTGGCGACGAAGTGCTCGTCGAGCTGACGCCGTACGACCTGACCAAGGGCCGGATCACCTACCGCTTCAAGTGAGCGACCGGCCCCCTATGCCGATCGTCCTTGCATCCTCCTCCCCGCGCCGCCGCGATCTGCTGGCGCGGCTGGGAGTCGTGCCCGACCGCATCGCATCGCCCGACATCGATGAAGCCCCCCGCCCTGCCGAGCCTCCCCGCGTCTACGCGCTGCGGCTGGCGGTGGAAAAGGCGCACGCGGTTGACCGTGCAGAGGGTGAGATCGTCATCGCGGGCGACACCACCATCGCGCTGGGCCGCCGCATCCTGCCCCCCGCCGAGACCGAGGACGTACAACGCAAGCTGCTGCGCCTGATGTCCGGGCGGCGGCACCATGCGCTGTCCGCCGTGTGCGTCATCGACGCCACCGGCAAGGCACGCACCCGGCTGGCCGACACCATCGTGGCGTTCAAGCCGCTCTCCGACGACGAGATCGACGCGTACATCGCGTGCGGCGAAGGGCTGGGCAAAGCCGGGGGCTATGCCATCCAGGGCCGCGCCGAGGCGTTCGTGCGATTCCTGCAAGGCTCGCATTCCGGCGTCATCGGTCTGCCGCTGTTCGAAACCCGCGCCCTGTTGAAAGCCACCGGACTGCCGCTTGTCTGAATGGCTCTATGAGGCCGGTATCGGCGAGGCGCGCGCCGCGCTGGTCGAGGACGGCCGCATCGTCCGGGCCGCGATCGAGCTGACGGACACGCTGAGCGTCGGTACGGTGGCCGAGGGGCGGCTGGTCGAGCTGCTGCCCGGCCGGCAGGGTCGGGTGACGTTGGCGCAGGGCGGCGACGTGCTGCTGGCGCCGGTGCCAAAGGGCATGACGCAAGGGTCGGCGCTGACGGTCATCGTCACGCGCGAGGCGATTCCCGAACGCGGCCGCGCCAAGCTGCCCAAGGCGCAATTCGCCCCCGAAGACGCGCGCCCTGCCCCCGGCCCCGATCTACACGCGCGAATCGCCGCGAGCGGGCTGCCCGTGCGCGAGTCGCTGCCGCATCAACCAGACGATCTGGAAGCGGCAGGCTGGTCCGAACTGCTCGACGAGGCGGTGACGGGCGAGATCGGATTCGGCGCGGGCGTGCTGCGCATGACGCCGACCCCGGCGATGACGCTGTTCGACGTCGACGGCTCGCCCCCGCACGAACCGCTGTCGATCGCCGCCGCGCGGGCCGTGGCGGAGGCGATCCTGCGCCACGGCATCGGTGGGTCGATCGGCATCGATTTCCCCACGCTGGAGGGCAAGGGACCGCGCCAGGCCGTGGCCGAGGCGCTGGATGCCGCCCTCCCCCTCCCCTTCGAGCGGACGGCGGTCAACGGGTTCGGCTTTCTCCAGATCGTCCGCCCGCGCCCCCGCGCCTCGATCCCTGAGCGCCTGGGCATCGACCCCGTCGGCGCCCGTGCGCGCGCGCTGCTCCGGCTTTGGGAACGCGAGCCGCCCGGTCCTGCGCCGACCTATCGCGTCTCCGGCCCCGTGCATGACCGGTTGATGGCGAATCCCGACTGGCGCGCGGCGCTGGAACGCCGCACCGGCCGTCCCCTGCTATTGGAACGCTCATGACCACCTGCCCGATCTGCGACAAACCGACCGCCGCCGAACACGCCCCCTTCTGTTCGCGCGGGTGCAAGGATCGCGACCTGCTGCAATGGCTGGGCGAAGGTTATCGCATTCCGGTCAAAGAAAATGACGAAGAGGGGCTGGACACCGGCGAAAGCCACCCGTAAAGGCACGCCTCCAATCGCAATCGCGGTGTGGGCCCAAGTAGCTCAGTTGGTAGAGCATGCGACTGAAAATCGCAGTGTCGGTGGTTCGATCCCGCCCTTGGGCACCATTTTTTCCTAAATTGATGGTGCTTTAGCGGTTCGTTGTTTGACGGACTGTTTTTGTGTGTCTGATGTTAGCCCGTGGCCTTCGACTTCGCTCAGGCTGAACGGGGTTTGGTATTCCGGACCCCGATCCCACGCCCCAATCACTCCCCTCCCGCAGGCGGGAGGGGCTGGGGGAGGGTAAGGCGCCTCGCAGAGGGAACGGCCTGTGGCCCTTGCCCTTTAGGCCTCCCCACCCCCCTCACGGATAGCTGACAGTCTTCGGAATCTCCGGAATCTCGATCCGCTCCAGATCATCCCCCGGCACGGTCGGAAACTCTCGCGCGCGCCAAGCCCGCTTGGCTTCCTCGATCCGCTCGCGACGGGAGGATACGAAGTTCCACCACACATGCCGCGGCGTCGTGAAGGCATCGCCCCCGCACAGCATGACCCGGCCACCACTTTCGGACCGCAAGGTCGCCGCGATGCCCGGCTTCAGGATATAGAGCCGCTGCGGCTCCAGCGTCATGCCCTCCAGGCTCGCCTCGCCCAGCGCGCAATAGACGGCACGTTCCTCGGCGGACGAATCGATGGGGATGCTCCCGCCCGGCTCCAGCGCGATGTCGGCATAGATGGTGCCCGCATAGGTGGTCGTCGGCGCGCGTTGTCCCCAGAGTTCGCCCATGATGACCCGCGCGGTAGCACCCTGCCCCTGAATCTCCGGCAGCGCCTCGGCGGGGATATGTTCGAAGGCCGGGTCGATTTCCTCCTGCGCCTCGGGCATCGCCAGCCAGGTCTGGATGCCCGACAGCGTCGGCCCCTGCGGCCGGACCTCGCCGGGGGAGCGTTCGGAATGGACTATGCCGCTGCCCGCCGTCATCAGGTTCACCGCCCCCGGCTCGATGACCAGATCGCTGCCCAGCGAATCGCGATGCCCGATCGCGCCGTCGAACAGATAGGTAACGGTCGACAGGTTGATATGCGGATGCGGCCGCACGTCAATCCCCGAACCGGGCAGCAGCTGCGCCGGCCCCATCTGGTCGAAGAAGATGAAGGGGCCGACCATCGTCCGCTCCTTGTTGGGCAGCGTGCGGTGGACCTTGAACCCGCCCAGATCATGGCTGGAGGGTTGCAGCGTGCGCAGCAGGAAATCGTCAAACATGGGGTTGCTCCGTGGGGGCCGGCTCCGTCGCGGCGAGCAGCTCGATCAGGTCGGTCGGGAAATAGGGTTCGGTGTGCGCGGCCAGCTCGTCGCGTGTGAACCAGCGCCAGCTCTGCATCACCCGCTGTTCGAGGGCGGTGTGGCCCGCGCCGTTCACCTCATGCGCATCGATGTCGACGCGGAAGTAACGCTCGTCCGCCTCGACCTCGACACCCTCGATGGTCAGGAACTCGACCTGCCGCCGCGCGACCTGCGGCCCGCAATCGCGGTCCAGCCCGGTTTCCTCCAGCAACTCGCGGCGCGCGGCCTGTTCGTAACTCTCGCCCGGATCGACCGCGCCGCCGGGCGTGCACCAGAAGGGCGGGCGATCATCGGGGGTGAAGCGGAACATCAGGGTCCGGCCCACCGCATCGACCAGCAGGATGCGCGCGGCGGGACGGGGCAAGCGGGTCATTCGGCGTCAAGCTCCGGATAATGGCGGAAAATTCCGTCCTCATTGAACGCCTGTCGCCGCTCGCTGTCCAGATAGGCGGCGATGCCCGGCAGGGCTTTCACGCGGTCGTGCAAGCCGACGAGCGCGGGATACTCGTCCTCGACCGCCGCCATCCGCCGGGGAAACATATAGCGCAGCCCCGCGATCACCTGGAACAGTGAGGTGTCGACGGGCGACCAGCGCCCGCCCGCCATCCAATCGCGGTCGCCCAACGCATCCTCGAAATAGCCGAGGAATTTCGGCAACCGCTCCGCACGGAACTGTTCGGCGGCGCGCGCGGCCTCCGGCTTCTGTTCGTGGTAATAGGCCATCATCGCGACCGGGTGATGGACGTTGTGCACCTCGGCCACCATATCGCTGATCGTCAGTTGCAGCTGATCCAGCCAGACGCGGTCACCTACCGGCGCCAGATCGTGCCGTTCGGTCAGCCAGTGGAGGATGTTGGCGACCTGCGCGATCGCCTGGCCTTCGGTGCGCAGATACGGCGGTGCGAAGGGTAGATGCGCGCCCTTGCGCATATCGGCGAGCAACGCCTCCGTGCCCTCCTCCACGCCCCGATCGCGGTAGGGCAGACCTGCGGCCTCCAGCGTCAGCCGGACGAACTCACCGCGTCCCGGCAGGCCGGGCCAGTACCACAGATCATAGGGCATATGCTTATTCTCCGGGCGCCTTCGCGCTGATCGCCAGCGCGTGGATGCGCTCGGACAACAGATCGGCGAGCGCGTGGTTCACCATCCGCTGTCGGGCGACGCGCGACTGGCCGGAGAAAGCGGGCGATTCGACGATGACGCGAAAATGGCTCTCGCCCGTGCCGTCATCGCCCAGATGGCCGCGATGCATCGCGCTTTCGTTGATGACTTCCAGATGGGTAGGGGCCAGCGTCTGGGTCAGGCGGGCGGTGATCTGATCGGCGACTGGAGCGGTGGTGATATCGGTCATGGCCCCTATATAGACGGTTTTTCGGGACAAGCGGATAGCCGTGGCGCGTCGGTCGAGCAGCGAAACACCCAAGGACAAACCCAGCCCGCGTTTTCACGGCCGGGTCGAAAACACCGGCCGCGCCTGCGACCATGCCGGATGCCAGGAAGCGGGCGAATTTCGCGCGCCCCCGCCCGAAGGTGCGCGCAGCGGCGACGGGCCGGGCCAGTTCCGCTGGTTCTGCCTGGAGCATGTCCGCGCGTTCAACAGCCGCTATAATTTCTTCGACGGGATGAGCGCCGACGAGATTCACCGCGCCCAGCGCCCCTATGCGGGCTGGGAGCGCGAGACGCGGGCCTTTGCGCAAGGCGGCACCGATCCGGGCCCGCGCTGGGCCGATTTCTCCGATCCCCTGGATGCCATCGCCGCACGCTATCGCCGGGAGGCCGCGCCCGAGCGCAAGGACGGCAAGCCGCTGTCGGGCCAGGACCGCGAGAGCCTGAAGGTGCTGGGGCTGGAGGCGGATGCCGATCGCGGGATGCTGCGGCGGCGCTATAGCGAACTGGTGCGACGCTATCACCCCGACCGCAATGGCGGGGATCGGAGCCACGAAGGGCGGCTGCAAAAGGTCATCGCGGCGTATCAGCAGTTACGCCAGGCACCCGCATTCGCGTGACCCCTAATTCCTCCCCTGTAAGGGGAGGTGGCAGTCCGCAGGACTGACGGAGGGGTGTCACCATCAGCGGGGACACCCCTCCACCAGCTTCGCTGGTCCCCCTCCCCTTACAGGGGAGGATCATTACTTCCTCGGCCCGACCAGTCCGAATCGTGCGCCCTGCGGGTCGCGGGCGGACAGCGAATAGTCCCCGCCCGAAATTTCCATCGGCCCGAACTCGATCGTACCGCCCGCATCGGTCACACGCGCCGCCGCGGCGTCGATATCGCCCACCGCGAAATAGAAATGCCAGCCCGGCTCTCCCCCCGGCGGCACGCCCATCAGCGCGCCCAGCATCACCGGCCCATCGGCCAGGAAGCGATATTCGCCCAGCTCGCCCATCGGCATCCCGCCCTGATGGCTCCAGCCGAAATGCCGCCCGAAAAAGGCCAGCGCCCGGTCGGGGTCGCTGGCGATCCGCTCGTTCCAGACGACATGGCCGGTCGCCGGGCCGGTGCCGTGCTCGACGAAGGCGCGCGAAGGCTGCGGGTCCTGCGGCGCCATGATGTAGAAGGGCGCGCCCAACGGATCGGCAACCAGCGCCATCCGCCCCACCCCGTCCATCGTCCAGGCGGGCATCAGCACCTGTCCGCCATCCTCGACGATGGCGCCCAGCGACTCGTCGACATCGACCACGGGCAGGTATCCGAACCAGACCGGCTTGCCCGGCGCACCCTCGGGCCGCTGCATCAGGCCGCCGATGGCCTCGCCCTCGGGAGTCGCGAAGATACGATAGTCGATTCCCGCGATGCCGCTGTCGCCGACCTGCCAGCCGATGACGCGGGCATAGAAATCCTGTGCCGCCGCGATGTCGTCGGTCAGCAATTCGTACCAGATGAAATTCGCCATGATCCCCCCACCCGCTTATTTAGCGTGACAGATGAACAGCTTGCCCATCGTCCCGACTCGCGATTCGGTGGCGGGAGGATGACCGCGAAGCCGTCGCCCCGCAATCGCCGGAAGACCCATTTCCTGCGATCACCGCCATTGAGTAGGGAGCCGCGCTTGGCTTAAGGCGTTGAGCGACGAGACGAGGGCCTGATGACCAACATCCCGAATACGCTTCCCGACAGCCGCGATACGACGATTCTCGATGCACCCGACAAGATGGTGTCGGTGCGCGACCTGTTCGGCATCGATACCGATATGGAGGTTCCGGCCTTTTCGGTGTCGGACGAGCGCGTCCCCGATCTCGATCCCGCCTATGTGTTCGATCCCGACACCACGCTGGCGATCCTGGCCGGTTTCGCGCACAACCGCCGCGTGATGGTGCAGGGCTATCACGGCACCGGCAAGTCGAGCCATATCGAACAGGTCGCCGCCCGCCTCAACTGGCCGTGCATCCGTATCAACCTGGACGCGCATATCAGCCGTATCGACCTGATCGGCCGCGATGCTATCGTCCTGAAGGACGGGCAGCAGGTGACCGAATTCCGTGAGGGCCTGCTCCCCTGGGCGCTCCAGACCCCGACCGCGCTCGTCTTCGACGAATATGATGCGGGCCGCCCCGACGTGATGTTCGTGATCCAGCGCGTGCTGGAGACCGAGGGCAAGCTGACCCTGCTCGACCAGAACCGGGTAATCCGCCCGAACAAGTGGTTCCGCCTGTTCGCCACCGCCAACACGGTGGGTCTGGGCGACACCAGCGGGCTGTATCACGGCACGCAGCAGATCAACCAGGGCCAGATGGACCGCTGGAACATCGTGGTCACGCTCAACTATCTGCCCGCCGTCACCGAGGCGCAGATCGTGCTCGCCAAGTCGGGCGAATATGACAAGCCCGACGGCAAGCAACTGGTCGAGAACATGGTCCGCGTCGCCGACATGACCCGCAAGGGCTTCGTCAACGGCGACATCTCGACCGTGATGAGCCCTCGCACGGTCATCACCTGGGCGCAGAATACGCTGATCTTCGGCGATCCGGGCTTTGCCTTCCGCCTGTCCTTCCTCAACAAGTGCGACGAGAACGAACGCGCGCTGGTGGCGGAATATTATCAGCGCGTCTTCGGCAAGGATCTGCCCGAAAGCGTCGTCGGCCGGGCCTGATCCCCTTGGGCAACGAAACCCCTCTCGACCGGTTCAAGGCGGTCCTCGGCGGCACGGCGCGCACCATCGCGCAGGAGCCGGAGGTCGAACTCGCCTTCACCGCCGATGCGCCGACCTCCTCGGGCAAGCATATCCGCGTGCCCATGCCCGGCCGCGCACTGCCCGCCGAACAGGTGGCCGAGGCGCGCGGGTTCGCCGACGCCTTCGCGCTGCGGCTGAAGCTGCACGACACCGCGCTTCACGCCAAGGCCGCCCCGGTCGAGGCGGTGGCGCGCGCGGTCTATGACGCGGTCGAGACGGCGCGGATCGAGGCGCTGGGTGCGCGGGGCTATGCGGGGATCGGCGACAATCTCGCCCATGCGCTGGACGTCCGGTTGCGCTCCGACCCGCTGACCCGTGCGCGCAACCGCGACGAGGTACCCTTGTCGACCGCGCTGGGGCTCCTCTTGCGGGAACGGATGACCGGGCGGCCTTCGCCTGCCGAAACCGCGCCCGCCTTGGCGCTCGTCCGCGACTGGCTGGAGGGGGCGACCAACCTCGATTCGCTGGCGGGCGCGATGGACGATCAGAAGGCGTTCCAGGCGCTGACCGCCAAGATGCTCGCCGATCTCGAACTCGCCGAGCCGCCCGCCGAGCCCGATCAGGCCGATGAAGGCGGCGACGATCAGGAAGGCGAGGACGAACAGCAGCAGGACGAGAGCGAAGAGGATAACGACGAACAGGGCCAGGGCGAAGGCGAGGTCGAGGCCCGCGCCGAAAAGCGCGACTCCGACAGCGAGGACGGCGAATCGCAGGAGCAGAGCCAGGACTCGCTCGACGATCTCGACGGCGAACCCGGCGAGGATGGTGACGAAGGCAGCCAGCCGACCCGCCCCAACCGCCCGCTCAACGATCTGGCGTCGCAATTCGACTATAAGCCTTGGACCACCCAATATGACGAGGTGATCGCGGCGGGCGAACTGTGCGACGCCGACGAACTGGCGCGGCTTCGCGGCTATCTCGACCAGCAGCTGGCGCATCTGCAATCGGCGGTGTCGAAGCTCGCCAACCGCTTGCAACGCCGGTTGATGGCACAACAGTCGCGGTCCTGGGATTTCGACCAGGAAGAAGGCATTCTCGACGCCGCGCGCCTCGCCCGCGTTGTGGTCAATCCTGGCCAGTCGCTGTCCTACAAGATCGAGCGCGACACCGATTTCCGCGATACGGTCGTCACCCTGCTGATCGACAATTCCGGGTCGATGCGCGGGCGGCCGATCGGCATCGCCGCCATCTCCGCCGACATCCTCGCGCGCACGCTGGAGCGCTGCGGGGTGAAGACTGAGATTCTCGGCTTCACCACTCGTGCCTGGAAGGGCGGACAGAGTCGCGAGACCTGGCTGGCGGCCGGTCGTCCGCCGCAGCCTGGGCGGCTGAACGACATCCGCCACATCGTCTACAAACAGGCCGACGAGCCGTGGCGGCGCGCGCGCAACAATCTCGGCCTGATGATGCGTGAGGGGCTGCTCAAGGAGAATATCGACGGCGAGGCGCTGATGTGGGCGCATAGCCGCTTGATCGCGCGGCCCGAGGAGCGGCGCATCCTGATGGTCATCTCCGACGGTGCGCCGGTCGACGATTCGACGCTGTCGGTCAATTCGGGCAGCTATCTGGAGCGGCATTTGCGCCAGGTCATCGGCTGGATCGAGAGCAAGAGCCCGGTCGAGCTGATCGCGATCGGCATCGGCCATGACGTGACCCGCTATTATGCGCGCGCGGTGACGATCATGGATGCCGAGCAGCTGGGCGGCACGATCATCGAGCAGCTGGCCAGCCTGTTCGACACCGAATGAGCCGGATCGCGGCCCCGGCGGAAGGATTCGTCGGTCCGGTCAAACGCTCGATCACCATCGCCGGGCACCAGACCTCGATCAGTCTGGAACCGGTCTTCTGGACCGCGCTGGAAGAGGCCGCGGTGGCGCACGGCCTACCGCTGTCGGCGCTGGTCGCGGAGATCGACGCGTTGCGGATCGGGGCGGACGACCCGCCCAATCTAGCGAGTGCGATCCGGTCGTGGTTGTTCCTGCGGCGGTGATTTTGTACGCGCAGAGGCGCGGACAAAATCCCACCCCTCCGTTCAGCCTGAGCGAAGTCGAAGGCCAAGGGATGACCTTTGTGCTTGGGGCGAGGTCTGGGCGTGGGCTTCGACTTCGCTCAGCCTGAACGGAGGGGTGGGATGGAACAGCATGGCCCTCCCCGATTGACGCCGCCCTTCGCCTCCGGCAGGGCGCGCCGTCTGTTTCGGGGTTTGTGTGGCCGGAATTACCCTTCGCGATACGGGAGTGCGGGTCCATCGCTGGCTGGGGCTGGCGATCGGGCTGATCGCGATCGCCTTGGCCCTGTCCGGCGCGATTCTTGCTGGTGCGCCGATGCTCGAGCGGATCGCCACCCCCGCCCGCTTCCGGGTGAGCGGTGAGCAGCGCCAGCCTGCCTCTCGTTATGTCGACGCCGCCTATCGCCGCCTGCGCCCCGGCGAACGGATCGCCGCGCTGTCGCTGGAGCAGGGATCTTCGCCGGTCGTCGTGACGCTCGACCGAGCCAGCGACCGCGCGCAGCGGCTGCTGTTTCTCGACCCGCCGACCGGACGGGTACTGGCGAGCGCATGGAAGGATGGCGGCGTCATCGGTGCGGCGCGGCGGCTGCATGACGGGCTGTTCCTGTCGGGCCTGGGCCGGTGGATCGTCGGGCTGGGCGGGGTCGGGCTGATTCTCTCCTGCCTGACCGGCCTCTGGACACAGGCGACGCGCGAGCGGCCCAAGGCCTCCGCCAAGCGCAAACCCAACGAAACAGGGTGGACGCTGGCGCACCGCCGCGTCGGGCTATGGTCGGCGCTTCCGGTTCTGGCGATGACCGCGACCGGCCTGGCGCTGGTCCCGACGTCGGGCGCAAAGACCAGCCCCGCCCCGCCGCCGGTCCCCCGCGCCTCCCTGTCCGTGGACCGGGTCGTCGCCAGCGCGAGCGGCTGGACGCATGGAACGCTGCGCTCGATCGACTGGCCGACCGAGCGTTCGCCCGACTGGACGCTGCATTTCGAGGGTAGCGAACCGAGCATCGTCAAGGTCGCCGACGACAGCGCCAAGGCGCTCGCCGCGCCCGGTCATGCGGAACCGGTGGTGCTGTCCTGGGTCCGCCAGTTCCATGGCGGACAGGGCATGCCCTGGATCTGGTGGCCGCTCGCCGCGCTGACCGGATTGCTCGCCGTCTGGGTCGCGGCGACCGGGCTAATCGCCTGGGGTCGCCGCCCGAAGGTCAGACGCGCTCGGCGTTGAGCAGGTCGGCGGGGTCGAGGCCCAGCAGTTCGATATGGTCGCGGATGCGCGGCCACTGCACCGACAGGAAGCTCTGCCGCTCCGCCGCGCGCAGCCGGTCGACCGCGCCGGGCATCACGAACATGCCGACACCGCGCCGCACCTCGACATAACCGTCGTCCTGAAAGCTCTGATAGGCCTTGGCGACGGTCAGCGGGTTCGCGCCCTGTTCGGCGGCCAGCGCGCGCACCGAGGGAAGCTGGTCCCCCGTGCGGTAGGTTCCGTTGAGAATGCCCGCCGCGATCGTGCCGCGCAGGCGGATGTAAACCGGGCTGTCGTCGCCGCTAAGAGCTGTCATGCCGAGTTAATACAGCATGGGAGAAACCATGTCGAGGCCTGATCCCGATAACGTTTGCAATCCCGCCGCACCCGAACCCCGGCTCATCCGTGCCAGGTCGAGACGATCCGGTCCATGTCGGGACGCGGCCGCTCGTCGAGCGGGCGGCCGGGCGTGCCGATGAAGACGAAGCCGACGATCCGCTCGGGCGCGGCGCCGAACGCATCGCGCACCGCGTCCGAAAAGGCGGGCCAGCCGGTCAGCCAGCCCCCGGCATAGCCCATGGCATGGGCGGCATGGAGCAGGTTCATGCACGCCGCTCCCGCCGACAATTCCTGTTCCCACAGCGGAATATGGCTGTCGGTGCGGGGGCTGGACAGGACGACGACCAGCTCGGGCGCCTGGTGCGCGAACTGTTCCAGCGCGGCGATCTCGGTCGCGCCCGCCTGCGGCCGTTCGGCGCGGTAGGCGGCGGTGATGACCTCGGCCAGCTTCGCGCGGGCCTCCGTCGGTACGATCACGAAGCGCCAGGGGGCCAGCTTGCCATGATCGGGCGTGCGCGCCGCGATGGTCAGCATCTGTGCCAGCTCCTCCGGCTGCGGCCCCGGCGCGATCAGGTCGCGCGGCTTGCCCGAACGGCGGGTCGCCAGCAGCGAAAGGGGGGTCGAGCGGTCGTTGAAAGCGATGTCGGTCATGGCTTCGATCCTTACGTCGTCGCGCATGATATTTACAGTCGTGGCTTTGGCGTTAGGTTACCAAAGCATTACGCCCCCGCGTGCGCCGCTGGCGCGCCGGGGGCGATCCCGATGGAGTGAACGCCGGCATGGCGACTGCGTATGAGGCCGCCGCGCGCGGCAAAACGGTTTTGGGGCATCCCCGAGGCCTATTCCTGTTGTTCTTCACCGAGATGTGGGAGCGTTTTTCCTATTACGGAATGCGCGCCATCCTGGTCTTCTACCTGACCAAGCATTTCCTGTTCGCCGATGAACCGGCCTTCGGCACCTATGCCGCCTATACCTCGCTGGTCTATGTGACGCCGGTCATCGGCGGCTATCTCGCCGACCGTTATCTGGGGGCGAGACGCGCGGTGCTGGCGGGAGGCCTGTTCATCGCCTTCGGCCATATCCTGATCGCGATCATGGAGGGGCCGCAGGGCGCGACGGGGGCCTATCTAGAGGGCTTCTACCTGGCCCTCGCCTCGATCGTGATCGGCACCGGCTTCCTGAAGGCCAATATCTCGGTGCTGGTGGGACAGCTTTATGCGCGTGACGACATGCGCCGCGATCCTGCCTTCTCGATCTTCTACATGGGCATCAATGCGGGCGGCGCGCTGGGGCCGATCGTCTGCGGCGTGCTGGGCGAGACGGTGGGCTGGGCCTATGGCTTCGGCGCGGCGGGTGTCGGCATGTTGCTGGGCCTGGTCGCCTTCATCGCCCTGAAGCGCGAGCTGTACGGCGCGGGCGAAGCCCCCTCGCTGCCTGCGCTGCGGGCGCCGGTCGTGGCGGGCCTGTCGCGTGAATGGCTGATCTATCTGGGCGCGATCGTCGCGACGCTGAGTGTGTGGCAGCTGATCCAGCATCAGGATGCGGTCGGTACGCTGCTGGTCGTCTTCGCTGCCGCCACCGTGATCTTCATCCTGTGGCGCGCGGTGTTCCAGCTTCCCAAGGTCGACCGCGATCGCATCTTCGCCGCCCTCTTCCTGATCGCGCTCTGCCCGCTCTTCTGGGCGCTGTTCGAGCAGGCGGGGTCGTCGCTGAACCTCTATACCGATCGCTCGGTCGACCGGACGCTGCTGGGCTGGACCATCCCCGCCTCGGCCTTCCAGTCGGTCAACTCGATCTTCATCATCCTGCTTGCCCCGCTGTTCGCGGCGCTGTGGACGGTGCTGGGCAAGCGCGGGTGGGAGCCGAGCGCGCCGTTCAAGTTCGGCATCGGCCTGGTCGGCGTGGGCGCGGGCTTCATGGTGCTGGTCGCCGGTGCGGCCGCCTATGCGGGCATGCCGACGCCGGTGATCTTCGTCATCCTCGTCTATCTGATCCACACCATGGCCGAGCTGTGTTTCTCGCCGGTCGGTCTGGCGGCAATGACGCGGCTGTCGCTGCCTAGCATGACGGGTCTCATGATGGGCACCTGGTTCCTGGCGACGGCGGCGGGCAACTTCATCGCCGGGCTGATCGCGCAGGCGACCGGCGGCGAGGGCGCGGGGCCGGAAAAAGTGCTCGACGTCTACACCCGGATCGGCTGGTTCTCGATCGGGATCGGCGTGGTCGTGCTGGTCGTGTCGCCGTTCATCGCCAAGCTGATGCATCTCGACCTGCTGAAGGCCGAAGCCGCGCTGGCGGGGGACAAGGAACTGGCCGAACCGGCGGCGGGGGTCGATACGCGGCTGGAGCAAAAGCCGCATTGATCCGGGCGGGGCGGTTGGGATGGATGCCCGGCCGCCCATCCCAACCGCCGTTAGCACTGAGCGAAGTCGAAGTGCACGGGATGACGCTCGTCGATAGGCACTGGCGTGGGCTTCGACTTCGCTCAGCCTGAACGGAGGTAGGAGGCGCGACTTACAGCCGCGTCATCGCCATCGCCTTCTCGCCGTAACGCGGCCCGGCCGTGCCGCCGCGCGGGGATGCCGCGTCGAGCTTGGCGAGTTCCTCCGCCGACAGCGTCAAATCCGCCGCCTTCATCGAATCCTCCAGCGTCACGCGCCGCTTGGAACCGGGGATCGGCACGATGTCGTCCCCTTGCGCCAGCAGCCACGCCAGCGCCACCTGCGCCACGCTGGCCTCATGCGCGGCGGCGATGCTCTTCACCACCTCGACGACCTGCATGTTGCGGTCGAAATTCTCTTCCGAATAGCGCGGGTCGTTGCGGCGATAATCCCCCTCCGGCAGGTCCTCGCGGGCGGTGATCTGCCCGGTCAGGAACCCGCGCCCCAGCGGGCTGTACGGCACGAAGCCGATGCCCAGTTCGCGTACCACGGGCAGGATGTCCGCTTCGACATCGCGCTCCCACAGCGAATATTCGGACTGGACCGCCGCGATCGGATGGACAGCGGCGGCGCGGCGGATCGTCTCGGCGCTCGCCTCGGACAGGCCCAGCCGACGCACCTTGCCCTGCTCGACCAAGCGGCCCATCGCGCCGACCGTTTCCTCGATCGGGACGTTGGGGTCGACCCGGTGCTGATAGAACAGATCGATCGTCTCGACGCCCAGCCGCTTGAGCGAACCCTCGCACGCGCGCTGGACATTGGCCGGGGTGGAGTCCACGCCGGTCATGCCGTTCTCGTCATAGCGGAAGCCGAACTTGGTCGCGATGACCACCGCGTCGCGCTTGCCGCGAATGGCGCGGCCGACCAGCTCCTCATTGACCAGCGGACCATAGATTTCGGCGGTGTCGAACAGGGTCACGCCCAGCTCGATCGCGCGGTGGATGGTCGCGATGCTCTCCGCCTCGTCCGCCTCGCCATACATGTTCCGGCCGACACCGGCCATCGGCATACAGCCCAGGCCGAGCGCGGAAACCTCGAAATCGGGGCCGAGCGTGCGATACTTCATGAGACGTCCTCGTCGATGGTGCGGCTGCCCCGGGAAACGGTCGCGGTGGCGGCAAGGTCCATGCTGACATTGCCCAGCGTCCGGAAGATGTCGGGAATCGTCTCCACTGCGATCAACAGCCCCAAGGGCGCGGCGGGCACCCCCAACGCGACGCAGACCGGCGCGATCGAGGCGAAGAAGGTGATCTGCGACGGCAGGCTGGCCGAGCCGAGCGAACACAGGATCGCGACCACCACGGCGGCGGCGACTGAGGCCATGCCGGGCACGATCCCGAACCAGTCGGCGATATAGAGCGCCACCGCGACGTTCATCGCGGGCTGGGTCCCCCGGAACATCGCCACCGCCATCGGCAGGACGAGGCCTGCGGTCGCCGGTGCGATGCGTAGCGTCTTCGTCCCCTCGATCATCGCGGGCAGGCTGGCGAGCGAGCTCTGGGTCGAGATGGCGACCGCCTGGGCCGGGGCCAGCGCGCGGGCGAATCGCGACAGCGGCACCCGCGCCGCCAGCATCGCCACGCCGTACGCCATCAGCATCACGATGACGCCGATACTGGCGATGATCGTGATGTAATGCGCCAGCGCCCCGAACGCCCCGCCCCCCGCCGTCGCGCCCACGACAAAGGCCAGCGCGAAGACGCCCAGAGGTGCCAGCCACAACACCCATCCGATCAGCACCAGCATCGCATCGCGGATCGCGGTGAAGAATTGCAGCAGCATCGCCCGCCCCTCACCCTCGATCCGGGTGATCGCAAAGGCGAAGGCCAGGGTGAATAGAATCAGCGACAGCAGCGCATTGTTGGTGGCGGCAGCGAAGATGTTGGTCGGCACGATGCCAGTCACGAACTCGGCGATCGGCGGCGGCGGCGCGACCGGCTCGGCATGGCCCAGCGCCGCCTTCAGCGCGGCGGCCGCCTCGCGCGGGATGGGCAACAGGTGCAGCAGGGCTGGCGTGACCAGCGCCGCCATCGTCGCGGTCAGCGTGACCAGCACCAGAAAGGTCACGATCGCCCGCCCCGCGATCCGCCCCGCCTGTGCGGCCTGCGCGGTCGAGGCGACGCCGGTGATGAGGAGCGTGACGACCAGCGGGATAACCGTCATCTGCAATCCGTTCAGCCACAAGGTCCCGACCGGCCGCGCGACGAACACCGCGCCCGCCGCCATCGCGGGGGCGAGCGTCGCCGCCCCCACGCCGATCAGCAGACCGGCGGCAAGGCAAAGAAGGATCAGGGTCGCGCGCGACATGGATGGTTCTCGCCTATTTGGAGCTTTGGCCAAGGTCGCGCTAAAGGATGCGCGCAACCCGATTGTTCCACATCCTCTTAATCCGGCAGGGACTTGGCCGCATGGCAAGAAAATATTTCGGCACTGATGGCATTCGCGGCGCGACCAACGGCGCGGTCATGACGGCCGAGATGGCGATGAAGGTCGGCATGGCCGCCGGTGCCTATTTCCAGCGCGGCGATCACCGCCACCGCGTCGTCATCGGCAAGGACACCCGCTTGTCGGGCTATATGCTCGAATCGGCGCTGGTCGCTGGCTTTACCAGCGTCGGCATGGATGTGGTCATGCTCGGCCCGCTGCCGACGCCCGCGGTCGCGATGCTGACCCATTCGATGCGCGCCGATATCGGTGTGATGATCTCGGCCAGCCATAATCCCTTCGCCGACAACGGCATCAAGCTGTTCGGCCCGGACGGCTACAAGCTGTCCGACGAGGCCGAGGAAGCGATCGAGGACCTGATCGAGCAGAATGTCCCGCTGGTCCCCTCGGGCAAGATCGGCCGCGCGCGCCGGGTGGACGACGCCGCCGGGCGCTATATCCACTTCGCCAAGTCCACCTTCCCGCAAAACCTGCGTCTGGACGGGCTGCGCGTCGTGATCGACTGCGCAAATGGGGCAGCATACAAGGTCGCGCCCGCCGCCTTGTGGGAACTGGGTGCGGATGTGGTCGCGATCGGCGTGACGCCCAACGGCACCAACATCAATGACGGCGTCGGCTCGACCGCGCCGCAGACGCTGGCCGAGACGGTGGTGGCCAGCGGCGCGGACATCGGCATCGCGCTGGACGGCGACGCCGACCGGCTGATCATCGTCGACGAGACCGGCGCGGTGGTCGATGGCGACCAGCTGATGGCGATGATCGCGACCAGCTATGCCCGTGAGGGACGGCTGGCGGGCGGTGGCCTGGTCGCCACCGTCATGTCCAATCTGGGGCTGGAGCGGCATCTCGCCGCACAGGGCCTCGGCCTGATCCGCACCAAGGTCGGCGACCGCCATGTGCTCGAGGCGATGCGCACGCGCGGCTATAATGTCGGAGGCGAGCAGTCGGGGCATATCATCCTGTCCGACTATGCCCGTACCGGCGACGGGCTGGTCGCCGCGCTCCAGGTGCTGGCCGAGCTGAAGCGCGCGGGCGCGCCCGCCAGCGAGGTGCTGCACCGCTTCGACCCGCTGCCCCAGTTGCTCAAGAATGTCCGCTTCGCGGGCGGCAAGCCGCTGGAGCATGAGAAGGTCCAGGGCGTCATCGCCGCCGCCGAGGCCGAGCTGGCCGGGCGCGGCCGCCTGGTCATCCGCCCGTCGGGCACCGAGCCCGTCATCCGCGTGATGGCGGAGGGCGAGGACAAACGTCAGGTCGAAACCCTTGTCGACCGCATCTGCGACGTGGTGCGCGAGGTGGCCGCCTGATGCTGGAGATGCGCCCCGATTGCGAGCGCTGCGGCGCGGACCTGCCCCCGAGCCAGGGCGGCGCGTTCATCTGCTCGCTGGAGACGACCTTCTGCGCCGAATGCGCCGACGAGCTGGACGAGATCTGTCCCGATTGCGGCGGCGAACTGCTCGACCGACCGACACGGATGGGCCGCGTGCTGAAGGCCAACCCTGCGTCCACGCAAAGCCGTTTCCGCGGCTGACCTCGACCCCGCCCGCCCGTTTCTCTATGCGGGCCTGACCATATCAAGGAGTTTCCATGCCCCAGCTCGTCCTGATCCGCCACGGCCAGTCCGCCTGGAACCTCGAGAATCGCTTTACCGGCTGGTGGGATGTCGACGTGACCGCGCAGGGCGCCGCCGAGGCGCGCGCGGCGGGCGCGATGATGGCGGAGAAGGGCCTCGACTTCGACCTGACCTTCACCAGCCTCCAGACCCGCGCGATCAAGACGCTGAACCTGGCGCTGGAGACGATGGGCCGCCTCTGGCTGCCGACGGAGAAGCACTGGCGGCTGAACGAGCGGCATTATGGCGGGCTGACCGGCCTCGACAAGGCCGAGACGGCGGCCAAGCATGGCGACGAGCAGGTGAAGATCTGGCGCCGCAGCTTCGACGTGCCCCCGCCCCCGGCCGAGGCGGGCGGCGAGTATGACGTGTCGAGCGACATCCGCTACAAGGGCATCGACGTTCCCCAGACCGAGAGCCTGAAGGACACGATCGCGCGCGTGCTGCCCTATTGGGACGAGCGCATCGCCCCGGCTCTGCGCGACGGCAACCGCGTGCTCATCTCGGCGCACGGCAACTCGCTGCGCGCGCTGGTCAAGCATCTGTCGAACATCCCGGACGACGAGATCACCGGTCTCGAGATCCCGACTGCCCAGCCGATCGTCTATGAACTGGCCAACGACCTGACGCCGACCGACCGCTATTATCTGTCGGAGCGGTGAGAATGTTCGGCCTCCATTCCTCCCCTGTAAGGGGAGGTGGCAGGCCGAAGGCCTGACGGAGCGGTGTCCCGCTATCGAGAGGGGGACACCCCTCCACCATGCTTCGCATGGTCCCCCTCCCCTTGGAGGGGAGGAATAGGGAAGTTGAAGCCCACGCCCCCGCCCACGCCAAAATGCGCTCGGGGTATACGGAAACGCATACGGAAACTTGCCCCCCTCGCCCCACCCCGCTAGTCAGCCGCTTCCCCCGGCACCGGGGCCACAGGGGCTAAGGCGGAACAGCGGATATGATTTCGGTCGGGATCATCATGGGGTCCACTTCGGACTGGGAAACCATGCGGCACGCCGCCGAGACGCTCGAGGCGCTGGGCGTGCCCCACGAAACCCGCGTCGTCTCCGCACATCGCACGCCGCAGCGTCTGTACGACTATGCGACCACCGCCGCCGATCGCGGGATCAAGGTCATCATCGCGGGCGCGGGCGGTGCGGCGCATCTGCCGGGCATGGCCGCCTCGATGACGCATCTGCCCGTGCTGGGCGTGCCGGTCGAATCCAAGGCATTGAAGGGCATGGATAGCCTGCTCTCGATCGTCCAGATGCCCGGCGGAATCCCCGTCGGCACGCTGGCCATCGGCAAGGCGGGGGCGATCAATGCAGGCCTGCTCGCCGCCTCGATCCTGTCGCTGTCGGACGAGGGCCTCACCGAGCGTCTGAAGGACTGGCGCCAGCGTCAGACCGACAGCGTCGCCAACGATCCGCAAGGGTAAGCCAAATGTTGAAGCCGGGTTCGACCATCGGGATTCTGGGCGGCGGCCAGCTGGGCCGGATGCTGGCGGTGGCCGCCGCGCAGCTCGGCTATCGCACCCATGTCCTGGCCCCCGATGAGGACAGCGTGGCGGCACAGACCGCATCCTCGCTGACCCGCGCCGACTATCACAACAAGGTCGTGCTCGCCGATTTCGTCGCCGCCTGCGACGTCGTGACCTATGAGTTCGAGAATGTCGACGTCGCGCCGGTCGAGTGGCTGGCCGAGCGGTTGCCCGTCCATCCCTCGCCCGCAGCCCTTCGCGTCGCGCAGGACCGGATTGCCGAGAAGAGCTTCGT
This sequence comes from Sphingomonas sanguinis, assembly GCF_019297835.1. Lineage (NCBI taxonomy): Bacteria > Pseudomonadati > Pseudomonadota > Alphaproteobacteria > Sphingomonadales > Sphingomonadaceae > Sphingomonas > Sphingomonas sanguinis. Next base: position 3,214,539 of record NZ_CP079203.1, on the reverse strand, counting down.
CGAAAAGGTCGGCGGCCGCCCTGCCCCCTGGGCCGAGGTCAACTGCGCGGCCGATCTGACTGCCGCGCTGGAGCGGATCGGCTGCCCCGCCATCCTGAAGACCACGCGCTTCGGCTATGACGGCAAGGGTCAGGCGCTGATCCGCGACATGGCCGACGCTCCGGCGGCGTTCGAGGCGATCGGGGGACCTGCCGTGCTGGAAGGGTTCATCCATTTCAGCCACGAATTCTCGATCCTGATCGCGCGGGGATTGGATGGGCAGACGGTCCGCTACGACCCGCCGCACAATGTCCACCGCGATGCGATCCTGCGCACCTCGACACTGCCCGCGCCGCCCGAGATCGCGGCACAGGCCGAAGAGGCGGCCGCGCTCGCCATCCGCATCGCCGAGGAGCTGGGCTATGTCGGCATACTCGCCTGCGAGTTCTTCGCAACCGAGAACGGCCCCGTCTTCAACGAGATGGCGCCGCGCGTCCACAATTCGGGGCACTGGACCATCGAGGGCGCCGAAACCTCGCAGTTCGAGAACCATATCCGCGCGATCTGCGGCCTGCCGCTGGGCGACACGGCGCTGACCGGCGCGCAGGTGCAGATGGAAAACCTGATCGGCGACGATGCCTGGGAGGGCGCACTGACCCAGAAGGGGGCGCACCTGCACCTGTACGGCAAGGGCGAGGCGCGGCCCGGCCGCAAGATGGGGCATATCACGCGGGTGGTGCGGTAAGTCCTATCGGCGGACGGTGAAGGTCACGGGCACCAGCACCTGGGCCTGGATGACTTCATTGCCCTTCATCACCGGCCGGATGCGGAACTGGGGATAAAGGCCCAACGCCGCCGCGCCGAAACCGCGCCCCTTGGGCCGCTCCGCCGCGACCGTGCAGCTTTTGGGTTTGCCCGGTGTCGGCACGACGCAGAGAAGCACCGCCACGCCGCTGACCCCGCCATGCCGGGCCATGCGGGGGAACGCCTCGTCGATCAGGGCCTGGCTCGGCTTCTCAATCCATTCGGCCAGTGCATAGCGTAGCCGCCCCTGCCCCGGACCGTCGCCATTGCCCTGTCCATTGCCGGTGCCATGCCCCTCGCCGCCCGTGCCCCGTCCGCTGGCGATGCCGCTCCCCGCACCGTCGGAGATGGCGGTGCCGGCCCGCAGCGGCAATTCGGCACCGATGTCCGCCGCAGGAGCGGGCAGGTCGACCGTATCGAACCGCGCGGGCATGACGGCCTTCGGGGCCGCTTGTTCCGCCGGGGCGGCGCGTACCGGACGCGGCGATCCGCCCCCGGCGGTGGAACGAATGACAACGGCTTCGCGCTTGACCGGGGTGGGCAGCACCGGCGGCGGCGGTACCGTGACGGGAAGCGGTTCGGGTGGGCGCGGCAGATCGAACAGCATCAGGCTCGGCCGTTCGGAGTCATCGATCAGACGATGCCGTGGCGCCCCCCAGAGGAGCAACGCCACGAATAGGGCATGAACCACTACCGTCGCGATGACGGCCGTTCGCCGCCGCCCCCCGTCCAGCCCGATCGAAGCGCTGACCCGCATCGCGATATTCTCCCGCAAAGGAGGATCACCGCGATGCTGATTCAGGTCAAGCCCGCGCCCATTCCTCCCCGATCCGGCGCAGCACGTCGAGCGGCACGCGGCCATGGCGCAGGACGGCGGTGTGGAACGCCTTCAGGTCGAAGCGGTCGCCCTTCTGCCTCTTCGCCGAATCGCGAATGTCCACGAACACCGAATGGCCGAGCTTGTAGCTCGCCGCCTGGCCGGGATTGACGCAGTAACGCTCCACCTCGCGCGTGGCGAAACCCTCCGCCTCGCCCTCGGCCTCGACGAAGTGGCGGATCGCCTGTTCGCGGGTCCAACGCAGATGGTGCAGCCCGGTATCGACGACGCAGCGATTGGCGCGGAACAGCAGGAATTTGAGATAGCCCAGCTGCCCCAGGGGATCGTCGTCATACATGCCGATCTCGTCCGCCAGCTGCTCGGCATAGAGCGCCCAGCCCTCGCCATAGCCGGAGAAACCGTTGATCTTGCGGATCAGCGGCAGGCGGGTGTTCGACAGCGCAAGGCCGCCCTCCATCTGATGCCCCGGCAGCCCTTCATGATAGACCGTCGTCGCCAGACAGAATTTGGGCCAGTCGGCGCTGTCCTTCAGGTTGAAATAGACCAGGCCGGGACGCGAGCCGTCGATAGCGGGGCCCTGCGCAAAGGCCGCCGCCGCCCCGGCCTCGGTCTGCGGCGGCACGCGGCGCACCTCGAAACCATAAGGGGGTATCCGCTCGAACACCTGCGGCAGGCGGGTGCGGATCGCGTCGAGCCGGGCGTTGCAATAGGCAATGGCGGCGCGCTTGCCCTCATCGGTATTGGGATAGAGCTGGTCAGGATTCTTGTAGAGCGCGGCCATGCGCTCCCCCATCGTGCCCTTGGTGTAGCCCTGTTTCCTGAGCAGCGCGTCGAGCCGCGCCGACAGCATCGCCGCCTGATCGCGTCCAAAACGGTGCACCTCGTCGGGCGAGAAGCTGGTCGTGGTATTGGCCTTCAGCGCGACCGGATAATAGGCCGCACCCTCGCGCAGTTTCCACACGCCCGCATCATGCGTCGCCTTGGCCCGCAAGCCCTTGGCATAGGCGATCTGGCGGTCGAGCGCCGGCAGTAATTCAGCGTCGTAGATCTGCGTCGCCTGCGCGGCATAGCGATCGCCCAGCCCCTTCTCCGCCGTTCGCCGCGCGAGCGACTGGACGACCAGCGCCTGGTCGGCGGGCTGGCGCGTCTTGCCCATCTGTTCGAGCGCGAGGTCGAGGATGAAGTCGGGCGGCACCACGCCCTGCCCGGCGTCATGGCGCATCCGGTCGGTCTGCGCATCGATCTGGCGGGCAAAGGCGCGCAGCCGCATCAGATAGGCGTCGGTATCGCCCGCGCTGGCGATCTTGTGCTTGGTGTCGAGGAAGTCGGGGACGGATTGATAGGCCCCCGACAGCTGCGACACGACATAGGGGCTGGGGCCATAGGAATAGCCGCCGAAGTCGAACGCCTGCACGGCCTGCGCCGAGCGACGGGTGTAGAGGATCGATTCGAGGTCGATCCGTTCCTCGGGCGACAGGGTGGCGGGGTCGATCGCCTCCAGCCGGGTCAGGTCTGCCTGGGTCGCAGCCTTTGCGGCGGCGATTCCGGCAGGTGACTGGTCGGCGAGTTGGCTGCGCAGATCGGCATTGGCGCCGGTGTCGAGGCCGAGACTGGTCGCGCCCTCCGGGCTGCGGCGGAGCTGTTCCTGGACCAGCGTGTCGAACAATGCGGTCAGTCGGGCCGACGCGGTGTTCTGCGCCACGACGCCTTCGCTGCCCGCCGCTACGGCCAGTGCCGCCGATCCGCCCAGGAAATGCCGCCGGTCTATCATGCCTGTCCCCTTTTTGGTTTTCCGGGAGCAGGGTAACGGGATTTGGCGGGAAATGAACCGGTTATGTCGTTGGCGTCATCCCTTGGGCTTCGACTTCGCTCAGCCTGAACGGCCGCAGGATATGGAATGGATACCTCATGCCGTTCAGGCTGAGCGAAGTCGAAGCCCACGCCCCACGCCAAAAAAAGGGCGGCCCGTCAACCGACGTACCGCCCTTTTCCCACTCAGGCCACGGAGATCACCCCGCGCGCGTACCCGACAGTGGGAAGCTGCCGAACGCGCCCGCACCGACCGATCCGGTCAGCGTGTCGCCATCGGCGGTCGCTTCGCAATCCAGCGTCATCGGCATCGGCGAGGAGATCGACATCTTCCAGCTGATCGTGTTGCCGGACACGTCGCCTTCGATCTCCATCGCGCCCATTTGGCCGCCGCCGGAGCCGGTGAAGCGATCGCCCTCGGTCGTGACCGTCAGCGTCATCTCCTGATCGCCCAGCGGCGACTTCACGATGCAGTTCCAGGTCCCGTCGATATCGGCCATTGATACTCTCCCTTATTGCGCCGCCGGGGCGGGTGCGACGACCGCCGCCGGTTCGATCACCTCGACGGGCAGGCCCAGCGTGTCGAGCTGCGGCTTGACCGTCTTGGCATCGCCGACCACCACCCAGACGAAGCTCTTGGGGTTCAACGCCGCCTGGATCGACTTGTTCAGCTCGGGCAGCGTCATCGCCTGATAACGCTGGGTGATCGTCGCGTAATAATTGTCCGGGCGGCGATACAGGTCGTTGGCCTGCATCGCAGACAACACCGCATCCGAGGTTTCGAAATTGCCCGACAGCGAGCGAATCGCCCCGGTGATCGCGCGATCATATTCGACCTGGTCCATCGGCTTGGTGGTCAGGAATTCGGCCACATCGGTGCGCAGCGCGTCGATCGACGGGCCGGTCTTGTCGGCCTGAACGGGTGCCGACATGATATAGGGCGCTGCGAATTCGGAGGTCCGGAAGCCGCCATTGACGCCGTAGGACCAATGCTTGCTCTCGCGCAGATCCATGTTGATCCGGCCCAGGAAGCTGCCGCCCAGTGCGTCATTGGCGGTATTCTGGATCAGCAGATTGTCGGTGCCCTTCAGCGTCGTCGGCGCGCCTGCGAGGATGATCGACTGCGGGCTGTCGGGTCGGTTCACAAGAACGATCTTCGGCGCCGAGGGCTGGCCGGCGGTGAAGTTCTTCACGCCCGCCGCGCCGTTACCCTTCCAGTCGCCGAACACGCGGTCCAGCGCCGCCTTGATCTCGGCCAGCGGGCGGTCCGAGGTGACGAAGATCTTCGCCTTGTCGGGACGCAGCCAGGCCTGCTGGAATGCGATCAGCTGTTCGCGGGTCATCGCCGCGACCGCCGCCGGATCACCCGCACCCAGCGCCTTGGCATAGGGGCTGGTCGGCCCATAGACGAGGGGCGGCAGGACACGGCCCGCCAGCCCCTGCGGGCTGGTCAGTTCCTGCTTGATGCTGGCCAGCGTCTGCGCCTTCACCCGCGCCAGTTCGGGATCGGGGAAGGCCGGATTGCGCAGGATGTCGGCATAAAGATCGAGCGCGGGCGCCAGGTTGATGCTGGGCACGTCGAGGTTGACGACGGTGCGGTCGTTCGACGCGCTCGACCCGATCGAGGCGCCGAGCCGCTCCTGCTCCTCGGCGATCGCGATGGTGTTGCGGCGGGTGGTGCCCTCGTCGAGCATCGCCTGCACCATGCGCTGCGTGCCCAGCTTGCCCGGCACGTCGGCGGCGATACCGGCATCGAACGAGGTCGCGATCTGCGTCACCGGCACGGCGGTCCGCTGCGCGTAGATCAGCTCGATCCCGTTCGCCAGGCGGCTGCGCTGGACCGCCGGGAAGCTCAGCGGCTTGACCTGTCCGACCTCGGGCAGGCCCCCGCGCGTGCCCTTGGCGGGCTGATCGGGGGCGGCGGGAACGTCGGCGCGCGGCGGCACCTTGGCCTCTTCATAGGCATCGCGCGCACCCGGCACGACGGTCAGCGTATAGGCCGGACGCGACAGCCACTTGTCCGCCGCCGCCTTGACGGTGGCGGGCGTTTGCGCCGCGATCGCCAGCAACTGCTTCTTATACTCGCCCGGATCGTTCGAGTAGAGCGCCCCCTCGGCCAGCGCCACCGCCTTGCCGCCGAAGCCGCCGACCGATTCCAGCCCTTGGACACGACCCGAGACATAGCGGGTCACGGCGCGCCGCACCTCGTCGGCGGTCGGGCCGTTCTTTAGGAAGTCGGCCAGGATCTCGCCCATCCGCTTGTCGACCAGCGCCGGGTCGACGCCGGGGCGGACGATCGCCATCATGTTGAACATGCCGACCTGTGAGAAAGGCCGGTCGCCCGCCGACACCTGCACCGCCAGCTTTTCCTGCTTGACCAAAATATTGTCGAGCCGCGACGAGGCGAGCCCGCCCAGGATCGAGCCCGCCACGACCAGCGAGGCGCTCTCGGGATCGTTCAGCCCCGGCACCGCCCAGTTGCGACTAATCATGACGGCCGCCACGCGGTCCTTCATCACCTCGTTGACCGGTGCGGGCAGCGTCGGGATGGTGACGGTCGGCAGGACGCTCTTCGGCCCCGGCTGGATCACGCCGAAATATTTCTCCACCAAAGGCTTGGCGGTGGCGACGTCGATATCGCCCGCCAGCACCAGCACGGCATTGTTCGGGCCATAATGGCTCCGGAACCAGTCCTTCACCGTGTCGAGCGACGCCGCATCAAGGTCGGCCATCGAGCCGATGGTCGAATGGGCATAGGGATGCCCTTCGGGGAACAGGCCGCTCAGCACCTTATACTGGGTCAGGCCATAGGGCTGGTTGTCGCCCTGGCGCTTTTCGTTCTGGACGACGCCGCGCTGCTCGTCGAGCACCCCTTGCGTCACTGCGCCGAGCAGATAGCCCATGCGATCCGATTCCAGGAACAGCGCACGATCGAGCGCGGCGGTCGGCACCGTCTCGAAATAGTTGGTCCGGTCGAAATAGGTGGTGCCGTTATAGTCGGTCGCGCCCACCGACTTGAGCGGCGTGAAGAAATCGCCCGGTGCGTTTTCCGAGCCGTTGAACATCAGATGCTCGAACAGATGCGCAAAGCCCGTCTTGCCCTTCGGCTCGTGCTTCGACCCGACGTCATACCACACGCTGACCGCGACGACGGGCGCCTTGCGATCGGTATGGACGACGACGCGCAAGCCGTTCTTCAGCGTGAAGGTCTGATAGGGGATGTCGACCGCCTTCACGAGCGCCGAGACGGGCGCGGGCTGGGCGGCGGCCTTCGCGGCATTGGTCGCCTGGGCTGTCACGGCCTGCCCCGGCAGGACGAACGCAAGGGCGGCGGCGCCGGTCAGCGCCACGGACTTGATACGCATTGGTTTGAGTCTCCCCACTCGGTGTATGGCCGGAGCATAGCGGGCGCGCGGCGGACCGCAATCCCGCGACGACGAACGGATTTTACGCGGATTGCCGCCGCACCCTTTCGTTATCGAAACGGCCATCCCATGTTGCGGACAGGAAATTCCGCCAACCCCTTGTGTTGCCAAAATGCAACACCATCTGACCTGGAAAGCGACAGGAAGACCAGATGAATCTCGAAAAATTCACCGACCGCGCGAAAGGCTTTCTGCAAGCCGCGCAAACCGTAGCGATCCGCAACAGCCATCAGCGTATCGCCCCCGAACATCTTTTGAAGGCCTTGATCGAGGACGATCAGGGCATGGCGTCCGGCCTGATCCAGGCGGCGGGCGGCGATGCCAAGCGCGTCGAGCGCGAGACCGACGCCGCACTGGCCAAGATCCCGGCCGTCTCCGGCTCGGGCGCGCAATCGTCGCCCGGCCTCGACAATGATCTGGTCCGCGTGCTCGACCAGGCCGAACAGGTCGCGCAAAAGGCGGGCGACAGCTTCGTCACCGTCGAGCGGCTGCTGCTCGCGCTCGCGCTGGCCTCGACCAATGCGGCGGGCAAGGCGCTGGCGGCGGGCGGGGTGAATCCCCAAGCGCTGAACGGGGCGATCGAACAGCTACGCCAGGGCCGTACCGCCGACACGGCGGGCGCGGAGGACCGCTATGACGCGCTGAAGAAATTCGCCCGCGATCTCACCCAGGTGGCGCGCGACGGTAAGCTCGACCCCGTGATCGGCCGCGACGAGGAAATCCGCCGCACCATCCAGATTCTCGCCCGCCGGACCAAGAACAACCCCGCGCTGATCGGCGAACCCGGCGTCGGCAAGACCGCGATCGCGGAGGGCCTCGCGCTGCGCATCGCCAATGGCGACGTGCCCGACACGCTGAAGGACCGCAAGCTGATGGCGCTCGACATGGGCGCGCTGATCGCGGGTGCCAAATATCGCGGCGAGTTCGAGGAGCGGCTGAAGGGCGTGCTCGACGAGGTGAAGGCCGCCGAGGGCGACATCATCCTGTTCATCGACGAAATGCACACGCTGATTGGCGCAGGCAAAGGCGACGGGGCGATGGACGCCTCCAACCTGCTCAAGCCCGCCCTCGCGCGCGGTGAGCTGCACTGCGTCGGCGCGACCACGCTCGACGAGTATCGCAAGTACGTCGAAAAGGACCCCGCGCTCCAGCGGCGCTTCCAGCCCGTCTTCGTCGGCGAGCCGACGGTCGAGGATACCATCTCGATCCTGCGAGGGCTGAAGGAAAAGTACGAACTCCATCACGGCGTGCGCATCACCGACGGTGCGCTGGTGGCGGCGGCGACCTTGTCCAACCGCTACATCACCGACCGCTTCCTGCCCGACAAGGCGATCGACCTGATGGACGAGGCCGCCAGTCGCATCCGCATGGAGGTGGAGTCCAAGCCCGAGGAGATCGAGACGCTCGACCGCCGCATCCTGCGCCTGAAGATCGAGCGCGAGGGGCTGCGCCGCGAAAGCGACCCGGCCAGTATCGACCGGCTCGGCCATCTGGAGGAAGAACTCGCCAATCTGGAGGAACAGTCGCACGCGCTGACCCAGCGCTGGCAGGCCGAGAAGGACAAGATCGCGGGCGAGTCGCGCTTGAAGGAACAACTCGACCAGGCGCGGATCGAACTCGACCAGGCGCAGCGCAGCGGCGATTTGGCCAAGGCGGGCGAGCTGTCCTATGGCCGCATCCCGCAGCTGGAAAAGCAACTGGCCGAGGCGCAGTCCGCGACCGAGGGCGCGATGCTGCGCGAGGAAGTCACCGCCGACGATATCGCGGGCGTGGTCAGCCGCTGGACCGGGGTGCCGGTCGACCGGATGCTCCAGGGCGAGCGCGAGAAGCTGCTCCGCATGGAGGAGGTGATCGGCAAGCGCGTGATCGGGCAGGAGGATGCGGTCCGCGCCGTCTCCACCGCCGTCCGCCGTGCGCGCGCCGGGCTACAGGACCCCAACCGGCCGCTGGGCTCGTTCCTGTTCCTCGGCCCGACGGGCGTCGGCAAGACCGAGCTGACCAAGGCGCTTGCCGAATTCCTGTTCGACGACCCCTCGGCCATGGTGCGCATCGACATGAGCGAGTTCATGGAGAAGCACAGCGTCGCCCGGCTGATCGGCGCTCCTCCCGGCTATGTCGGCTATGAGGAAGGCGGCGTCCTGACCGAGGCGGTGCGGCGCAGGCCCTATCAGGTCGTGCTGTTCGACGAGGTGGAGAAGGCGCATGGCGACGTGTTCAACGTGCTGCTCCAGGTGCTGGACGATGGCCGCCTGACCGATGGCCAGGGGCGGACCGTCGACTTCTCGAACACGCTCATCATCCTGACCTCGAACCTGGGCAGCCAGTATCTGGCGAGCGTCGAGGACGGGCAGAGCATCGAGAGCGTCGAGCCGCAGGTGATGGAGATCGTGCGCGGCCATTTCCGCCCCGAATTCCTCAACCGGCTGGACGAGATCATCCTGTTCCACCGCCTGGGCCAGAGCCATATGGGCCCGATCGTCGACATCCAGGTGGGCAGAGTCGCCAAGCTGCTGGCCGATCGCAAGATTACGCTGCACCTGACCGACGCCGCGCGGGAATGGCTGGGCCGGGTGGGTTACGACCCGGTATATGGCGCGCGCCCCTTGCGCCGCGCGGTCCAACGCCACCTCCAGGACCCGCTGGCCGAGGAAATCCTGCGCGGGAATGTCAAAGACGGCGCGACCGTGACCGTCGACGAGGGCGACGGGAAACTGGCGCTGTCGGTCGCTTGACCCTGTGCGAGGCCGGGAAACCGTCCCGGCCTCGCCACCTCAGACTGGAACCGGCCCGCGTCGCAGCCAAAGAAAAAGGGGCGGCTCCCGTAGGAACCGCCCCTCCAAGGGGGATCCGCCGAAGCGAACCCTGGGGTTAGAAGTTGAACTTGGCGCCCGCGCGGAACTGGCGGCCGAAGATGCCATCGCCGCCCTGCACCGCGTTGTAGAGATACGCGCCGTAAGTGACCGGATCGATCGGAGGCAGGCGGTTGAAGACGTTGAGCACGTTCACATAGAATGTGAACTTGTCGTTGACCTTGAACGACGCGTTCGCATCCGCGGTGATGTAGCTCTTCACGCGGCAGCCGAAATAGGCCGGAGCCTGGCCGCAATCCTTGTACGCATCGCCCTGGTCCATCGCCGACAGGTCATAGCCCGAGGTGTAGTTGACCGTACCGGTGAACGCGAAGTCGCCGAAGTCGAACGTGTTGACCCAGTTGCCCTTCCACTCGAACGTGCCCGAACCGGCCGTCAGGTTGAAGTTGCCGAGCGTGTCGACATAGGTCTGGCGAACGCCGTCGACCGTCGTGCTCAGCTCCAGGATGAGGCTGGCGTTCAGGTTGGTGTTCCAGCGGAACGCGCCGAAATCGTAGAAGCCGTTGACGCCGAAATCGATGCCTTCCGACTTGATCGTCTGGGCATTGATAAGCTGCGAACGGACGAAGGCGATCTTCGGCGTGGCGGTCGGGTTGTTGACGTCGACCGCATCCGGGATGACCTCGAACCCGGTCGGGATCGCACCGCCCGCATAATAAGCGGCGATGGCGGGCGACAGGTCGGGCGTGGTGATTGCCCCGGTCTTGCGGATGTTGAAGTAATCGACGGTCAGCGACAGGCCGCGCACCGGATCGACCTTGATCCCGGCGGTGAAGCTTCGCGACTTTTCAGGCTCCAGATCCTGCGACGCCAGCGTGGTCTGCCCGATCGAATAGTTGGAGATATAGGCCGAGCAGAATTGCGGGGTCGCCGCCGAGCAGATCTGGTTGGCGCCCGGATTGATGCTGTACTGGCGCAGGAACGCCGCCGGGATGCTGCTCAGCTGCTGCGTCACGTAGCCCGTGGTGGGCAGCGCATTCGCCTCGCCGAACGAGGGGATGCGGAAACCGCGCGAATAGGTGCCGCGCAGGGCGACCTGGCGGATCGGCCGGAAGATCGCGCCGAATTTGGGCGAGAAGGCGCTCTGGCCGCTCGAATAATGGTCGTAGCGACCCGAGGCGTTGAGCGTCAGCTGATCGACGACCGGCGCGTTGACCTCGTAAAAGGCCGACGAGACGGTGCGGTTGCCGCTGGTGCCGAAGGCGTTAAGGCGGAAATAGCGCTGGGTCGGGCCGTTCTCGTCCGAGTTGGCGCTGGGTGCGTCGATCGCTTCGTAGAAGATCGAGCCGCCGACCGCGACGCGCAGGTCGCCGCCCGGCAGCGTCATGATCGCCTTGCCCAGGGTGAACTGCGCCTGCAGCAGGTCCGAGCTGTCGTTGGTGATGTTGGTCGGCGTCAGATAGTTCAGCGTCGCCTGGCTGTTCAGGCCCGGATTGACGAAGTTGTAGCTGCCGTCCTTGATGACGTCGAGCAGGTGCTGGATATAGACATAGCCGTTCTGCTCCAGGCGCAGATCGGTGTGCATCGCCGTCGCGTCGAAGCGGTAATCGACATCGTCGAAGATCGTGCCGTTGATCCCGAAGGCGGCGCGATAGACGCGGCTGCGGGTACGGGTCGATTCGAAGCTGTTCGGCAGCGACCCGACCAGACGCGCGACCTGACCGGCGGCAGCGAACGGGTTGTTCGGGTTCAGCGTCCCGTTGGTCGCGGTGCATGCGCCGACCGTCGTGCGCGGGCAGACATAGACCGGCAGCGCGAGGATACCCGAATTCGGGTCGATCGCGGGCGTCGGGTTCTGCGATGTCGAGAATTGCGGGAACAGGATGCCTGCGGGCGCATTGGCGCGGATCACCGTCGGCGTGCCGGTGTAGCTGGTCGTCGCCTGCTGGAAATTGACCTGCAGATAGGCTTCCGACGCATCACCGATCTTGGCGGTGAAGCGCGCCGATCCGCCGACACGCTCGATATCGGGCGTGATGTTGCCGTACAGACGCTGGTTGTCGACCTGGCAGACGGTGCCCGGTGCGGTGGCGTTGGCGGGCAGCGCCAGTTCGGCGGCGGTCGGATTGTACGGCGTGCCGGTCAGGCAGCCCGCCGCCGGGTTCAGCAGCTGATAGCGACCGAGCGCGGTCGTGTTCGTCGCATCGGCGGGGCGCACGTAGAAGTTGGGCGTGCCGATCGCGAAGCCGTTGGTATACTGGTTGTTCTGATCCAGCCCATTGGCGATGCCGTTCGGGCCGCAGACCAAAGTGCCGGTGCGGTTGGAGCAGATGCCGCGCTCGTCGCTGCTGTTATAGGGCGCGGGCAGCTGGCTCGCGCGGACGCCTTCCGAGCGGTAGTAGAAGCCGCTGATATAGGCGTTATAGCCCTGCTCATCGAGGTCGCCGGTGCCCGCGGTCAGCGAGACGCGCTGGTTGGCATTGTAGCCGCGCTGCGAGATACCCGCTTCCGCGCGGCCCATCACGCCCTTGACCGAACGCTTGGTGATGATGTTGACCACGCCCGCGATCGCGTCCGCGCCGTAGCTGGACGAGGCGCCGTCGCGCAGCACTTCGACGCGGTCGACGATGTCGTCGGGAATGGTGTTCAGGTCGACGAAGTTGCGCGTGCCGTCATCCGACAGCGGGTAGTAGGCGGCGCGCAGGCCGTCGAACAGCACCAGCGTCGAGTTGGTCGACAGGCCGCGCAGCGACACCGACGAGGCGCCGCTCGCAAACGCGCCATTGGCGGTGAACGAGTTGGTCAGGGCCGGGCCGTTGTTCGACGCCAGCGCCTGAATACCCGCCTGCACCGTGTTGATGCCGCGCACGTCGAGATTCTCGGCGGTGATCGTCGACACCGGCGACACGCCGGTATCCGCGCCGCGAATGATCGAGCCGGTGACGACGATATCGCCGCCGGTGCCCGCATCCGCCTGTTCGGCGCCCTGCGCCACCTGGGCATTGGCTTCGGCATTCTGATTGGCGGCCGGCACGCTCTGCGCCAGCGCGGGCGCACCCAGCAGCATCGACAACGGCGCAACGGTAGCCAACAGGCCCAGCTTGCGCGGTCCCATCCACGAATAGGTCATGCTCTATACCCCTTTTCCCGAACGGCGTCCGATTTCGGCTCACCGACATTATCAACTTCATGAAACGGAATTGCCGTTCCGTAACCGAATGTTGCTTGATTGGAGCGAGAGGGCGCCATTGTAAAGACGGGAAAAATTCCGCGCCATGCCCGGCGTTGCGCCATGACAGATACGACACATACCCTTACGCAGTGTCATGATATCGATTGCAAAGGCAGTCTTAGATGACAAATCTGACACATTTTGCGACAATATTTTTGTCGCAATTCGGAACTGGCTAGGGCGGGGCAATGCCAGAGGACGGCACAAAAAAGGGCGGCGGACCCGCAGGTCCACCGCCCCCCTTCACCGGTTCGGCGAAGGCTTAGAAGTTGAAGCGCACGGCCACGAAGCAATCGCGGCCCAGCACGTCATAGACGGGATCGGAACGCCGGCGCAGTGGCTGGCGCACTTCGTTCCGCGCAGCAAATGGCCTAATCGGCGACCGCGCCCAGTTCCCCGGCCCCTTCGACCTGGCCGAGCGCCGGAAACAGGATGCGGAGCATCTCCTGCTCCTCGGTGGTCAGATGGGGGTTCCAGGCATCGAGAATGAGGACCGCTCGCAGCGCGTTGCTCTCATTCCAGGCCTCGTGCTCGATCGTGTCGTCGAAGGCAAAAGCTTCGCTCTCCACCCAGTTCCGCGTTTCGCCGCCGACCCGGAAGCCGCAATTCTCAGGCACGATCAGCGGCAGATGGACGATCGCGCGAATATTGCTGACCCCGGTATGCGCGGGCAGCCGGGTGCCGGGTTTCAGCACCGAGAAGAAGGCGGTCGGCCCCTTGCCCGGAATATGCGCCAGCGGCAGCCGGTCGAGCAGCGCCATGGTCTGTGGGCAAGCCGCCGCCATGTCCGCATCGCGCACGCCGTAACGCCACAGATAGCGCGCGCTCCACGCCTGCGATCCGTCGAGCGCGGTCCATTTGTTCTCGGGCGTCCCCGCCTCCATCGCGACATAGGGCGCAAAGCCGCTGTCGGGGCGGGCCAGCAGCGCCTCCAACTCGGCGCGGATCGCGGGGGTCGCGGCCTCCAATTCGGCGAACCAGGGAAAATGGCGGCGGTCGAAAAACTCGTCGGCGGGCAGGAAGGGGAAGTGCACGCCGTGGCAGATATTCGTGTAGATAGCGCGCCGCCCCAGCATCGCGTCGACACAGCGATCGAAACGCCGCCGCTGTTCGGGTGCGATGTCGGCACGAACCGGCTGCAACAGGATATCGAGCTGATCCCCCAGCGCCTGCGCCCGCGCTGCTACCCTCGCCTGGGCATGGGCGAGCAACTGGTCCAGCCCTTCCGACCGTTCGGGCAGCGATTGAAGCACCGTGGCGACGCCATGCCAGCGAAACTGCGCCTGTGCGCCCTCGCCCGCCCGCTCGTGCCATTCGGCCATGCGGACATTGGCCATCACATGGCGCTGGTCGCGGTGAAGCACCTGCATCAGGGCATCGCGCTCGCCCGCCGCATCGCCCTGATCGCGCCGCGCGGTTGCCAGGTTCATCCAGAGCGGCGGGGCGTCCGCATCCACCGCCAACGCGCGCTCGAACCAGATGGCGGCCTGTGCCGGGTCGCCGCCGAGCAGGCTCATGCCCATCGCGTTGCACAGGATCGGATGGCCCGGCGCCAGGCCCAGTGCCTGGTCCAGCAATTGCCGTGACCGACGCCCATCCCCGGAAGCCTGCGCGGCTTGCGCGGACTGGAGCAGGGACAGGACGGGCGGGGCAAGCGGCTGGGTCATGGCGTTCGTTATGCGGGCGGGACCATGACGGTGACAAGCAGAAGGCGGCCGGTTGTCGCCCCCGATCCCAAGAAAAAAGGGCGGCCCCGAAGGACCGCCCTTTCCCGTAGCGACATCGGTCGCGGAGCATCCCTTAGAAGTGGATGCGCCCCTGAACACGGAAGGCACGACCCACCGCGTCATAGGTCGACGGATAGGTGTTGCCGCTGTTGTACGAGGTCGAACCGGCGTTCGAACCGACGATCGGCGGCTGCTTGTCGAGCAGGTTGGTGATGAGGATCGAGAATTCGAAATTATCGGTCGCCTGGATGCGCGTGCCCAGGTCGAGATAATTATAGGCCTTGATCCGGTTGAAGTTCCAGTTCTGGCCCGCGATCGGCGTGTTGCCGGTGATCGCGCCCGAGAAGAGCGGGGTCAGACCCGGCTCGTAACGGACCGTATCGATGTGACGCCACAGCAGCGACACGTCGACATCACCGAAGTTCAGCGTGGTGCGCTGGTTCCAGGCGAACTTCGGCTGGATGGTCAGGCAGTTGGCGCTGTAATAGCCGACGCATTCACGCGTCACCGAGGTCGGCGAGGCGCGGAAGGTGTTGCTGTTCGTCCAGGTGCCCTGGAAGTTCAGGTTCAGCTTCGCGAAGCCCAGATCGCGGCGATAGTCGACGCCCAGGTCGATACCGTCGGTCGCCAGGCGGCCGAGGTTGGTCAGCGGCTGCGGCAGGCCCGCCACCGTGGCCGACGAACCGCTCAGACGGCCCGTGGTGGCCGAACGACGGATGCTGGTGCAGGCCGTCGAGGTGGCCGAGGCAGCCGTGATGTTGCCGAAGCAGGCCGCCAGGATGTCCGCCGGGGTCGCCGCCGTGATCGCCTGGTTCACCTTGATGTTGAAGTAATCGACGCTGACGGTCAGCCCTTCGACCAGCGAACGCGGCGTCAGGATGATGCCCGCCGTGAAGGTGTCGGCGACTTCCGGACGGATGTTCGGATTGCCGCCGCCCGTGGCGTTGGGCTGGCCCGAGGCCGGGTTCTGGATCGTGCCAAGCACCGCCGCCGGAGCACCCTGCGCAAGGCAGATGGCGGTCAGGTTGGCGTTGCCCGTCGGCGCCGTGCCAGCGCACGGATCGACGGTCAGGTTGACCAGATAGGTCGAAACCGGATCGAACAGCTCGGTGATATTCGGCGCGCGAACGGCGCGCTGATAGTTGCCGCGGATCTTCAGGTCGGCGATCGGCTGCCAGCTACCGCCCGCCTTCCAGGTGGTGGCGTTGAAGCTGGGGTTGCCGGTCGCGTCGACCTTGTAGCGCGACTGGCGGATACCGCCTTCGACGGTCAGGCTACGGAAGAACGGCTTGTCCTCGACCAGCGGCGCGATCACTTCGCCGAAGAACTCGGTGACGTTGAAGCCGCCATTGACCGGCAGGACCGCGCCACCGGCGCCGCCCAGCTCGCCCGGAACCAGGGCATAGGCATCGGGGATACGCTGCGCACCGTAATCACGATATTCCGCACCGGCCGCGAAGCTGATCGGGGTCGTGGCGGCTGGCGAGGCGAAGCCGAAGTCGCCGGTCAGCAGCGCATGGACCTGCGCCAGCTGGGTCTTGGTGGTGATCGTGCTCTGGCCGTTCAGGAACGCGGCCTGCTGCGGGCTGATGCTGCCCGCCTGACCGAACAGGTTGAGCGGCACGCAGCCGTTGGTCGTCACGGTGCAGGTCGTCGTGTTGTTCGCGTTGAGCGCCTGCTGCACGCGCGAACGCAGCACGTAACCCGACTGGGTCTGGGTGTTCTGGCTTTCGCCATAGGCACCATACACATCCAGGTTCAGCGTCTTGGTCAGGTTGAGGCGGACACCGGCGGTATAGTCGAACAGGGTCGTCTCATACTCGCTGACGCGCGGCCCGAGTTCGACCGTGCGGCGATACACTTCCGGC
Source organism: Sphingomonas sanguinis (assembly GCF_019297835.1). Taxonomy (NCBI): domain Bacteria; kingdom Pseudomonadati; phylum Pseudomonadota; class Alphaproteobacteria; order Sphingomonadales; family Sphingomonadaceae; genus Sphingomonas; species Sphingomonas sanguinis. Next base: position 3,198,047 of record NZ_CP079203.1, on the reverse strand, counting down.
ATCGGAATGGCGGTATTGGTGTTGCAGGTCGTGCCCAGCGCGATCCCGGCGGCGGTGCAGAGTTGATCGCGAATACCGGCGGGCAGATACGGGTTGTTGCCCGGAATGGTCAGCGACTCGCCGAAGATGCCCGACGGTGCGATGATCGTCGACACGCGGTTCTTCGAGAACAGGCCGCGCGTATAGACGGTGACGGTGTCCGACACGTCGTAATGCGCCGCGCCGTACATGTTGTAGCGCTTAAACGGTGTGAAGAAGATGTTGTACGGGCTGAAGTTGAAGTCCTGATACGGCGTGACCAGCAGGTTGCTGCCCGGATTCACCTGCAGCAGGCCCGACTGACCCGACAGCGCGAACGAGGTCGGAACCGAGGTCGGCGAACCGCCCGCAGCGCGGCCGGTGGTCGAGCTGATCGTGCTCGACGCATAGGGACGATCGCCCTGATAGATGGGGTCGGCTTCCTGATAGCCGACGCTGAACACCGCGTTGCCGCGACCATCGTCGAAATTCGCACCGACGGTCAGGTCGGCACGGAAATAGTTGCCGTCGCCGCGCTGCGAGATCTGCTGGCTGGCCGTCGCATCGACGCCCGCGAAGTCCGAACGGGTGATGAAGTTGACGACACCCGACACCGCGTCGGCGCCGTACGAGGTCGACGCACCGCCGGTCAGGACATCCATGCGCTCCAGCAGGGCGAGCGGAATGTTATTGAGGTCGGTCTGACCGCCCAGGCCCGCCGTCGCGATACGCTTGCCGTCGAGCAGGACGAGGTTCCGGTTGGAACCCAGGTTGCGCAGGTTGACGTACGACGCGCCGCCATTGCCGTTGTTCACGGCCGAACCGATGCTGGGCACCGCGCCAGGCAGCTGGCGCAGGACTTCCTCGGCAGTGTTGGTCTGGCGCAGCGTCAGCTCTTCGCGACCGACGACCGCGACCGGGCTCGACGAGACCAGGTTCGGGTTGCGGATCAGCGTGCCGGTGACGACGATGTCGCCCTGAGTGGTTTCAGCGGCGGGCGTGCCATCGGTGGCGGTCTGTTCGACGGCCTGATCCTGAGGGACGACCTGGGCCTGGCCGGGAGCGGCGACAAAGCCTGCACCCATCAGCAGCGTCGACGCGAGCAGACGCACGCGAGCGTTTGTTTTCATATCCTTAACCCCTTTTGTCGGCCTTATGACCTGACGTTTGTGACCCGAAAATATCCGGGTGCTGCCATTTTATTACAAACAGGCCGGTCCGGGGTGCAATGCGGCAGACGACAATTCGGTTACACATTCTTCATCTTTGTGGCGGCTGTGACATAAGCGTCACAGAAGGCGCAGCATAATTGCGCTATATTGCCGCCAAACGAATAAAGGATAGCATTCGCAATGAAATGGTTGCCGGTGGCGTTACTGATCGTTCCCACGATGGCGTCGGCGCAGATGCCGGAGGACAAGACGCGGGCGGTGGACGAGCTGCTCGCCTGTCGTGCGGTGCGTGAGGATGCCGGGCGGCTGGCTTGTTTCGATCGGGCGACCGAAAAGCTGGCGGGTGCGCGCGCCTCGGGCGAACTCATGGTACTGGATCGCAAGGTCGTCGTGGCGCGCAAGCAACAGCGCTTCGGCCTGACGACACCGACCAGCGAGATGTTCGGCGGCGGCGCGGCGGATCAGGCGACCGAGGTTCGGCAGCTGGACAGCAAGGTCGTCGCAGCCGCCCCCGCCAAGGCCTATGGCCGATACGACATCCAGCTTGCCAACGGATCGGTGTGGCAGACCACCGAAACCATGGCCTTCCCGCCCAAGGCTGGCGCTGAAGTGACGGTCAAGGAAGGCACGCTGGGCAGCTATCGCCTGTCCGTGGCGGGCGGGCGATCGGTTCTGGCCAAGCGGATACGCTGATCCGCCGACCCGGCGGGGTCAGGGCATCGGCCCCGTCACCAGCAGCGGGTCGAGCTTGCGGCCGTGCCATTGCAGGCTCCAGTGGAGATGCGGGCCGGTCGCGCGGCCGGTGGCGCCGACGGCGCCGATCGGCTGGCCCTGGCGGACGTGATCGCCGACGCGGACGTCGATGCGCGACAGGTGCAGGAAGGCGCTGTTCAGTCCCTGACCGTGGTCGAGCATCAACAGATGCCCCTCCAGCGTAAAGGGCTGCTCGGCGGCCAGGATCACGACGCCGTCGGCGGGCGCGCGGACGATGGTGCCGGTGGGCGCGGCAATATCGGTGCCCGAGTGGTAGCTGCCCGGCTCGCCGCGATAGACGCGCTGCGCCCCGAACAGGCCCGAGATACGCCCCGTCACCGGCCATGTGAGCGTCTGGCGCCAGCCCTCGGCGCCGGTCACCGTTGCGCGGGCGGCCCGGATCTGTTCGAGTTCAGGGGGGCGCAACCGCTGGAATTCGGGATCGGGGACGGGATATTTGGGCAGCGTGTCCAACCGCTCGATCCGCCAGTCGCGCGGCGCGATGGTCAGCATCTGGTGCAGTTCGCGCTCGTCGACCGCTGAAGAGACGCTCAGGTCGGCGGTGGGCTTGGCATCACGATCGAAGCCGATGACAAAAGAGCCATCGGCATCGGGCACGATCAACTCGCCGTCCAACCGTACGACCAGCAGCTTTTCAGGCAACCGCATGCGGATAAGGCCGCCCTGGCTAAGCTGCCCGGTCCATCGCAGCGGTACGATCGGCTGGCTCGGCGGTAGCGGCGGTACGTCGGGGCGCGGCATCATCTGCGTGCGGGTAGGCGGCAGCGCCATGCCCGGCGCGACACACGCCGTCAGCGCCAGCGTCAGCACCCCGACGCCCCACGCCCTCATTGCGGGCCGAGCACCTTGGCGGTCGCGTCCGCATCGGCATAGGCTTCCTGCCGCGCCGCATTCCAATATTTCAGGTCCTCGAGCGGGATGCGCCGCCCCGTCACCGCGCAGACGACATGATCGCCCGGCGCCAGGACGCGAAAGCCGTTGGCCATATAATGGAGCTTAGCGGGGCGATCGGTGTTCGACATCAGCATGTTGGTCTCTTTCGGGGTCAAAGGAGCGTCGGCTGATCCGGCTTGTCCTGTCTGGGCTGCTGCTCCCGCCTGGGCTTGTCATAGGTTTTGGGGGCGGGTCGCTCAAGCCCAGCCGCCTCGACCGCCACGTCCACGGTGCCGTCGCGAAAGCGCAGCGTCAGCGTGTCCGCCGCCCGCGCCGCCTCGGCCGAGGACAGGGTCTCGCCGCCCGGCCGCGCGGTGATCCGGGCATAGCCACGCTCCAGGATACGGTCGGGGTTGAGCGACTGGACCAGCCGCCAGGTCGACGCCAGCCGGTCGCGCCCGCGCTCCACCTGCCGCTCCAGGATGGCGGGGCGCAGCGCCGCACCCGCACGGTCCAGCCCGCCGCGCGCCAGCGTCACCCGCCGCTCCAGCCCCCGGTCGAGCCGCGCGCCCGCTTCGTCCGCGCGCTGCCGCTGCGGCCCGAGCAACTGGTCGCGCTTGGGCAGCAGTCGCGCCATCGCGTCCAGCCGCTCGCGCCCCCGCTCGACATAGCGCCGCGCGCAACGTTCGGCGCGCTGGCCATGCGCCGCGACGGTCAGGCGGATATCGGCCAGCACCGGCACCGCGATCTCCGCCGCCGCCGTCGGGGTCGGCGCGCGCAGGTCGGCGGCATAGTCGCACAGCGTCGTATCCGTCTCATGCCCCACCGCCGAGATGATCGGGATGGTGCAGTCGGCGACCGCTCGCACCACGATTTCCTCGTTGAACGACCACATATCCTCGATCGAGCCGCCGCCACGCGCGACGATCACCAGATCGGGGCGCGGCACCGGGCCGCCGGGCGCGATCGCGTCGAAACCCCGAACCGCGGCGGCAATTTCTTCCGCAGAACCCGCGCCCTGCACCTTGACCGGCCAGACGATGACATGGGTCGGGCAACGATCCTCCAGCCGGTGGAGGATGTCGCGGATCACCGCGCCCGTCGGCGAGGTGACGACACCGATCACCGGCGGCATGAAGGGCAGCGCGCGTTTCCGCTCGCGCGCGAACAGCCCCTCGCCCGCCAGTTTGGCCTTCAGCTTTTCGAACAGCGCCATCAGCGCGCCCGCGCCCGCCAACTCCATCCGCTCGACGACGATCTGGTATTTGGACCGACCGGGGAAGGTGGTCAGGCGGCCGGTGGCGATCACCTCGATCCCGTCCTGCGGCTGGAAGGGCAATGTGTTCGCCGCCCCCTTCCACATCACCGCGTCGATGACCGCATTCTCGTCCTTCAGGCTCATATAGACATGGCCCGAGGTGGCGCGCTTATAGCCCGAAATCTCGCCGCGCAGGCGGACATGACCGAATTCGCCCTCCACCATCCGCTTCAGCTTCAGGCTGAGTTCGCCGACCGATAGCGCGAGCGCGTTGTCGCCGGCGATCTCCTCGGCTACCAGCCTCGAACTTTCGTCATAGGGATAAGGATCGGGCATGAACGTCCTGCTGCTGGGATCGGGTGGCCGCGAACACGCGCTGGCGTGGAAGCTGGCACAGTCGAACGGGTTAGATACGCTCTACGCCGCGCCCGGCAACCCCGGTATCGCCGCCCATGCGACCTGCGTGGCGCTGAACGCGACCGATCACGCCGCCGTGGTGGCGTTCGTGAAGGAGCATGGCGTGGGCCTGGTCGTGGTCGGCCCCGAAGCACCTTTGGTCGATGGCCTGGCCGATTCGCTTCGTGCCGAGGGCATCCCGGTGTTCGGGCCCAGCAAGGCCGCCGCGCAGCTGGAAGGGTCGAAGGGCTTCACCAAGGATCTGTGCCGCCGCGCCGACATCCCGACCGCCGGTTATGTCCGGGTGGGTACGCTGGCGAAGGCGCAAGCCGCGCTTGCCAGCACCTTCGGCCTGCCGGTCGTCATCAAGGCCGATGGGCTGGCCGCAGGCAAGGGCGTGACTGTCGCCTTCACCAAGGCCGAGGCCGAGGGCGCGATCACCGACCTGTTCTCGGTCCCCGGCGCCGAAGTCGTCATCGAGGAATTTCTGGAGGGCGAGGAGGCGAGCCTGTTCGTGCTGACCGATGGCGAGGCGCTCCTGCCCTTCGGCTCGGCACAGGATCACAAGCGCGTCGGCGACGGCGATACCGGCCCGAACACCGGCGGTATGGGTGCCTATAGCCCCGCGCGCGTCCTGACGCCCGAGTTGGAGCAGCAGGCAATCGACCGGATCGTCCGCCCCACCGTCGACACGCTGCGGGCCGAGGGGACGCCGTTTTCGGGCGTGCTCTATGCCGGGCTGATGCTGACCGAGCAGGGCCCGAAGCTGATCGAGTACAACGCCCGCTTCGGCGATCCCGAATGCCAGGTGCTGATGCTGCGCTTCCAGGGCGATCTGCTGGCGGTGATGCTGGCGGTGGCCGAGGGGCGGCTGGCCGACCTGCCCGCGCCCGCTTTCTCGGACGATCCGGCGCTGACCGTCGTCATGGCGGCGGCGGGCTATCCCGGCACGCCCAAGGCGGGCGGGGTGATCGACGCGATCGACGCCGCCGAGGCGACCGGCGCGGTCGTGTTCCAGGCGGGCACTAAGATGGACGGCGAACAGCTGGTCGCCAGCGGCGGCCGTGTGCTGGCCGTGACCGCCAGCGCCGCCACGGTGGGCGAGGCGCAGGCCGCCGCATACCGCGCGGTCGATACGATCCGCTTCCCCGATGGCTTTTGCCGCCGCGACATCGGCTGGCGCGAGGTTGCGCGCGAAGCGGGAACCGAGGCTTGATCCCAGTGATTGGGGTTCGCGACGCCGGCCCCGGGGCCAATGGGTGGACAATAGGGTAACGCCATGAACGACACGACCGCAGCAGCACCGGCGACAAGCCTCATCCCCGATGGCGTGGCGGCCATCACGACCATCCATTTCGTCCTGCTCGCCATCGTCGCGCTGGCGGCGATCGCGATGATCGTGGTCGGGATGCGCCTGAAGCACCGTCGCAATCAGGCCGCGCGCCAGGTGGAAGAGAATGCGCAAGACGCCGGGCTGTCGGTGCGCCAGCCCGACAGCAAGCCGATCGACGAAGCCTCGCTGACCGAACCGAAGGCCGCGCCGACGCCTGCGCCCGTTCCGGCCGCGCCGCCCCCTCCGGCCGCAGCCCCGGTCATGCCGCCCCCCACGGCACCCGAGGAGCTGGTCGTCGCCGACGAGCCGCTGAACGACGAGCCGGTCGCCGCCGCCGCGCCGATGGCCGCCAGCCCGGCCGCCGAAGCCGCACCTGCCGAGCCTGTCCCCGCCCAATCCCCCACCGAATCGTCACGGCCCGAGGATCAGCCGATCACGCTGCTCAAGGGTCTCGGTCCCAAGCTGACCCAGACGCTGGCCCAGCACGGCATCACCACGGTTGGCGACATGGCCGCGCTCAGCGAGGCGCAGGCCCAGGCACTCGACGCCCAGCTCGGCGCCTTTTCGGGCCGCATGGCGCGCGACCGCTGGCTGGAACAGGCGCGGCTGCTCGCGGCGGGCGACCGGGCGGGGTTCGAGGCGGTGTTCGGCCGCCTCTAACGGAACGCCCCGCTTTGGTGGGAAGTTAAGGCGCCATGACGACGCTCGATTCCAAAACCACCGCACTGATCCTCATCGACCTGCAACAGGGCATCTTGCCTTATGCGGGCGGCCCGCGAACGGGCGAAGAGGTGGTGGCGACCGCGAAATCGCTCGCGGCGCGGTTCCGCGAGGCGGGTGCGCCGGTCGTGCTCGTCCATGTCGGCTTCACGCCCGAGACGATGCCCAGCCAGAATGTCGGCCGCCCCAGCCTGCCGCCGGAAGGAACCCCGCCCACCTTCAGCGAACTGGTCCCCGATCTGCGCCAGCCAGGCGATATCGTCGTTCTGAAACATCATTGGGGCGCATTCACCGGCACCGACCTCGACCTCCAACTGCGGCGGCGCGGGGTGAGGACGGTGGTGATCGCGGGCATCTCGACCAATATGGGTGTCGAATCGACCGCGCGTTCGGCCTGGGAGCTGTCCTACGACGTGGTGATCGCCGAGGATGCGTGCTCGTCGCGCTCGGCTGAACTCCACGCCTTTGCGGTTCGGAACATCCTGCCGAACATCGCCCGCGTGGTGGCGTCGGGGGATATCGAACTGACCGCTTGAGCCCCGCCGCCGTATCGCTAGCCTCGATCCATTGGGAGTAAGGCTGGGGGCGGCATGGAGTTTCTGTTCGAAGTCCTGATTCAATATGGCGGCGAGCTGCTGATCCAGCTTTTGGTAGAAGCCGCCGCCGAAATCGGCATCCGGGGCCTGGGCGAAACCTTGGGCGAGACGTTCGCGAAGCCGAAAAGCCCCGTGCTCGCGACGTTCGGCTTTGCCCTCTGGGGGCTGATCGCGGGCGGAATCAGCCTGTTGCTGTTTCCGCACTCCCCCATCACCGACCCGCAATGGCGCCGGATCAACATTCTCATCACGCCGATCCTTGCGGGCGGGGTCATGGCCGTGATCGGCAGCCTGCGTCGTCGCCAAGGGCTGCGCCTCGTGCGGTTGGACCGGTTCGGCTATGCCTATGTCTTCGCGCTGGTCATGGCGCTCGTCCGGTTCCGCTGGGCGGGTTGAGCGGCCCTATGGGTGCGCCGGTGCAGCCTTCGCCTCGGCGGCTGCTTCGTCGTCGTAGCGCTGGCGCTGTTTTTCCTGCTCGGCCAGCGACGGCACGCGTAGCGCCTTGCGCAGGGCATCGGATATCAGCGTCCGGTCATAGGGTTCCTGCGTCGTCTTGCCCTCATCGGGGACCATGAACTGTGTCCCCAGCACCTGCGGCTTGCCGATCGACTGGAGATAGCGGTCGAGCGTGGCGGACGCGATCCACACCGCGCCCGGCTTGCCCCGCGCCGCCGCGATCATCGCCAGCAGATGCGCCTTCAGATAATCCTCGGGACGACTGCCGTGCTGGAACAGGAAGGCGGCGTGATAGAAATCGTCCCCGCTTTGCAGCGCTCCCGAATCGAGCAGTTGCTGCGTCCGCGCCAGGCGCGCCTTGTCGGCGGCGCCGACGACCGCCCAGTCGATCGACGGCGTCATCCGGTCCTTCTGATCCGCCTCGAAGATCGCGGTCATCTCGGCATTGGTCGGGCGGGAGGTGACGATCGGATAGGAACGACCGGCATCCCACGGCCCCAGCTTCGTCGCGGCGGGCGCGCGAACCAGCGGCAAGGGATCGCCCCTCCCCGCAACATAGTCGGCACTGAGCGTCCCGTCCTTCCGACAACGGAGGCGGAAGACGTCAGGCACGCTGTTCGGCTCGGGATCGTCGAAGCTCAGTTCCAGATCCTCGCCGATCGGCCGCACGGTCCGCGCTGGGCGCCGGATGGCTGGACCACGTACCTTGTTGATGGATTCGCCATCCGTTTCAAAATGTTGCGGCCGATCCCATGTCGCCTCCAGCCCTTTGACCGAAGTATGAACACCGAATTGAAACACGGCCGCCCCACCAGACCGGAATATCCAGTCGCCATCGGCACAAGGAACCGCAGACACGGAAGCGGCGGCGAGCAATATCGGAAGGATCATCGGCATGGTCGCAACCTGTCATCATTTCGGTGCGCCGACAATCTGCCATGCGGTTACATGCATTGCCGATGTATCGAATGGCTGATAGTTTGCAGGGCATGACGCTCTGGCCGATCGCCACCCTGCCCGCAACCATCGCCATGGCCGGGACGGCTTTGGCCGCGACCTCCGCCGACAGGAAGACCGAAGCATCGCTGCAAATCACGATGGCGCATATACCGCCCGACATCTGCACGATGAAGGTTTCGGATCAGAGTTTTACTTTACCAAAGGACGATACCGCCGCGACGGCAGCGCTGCGGGAAGCGCGTCGAGGTTGGACCTCCGCTTCGATCGGCAGCGCGGTCGATATACCCTATCGCTGCACCGCGGCCGTCATCTTCGTCGCCCAACAGGCGGGGTTCGAGCGGATCGGCTTCGTGGCCCTGCCGCCACCGCCAAAGCCGAAAGCGGTTAAGCCTCGCTGACCAGCAGCTTGTCGATCCGTCGCCCATCGAGGTCGACCACCTCGAAGCGCCAGCCCTGCTCGACGAAGCTCTCGCCCTCGCCCGGCAAATGACGGAACACCGCCAGCGCCAGCCCGGCCACGGTCGCGTAATCGCGATCGTCGGGCAGATCGATGCCCAGCCGGTCGGCCAGCGCGTCCGCCGCCATGGTCCCGGCGACCAGCAGCGAACCGTCGTCGCGCTCGACCACCGAGGGCGCCTCGCCCGGATCGGCGTCGGAGGCGAATTCGCCCGCAATCGCGGCCAGCAGGTCGGACGGGGTCACGATCCCCTCGAAATGGCCGTATTCGTCATGGATCAGCGCCATCGGCACCTCGGCCTGGCGCAGCGCCAGCAGCACGTCCATCGCATCGATCCGGTCGATCACGACGGGGGCCTTGCGCATCAGGTGCTTCAGGTCGAGCGGCTCGCCCCGGAACAGCGCCATGGCGATGTCGCGCGCCTGCACCACGCCGACCACCGCGTCGATCGAGCCCTCCCCCACCGGCAGGCGGGTGCGCGGGCTTTCGAGCAGCTTGGCGCGGATCGCCGCATCGTCGAGCGTACAGTCCAGCCAGTCGATCTCGGTGCGCGGCGTCATCACCTCGCGCACCGGCCGGTCCGCGAGCCGCACCACGCCCGAGATGATCGAGCGCTCATGCTCCTCGATCACGCCGGACTTGGACGCCTCGGCGACGATCAGGTGAAGCTCCTCGGCCGTCACCTGATCCTCATTGTCGCGGTTCAGGCCCAGCAGCTTGAAGATCACCCCGCTGGTCGAATCGAGCACCCAGACGATCGGCGCGGTGCCCACCGCCAGCCAGCGCATCGGCACCGCGACGAAGGCGGCGATCGGCTCGGGCTTGCGCAGCGCGAATTGCTTCGGCACCAGCTCACCCAGGATCAGCGAGGCATAGGTCGTCAGGCCGATGACCAACGCAAAGCCGAGAGTCGCGGCGGTCGAAGGCGACACGCCCAGCGCCTCCAGCCGGGCGGCGGTCGGCGTACCCAGGCTCGCGCCCGAATAGGCACCCGCGATGATGCCGGTCAGGGTGATGCCGATCTGCACCGTCGACAGGAACTTGCCCGGATCGGCGGCGAGCGTCAGCGCGGCCTGCGCCCCTTTACGTCCGCTGCGCGCCATCGCCTCCAGACGGGCACGGCGAGACGATACGATCGCCAGCTCGCTCATCGCGAATGCGCCATTCAACGCGACGAGCGCGAGAATGATGAGGACGTCGATCCACGGAAAGGGGGGCAGCGTTGCCATCGTTATGGGGTGCTCATAGCGGGCCGGACGGGGCTTCGACAACTCCCGTCGTCATGTTCCGTTCAGTTCACCTGCGGAACAAGGCGGTCCGACGCGGCGTTCCGGGGGTCGAGACGCCGTCCGAAACTAACAAGGATCATGTTTATGCGACTGCCCGCCAAATTTCTGACCGCCGCCGCGCTGTCCACCCTCGTCGCCACCTCAGCCTGCACCACCGACCCGGAAACCGGGCAGCAGCGCCTGTCCAAGGCCGCGATCGGCGGCATTGGCGGCGCGGTCGGTGGCTATCTCCTCGGCGATCTGGTCGGCGGACGGCGCGATCGTACCGAGAAGATCCTGGGTGCCGGCATCGGCGGCCTCGCGGGGGCTGGCATCGGGGCCTATATGGACAAGCAGGAGCGCGACCTGCGCGCGCGCACCGCAGGCACTGACGTTCAGGTGGTCCGCCAGGGCGACGACCTGCTGCTGAACCTGCCCTCGGGCATCACCTTCGCCTATAATTCGGCGCAGGTGCAGCCGCAGTTCCGCCAGACGCTGGATCAGGTCGCCGACATCCTGTCCCAGTATAAGCAGACCTATATCGACGTGTACGGCCACACCGATTCGACCGGCAGCGATGCGTACAACCAGCGCCTGTCCGAACAGCGCGCCGTGTCGGTCGCCGACTATCTGGCGTCGCGCGGCGTGCAGCCCGCCCGCATCGGCACGCGCGGCTTCGGCAAGTCGCAGCCGATCGCGTCGAACGACACCGAGGAAGGCCGCGCCGCCAACCGCCGTGTCGAGATCAAGATCGTGCCGATCCGCGAGGGCGATCTGCGCTGATCCGATCGCCATCGGTCGCAGAAAGGGGGCTCGGACGACATGCTGTCCGGGCCCTTTTTCATAGGCAGGCCCGTGCCCTGCACCTAGGAAGCGTTATTCCGGTCGAGAGGGCGAATGGCATGTCGGCACAGGCGGCGATAACAAGGTGGCTGGCCTCCCCATGGATGGCCGCCCTGTTGACGGGATTGCTGACCTTCGTCGCGCTGATGATCCTGAACGCATGGCACGTCGCGCCGCATTCGCTCTGGCGCGGCGCGGTTGTCGGGGGAGCGAGCGGAGCCTTAGTGACCTATCTTATGGGTCGCGCCCAGAAGCGCAGCAGAAAGGGCTGACCTTTCTTATCGCCGCGCCGCGAAGAAGTCGCGGAGCAGACTGGCCGCCTCCCCCTCCCCCATCCCGGCGTAAATCTCCGGCCGGTGGTGGCAGGTCGGCTGGCCGAAGAAACGCGGGCCATGCTCCACCGCGCCGCCCTTGGGGTCGGTCGCGGCGTAATAGAGCCGGGCGATTCGGGCATGGGCGATGGCCCCCGCGCACATGGCACAGGGCTCCAGCGTGACCCACAGGTCGCAATCTTCCAGCCGGTCGCGGCCCAGCACCTGGGAGGCAGCGCGAATCGCCTGGATTTCGGCATGGGCCGTGGGATCGTGCAGGCGACGGGGCGCATTGGCGCCGGTCGCGATGATCCGGCCTCCCTGTACCACCACCGCGCCCACCGGAACCTCCCCCGCCAGCCCCGCCTGGGCAGCGGCGTCGAGCGCGGCGCGCATCGGGGCGGGGAGCGGAAACATCGCCCCTCCCTGCCCCGTGCCCGTAATCCGGGCAAGGGCGCTTCGGCGTGATTACTGGGCGTTGTCCGCAGGCTTCTCGACGCTCACCGTCGGCACTTCGACCGTCTTCTGGGTCGTACCGACCGATACCTTAGGCCCTTCGGCGCGGAAGGCCGGGGCCTGGACGACCGCCGGGCGGGTCTGGTCGATGCTGATCCAGCCCATCGCCATGGCACCGGCGGCCAACAGGAGGACGATGCCCAACAGGACGAGAAAAGCACGCATGACCCTGGCTCCCAAAGGTTCGTTGCCGTAACAACGCAGCCGACCCAGGCCAGTTGCACGGGCGATTTGCAGGAGCAGTTGTGGGGAATCGGTTGACGCCACCCCCCGGACGGGGTATCGGCGCGGCCTTTCCGGGCACTGCCTGAAACCAGGATAACGATCATGTCGCGCATTTGCGAGCTGACCGGCAAGGGCCGGCAGGTGGGTAACAACGTTTCCCACGCCAACAACAAGACCAAGCGTACGTTCCTGCCGAACCTGCAGAACGTCACGCTGATTTCGGACTCGCTCGAGAAGAGCGTCCGTCTTCGCGTTTCGACCCACGGCCTGCGTTCGGTCGAGCACAATGGCGGCCTGGACAACTGGCTGGTCAAGACCTCGGACGATCAGCTGTCGCTGCGCGTGCGTCGCCTGAAGCGCGACGTCGTGAAGAAGCTGGCTGCCGCCAAGACCGAAGCCGCCGCCGCTTAATCAGCGACGCGTCGGTTGACGGGTTGAAGCCCGCCGCTCCCAGGAGCGGCGGGTTTTCGTCGTTGTTGATTGCGATTTCGCGTGGCCTTCGACCTCGGCGCTTTGTGCCGAAGTTTATCCTGAGCGGCTGGCTCGTCAGCCAGCCGAAGGGCTCAGGCTGAACGGCGGTTGGTATGTGCGATCCGATCCTGCGCTCCGTTCCGCCTGAGCGAAGTCGAAGGTCACGCCCGGACGCCGACCAAAAACCCTCAGCGGACCGCCGCGCGATTCAGCCGGAACTTGAGCAGATAGCTCTTCTGCAAAAACAGCTGGTTATCATCCGACACCAGCCACAGGACCGTCGCCCCGGCCTCCTGCGTCACCGCCACCCCTTCGAAATTGTCGTGGATCAGCGGCGAATCGAGTTCGGCGATCAACCGCCCCCGCGCCACCCTGCCGGGCGTGATCTGGTCGGCCGGAACCAGCATGATCCGATTCGAGAAGCGGAAGGGCAGCCGGAAGCGCCGCTCGACGATAACCAGCGATCCGTCGGGCAGCGCCGCCGCATCGGCGACATCATGGTCCGGCGACACGCGATAGGCGAAGCGGCGGGCATGACCTTTCAGCGGATCGCCGGGAAAGATCAGCGCCTGGCGGCTGTTGCGGCGTGACGCCTCACCGCCGCGCCAAAATTTGCGCCGGACCTTCGCCTCTTCGGAAATGGTCACGAATCGGCCATCGGGCATCCGGGCCAGCGATTCGGCCCCGCCATTCTTTGGCCAGTTCTTCATCTCGCGCGGGGCGACATAGCCCTCGGCTCGCGCGAGGTCCGGTGCGTAGCGCCAAATCTGGTTGAACCGCTCGAACCCGACCCAGAGTTGTCCCGTCTTCGGGTCGACCGCCAGCGATTCGCTGTCGCGGTCCTGCTTCATCCATCCCGTCGCGGGGCCTGCGGGAAGGTTGGAGAAATGCAGGTCGTGCGGCGTCCAGTCCGCCCCCATGCGAAAGCGCACGACATTGCCGCCGTCGCTGAGCAGCAGGAAACGGTCCCCCGACACCGCCAGCGAGGAATAGCCGCCAAAGGCGGGTAACCGGCTCGTCAGCACGATACCGCCCAGATAGGTCAGCGCGCCCAGTTTCCGCCGCGCCGGATCATGCGGATCGAGGTCGACCCGACGCGAGTCCATCTGCGCCGCCGCCCCCTCGAACAGCGGCAGCCGCTGCTCGCCCGACCATCCCGGCACCAGGGCCAATATCAACAGGCAGGACAGCAAAATGCGCATGGCGCCTCATACGCGCTGCGACGCAGCACGACAGCCCCTCGACCGACCTCACCGTCCCGCATTTGTATGAACGGTGGATAACGGCGGCATTCAGGAAGCGCTCAATGCGAATCGCCCAGAAGCGGTGCAACGACGACGGAAGGGACCGTCGATCGACACGAGTTTCGGGAGTGAGACCATGATGAAGATCCTGACCCTGGCGGCGACCGCAATGGCGATGATCGGTGGCGCCGTGCTGCCAGCGACCGCCGCCGATGCGCACCGCTATCGCCGGGCGCCTCATTCGGATCGCTATTATCGCGGCTATAACGACGGTGCGCGCGCCGAGTATCAGGCGAGCAAGTGCCGCCGCTCGGGTACGACCGGCACGATCGTCGGCGCGGTGGCGGGCGGCCTGCTGGGCCGGACCATCGACACCCAGGGCGATCGCACGCTGGGCACGCTGATCGGCGGCGGCGCAGGCGCGCTGGCGGGCCGTGCGATCGAGCGGTCGGGCCGTCCGGGTTATTGCCGCTAAACGGTTAGGGCGGGCGGAGCCTGTATCTGCTCCACCCGCCCCAGTTTTCTCGCGTAGCGTATCGAGGCGGAACGCCGATCTCCCCACCGGAGGTCGGCGTTTTTGCTGCTACCTACCCCTGCCCTAAGAGACGAATGTAGCGAAACCTCCGTTCAGCCTGAGCGAAGTCGAAGGCCAAGGGATAAAACCTCGCCAAGTGGCGAACGCCTAGCGTGCGCTTCGACTTCGCTCAGCGCGAACGGCTTGTGGGGATGGTATCAGACTCAATACATATGCTGGCCGCCATTGATCGACAGGGTCGAACCGGTGACGAAGCCCGCCTCGTCCGAGCAGAGGAAGGCAACGCCGCGCGCAATCTCATGCGCCTGGCCGAGACGGCCGACCGGGATTTTGGCGACGATCTTTTCCAGCACGTCGGCGGGGACGGCAGCGACCATGTCGGTGTCGATATAGCCCGGTGCGATCGCGTTGACGGTCACGCCGACGCGCGCGCCTTCCTGTGCCAGCGCCTTGGTGAAGCCATGGATGCCCGACTTGGCGGCCGCATAGTTGACCTGGCCATACTGACCCGCCTGGCCGTTGATCGAACCGATATTGACGATGCGGCCCCATTTGCGCTCCCGCATGCCGGGGAACACCGCCTTGGCCATGTTGAAGCAACCGCCAAGGTTGGTATCCATGACCTCTTTCCACATCTGGTAGGTCATTTTCAAAAGCGTGCCGTCACGGGTGATGCCCGCATTGTTGACGACGATATCGACCGGACCCAGTTCCTCGGCGACCTGGGCGACGCCCGCCTGTACGGCGTCGTAATCGGCGACGTCCCACTTATACGCCTTGATCCCGGTCCGCTCCGAAAACTCGCGCGCGCGCTCGTCATTGCCCGCATAGTTGGCGGCGACGGTGACACCCGCCTCCTTCAAGGCCAGGCTGATCGCCTCGCCGATACCGCGCGTACCACCCGTCACAATCGCGACCCGTGCCATTCAACCTCTCCCATTTGAGATTGTGGCTTAAAAGGGGCACGCGCCGTCCGCAATGGCGAAGACGGCGCGAAACGTAACATTACGCTACGGCAACCAGCCCTGAAGCTCGCGTTCGATCAATCCGCGCAGCATCGCGATCCCGGCATCACTGTCGTTAAGGCACGGGAGATAGGCGAAATGGGTGCCGCCTGCCCCCTCGAAACTTTCGCGACCGCGAATCGCCAGTTCTTCCAGCGTCTCGATACAGTCGGCCGAAAAGCCCGGTGCCAGGATCGCGACCTTGCGGATGCCGCGTCCCGGCAGCGATTCGAGCACCGTATCGGTCGCAGGCTCCAGCCATTTGGCACGGCCGAATCGCGACTGGAACGCGACCAGCAGCTCGCGGCCGTTCAGCGTGTCCTTCATCGCCTCGGCCAGCAGCCGCGCAGTCTTGCGACAATGGCAGTGATAGGGATCGCCCAGCTCCAGCGTCCGTTGCGGCATCCCGTGAAAGCTGGCGACCACCGCCTCCGGCTCGAAATCCAGCGAGGCGAACTGCGCCTCCAGCTGGGTCTTCAGCGCGTCGATATAGAGGGCATCGTCATAATAGGGCGGCAGGGTGCGGATCGCGGGCTGCCAGCGCATCGTCGCGAGATGCGCGAACGCCCGGTCATTGGCGGTGGCGGTCGTCGCCGCGCAATATTGCGGATAGAGCGGCGCCAGCAGGATACGCTCGCACCCCGCCGCCTTCATCGCCTTCACCTGGTCGGTGATGGCGGGGCGGCCATAGCGCATCGCCCAGTCGACCATCACGCCCGGCCCGAACGCGTCCTTCAACGCCACCGCCTGCGCCCGCGTGATTGCGGCCAAGGGCGAGCCGTCGTCGCGCCACACCAGCGAATAGGCATGGGCGGACTTTTTCGGCCGGGTATTCAGGATGATGCCGCGCAGGATCGGCTGCCACAGCAGCGCCGGGATTTCGATCACCCGGCGGTCGGACAGGAACTCGCGCAAGTACCGCTTTACCGACTTCGGGTCCGGCCCATCGGGCGTGCCCAAGTTCATCAACAGCACGCCGATCTTCGGGCGCGGCACGGGGGGATGGTCGGGCGGCAGCATCAGGCGGACAACTCCATCGGCAGGCTTCGTATCCGTGGGAAGCCGGGCAGGGTGGCGAGCGCGTTGGCGATGGCGGGCGCGACCGGCGGCACGGCCAGCTCACCCACCCCGCCGGGCGCTTCGTCGGAGGCGATAAGCTCGACCGTGATATCGGGCGTGTCGGCGAGGCGCGGCAGGTTCAGCGCGCCGAGCCGCGACGGCGTGGCCCAGCCCCGCTCGAACCCGACCGCGCCGCCGCGCAAGGCGGCCAGACCGAAGATCAGCCCGCCCTCGATCTGCTGGCGTACGATGTCGGGGTTGACCACCCGGCCACAGTCGATGGCGGCGACCAGCCGGTCGACCACCGGGCGGCCATTCTCGTCCCGGTGCGTCTCGGCCATCACCGCGACATAGCTGCCACGAAAGCCATGCGCGGCAACGCCCTGCCCACTACCCGTCGCGCCGCCTTCCCAGCCGCCCAACGAGGCGGCGGTCGACAGGCAGCGCGCCAGCCTAGGTTCCTCGCCCAGCATCGCGATTCGCCACGCCAGCGGATCGGCCCCCGCCGCCCGCGCGCATTCGTCAATGAAGGATTCGGTGACGAAGCAGTTGGCGACATGCGCGCCCCCGCGCACATGGCCGGTTTCGATCAGCAGCACCGCGTCATGATGATGCACCGCCATCGCCGGAATCGCATAGGGCGGCACCGCCCCGCCCATCGCATAGGCATCACCCCGCCCCTGTCCGCGCATCCCCCAGCGGACCAGTCCGGCGGGCATCACCCGCCCGGCCAGCGCCGCGCCGGTCGAGGGCGTCGCGATCCGGCCACGCCAGCCGACCAGCTTGCCCTGCTCCAGCCGCGCGGTCATCCGGGCGATGGCGGGCGCGCGCCAGGCGTCGCGGCGCAAATCCTCGGTGCGCGACCATTGGACGTTGACCGGCCGTTTCAGCTTCGCCGCGATCGTCGCCGCCTGCGCCACCGCATCCTGCTCTAGCCCCTGGCCGAAGCCGCCGCCGATCGGCATGGCATGGACGATCACCCGATCCTCGGGGATCGCCGCCGCCCGCGCCGCGACCTTGCACGTGGCTTCGGGGGCCTGGGTCGGCACCCATAGTTCCAGCCCGCCATCCTGCCACGCCGCCACCGCCGCGCGCGGCTCGATCGCGGCATGGACGCCGGTGCCGATGCGGTAGCGGGCCTCGATCAGCCCCGGCCCCTCGAGCCCCACCGCGACATCGCCGCGCGTCAGGACGCTATGGCCTTCTTCCTTGAGCGCAGCCTCCAGTCCTTGCGCGATGGCCTGCGAGGTCGGCACCGCCCCGTCGCTGACCGCACGCGGCGCCGCCGCATCGAGACCCTTTTGCGCGATCCACCAGCTGCTGGCGGCGACCGCGACCCAATCCTCGCCTTCGATCACCTCGACGACGCCCGGCACCTTCATCGCCGCCGCGCGGTCGACGCGGATGGCGCGGGTGTGGCCCAGTGGCCCATGGCGAAGCGCGACATGGACCATGTCGGGCAGGCGGATGTCGGCGGTGAAATTGGCCGAGCCATCGAGTTTGGCGGGCGAATCGAGCCGGGGCACGTCCTTGCCCGCCAGCTTGCCCGCGCCGCCGCTGCCCAGCGGCAGTGGATGCGGCACGGTCTCGCCCGCCGCCGCCTCGGCCAGTTCGGCGAAGCGCAGCCGCTTGTCGCCATGGACGATGAAGCCGTCTTTGGCCTCGCACGCGCTCCAGTCGACGCCCCAGCGCCGGGCGGCCGCCTGCGCCATCAGCGCGCGCGCGGTTGCGGCGGCGGCACGGGCGGGCCCTTCGAACATGCGCAAGCTACTGGACCCGGCGGTCAGCATCACCCGGTCGCGCCGCAGCCATTCGTCGCGCACGCCCTCGGGCAGGCGACCGAACGCGCCCTCGAACAGCGAATCGACCCCGACCGGATTGGCGTAGAGCGGGCTGAGCGGCGCAGGCTCGACCGCGACGGTGCGCCAGTCCGCGCCCAGCTCGTCGGCGACGACCTGGGCCAGCGCGGTGCTGATCCCCTGACCATGCTCAGCCTGGGGCACCGCCACGGTGACGATGCCGTCGCGCCCGATCTTCAGCCATGCGCCGAACGCCTGCTCGCCCGGTTCGGTCGTCAGGCTCGGCGGATAGGCGCGCGGCCACAAGCCCCAGGCGACGACCAAACCGGCGCCGAGCCCTCCGCCGACCAAGATATTGCGCCTGCTCAACTCCATCGCGGTGGAGCCTTAGCGGACAAGGGCGGGCAGGCAAGCAGGGGGTTTGACTGTCTCAAAGCGAGGGGGTCGATTGTTCACGCGAAGCCGCGATGGCGCGAAGTTTTCTGGCGCGCAGAGGCGCAGAGGACGCAGAGGGGGACGGTGCCACGGGTCCCTGCCGTCTCGATCGGCAGACCGTGTCGCTCATGGAGTATGGATTGGCCTTGCGGCCGGACCAGACACCTCTGCGTCCTCCGCACCTCTGCGCGAACCATTCTTCTTCGTGTCTTCGCGGCTTCGCGTGATTCGAACTTGGGCACCGTCCAGCGTGGCCTTCGACTTCGCTCAGGCTGAACGGGTTCTTGTATCCAGAACCATATACTACCTCCGTTCAGCCTGAGCGAAGTCGAAGGCCACGCCCCCGCACCAGACGGCACCGAACCCATGGTCTTGGTGTTGTCCCACGACCGCTCTATGAAGCGGGCCAGAAAGGGAAACGCATTTGATCCTCTCCATGCTTGCCGCCGCCGGTGGCCATATCCGGTTCGAGGATCTGGGGTTGCACCCGGATGTGTTCTCGATCGGCTTCTTCACGCTGCGCTGGTACAGCCTGGCCTATATCACCGGCATCCTGTTCGGCTGGTGGTATCTGGGCAAGATGCTCGACCGGCCGGGTGCGCCGATGTCGCGGGCGCATGCGGACGATCTGGTTTTCTATGCCACGCTGGGCATCATCCTGGGCGGGCGGATCGGCTATGTGATCTTCTACGCGCCCGAGATGTTTCTGCACCCGCTGCGGATCATCCGGTTGTGGGACGGCGGCATGAGCTTCCATGGCGGCGCGATCGGTGTCGGCATCGGCGTCATCCTCTTCGCGCGCAAGCACAAGCTCAGCTGGCTGCGTATCCTGGACTATCTGGTCTGCACCGCGCCGGTCGGGCTGTTCTTGGGCCGCCTCGCCAATTTCGTGAACGGCGAGCTGTGGGGCAAGCCGTCGGACGTGCCCTGGGCGATCATCTTCCCGCGCACCGTACCCTTCGGCCTGCCCGACCCCGCGCGCCATCCCAGTCAGCTGTACGAGGCCGGGCTGGAAGGCCTGGTCCTGTTCGCGGTGATGAGCTTCGCCTTCTGGCGGACCAAGGCGCGTTACGACCCGGGCAAGCTGTCGGGGCTGTTCCTGCTCGGCTATGGCATTGCGCGCTTCATCGTCGAGTTCTTCCGCGAGCCCGACCAGCAGCTGCGCGCCTTTGCGGAGGTGACTGGGCTGCACATGGGCCAGTGGCTGTGCGTACCGATGATCCTGGGCGGGCTATACCTGATGAACTCGGCCAAGGCGCGTCGCGTCCGGGTCGAGCCGATCGCGGGCCCCGATAGCGTTTCCTGATCCCCTTGCGACGAAGGGATGGGATCGGCAGAGCGGAGGCATGACCAACCCGCTGATCCCCCCCGCCGATCACAAGCCCGCGCCGGAGGACGCGCTGCCCGAACGGCTCGCCCGCGCTATCGCGCTGGCCGGGCCGATCCCGGTGGCGCAGTTCATGGCCGCCGCCAATGCGCATTATTACGGCACGCGCGATCCGCTGGGCGCGAGCGGCGACTTCACCACCAGCCCCGAGATCAGCCAGATGTTCGGCGAGTTGGTCGGCCTGTGGTGCGCCGATTTGTGGGACCGGGCGGGGCGGCCGGAGGCGTATTGGGTCGAGCTGGGTCCGGGGCGCGGAACCCTAGCCGCCGACGCCCGGCGCGCCATGGCCA
Source organism: Sphingomonas sanguinis (assembly GCF_019297835.1). Taxonomy (NCBI): domain Bacteria; kingdom Pseudomonadati; phylum Pseudomonadota; class Alphaproteobacteria; order Sphingomonadales; family Sphingomonadaceae; genus Sphingomonas; species Sphingomonas sanguinis. The sequence goes on along the minus strand of NZ_CP079203.1, from coordinate 3,177,647 downwards.
AGGCGGGCTTCCACCCCAGCATCCATTTCGTCGAGACCAGCGCCACGCTGCGCACCGCTCAGGCGGAGCGAGTGGCGGATGCGACCTGGCACGATACGGTCGAGACGTTGCCGACCGACCGACCGCTGATCGTCGTCGCCAACGAGTTTTTCGACGCCCTCCCCATCCGCCAGCTCGTCCGGCGCGGCGATGGCTGGCATGAGCGGCTGGTCGCGGCGCAGGACCTGCTCTTCCTGCCGATCGCAGGTCCCCCGGTGCCGAACGAGATCATCCCCGAACCGCTGCGTGAAGCCGAGGCCGGATCGGTCATCGAAGTCTCGCCCGCCAGCGTCGCGGTGATGCGCAGCCTGTCCGCGCGGATCGCCGGGCAAGGCGGTGCGGCGCTGATCGTCGATTACGGCTATGAAGGCCCCGCCATCGCCGACACGTTGCAGGCGGTACGCGGCCATGCCTATGCCAACCCCTTTGACCGGCCCGGTGAGCAGGATCTGAGCGCGCATGTCGACTTCACGACATTGGCCGCCGCTGCGCAAGGAAGCGGTTTAGCCGCCTTCGGCCCGGTGTCGCAGCGCGACCTGCTGGGCAGCCTGGGCATCGACCAGCGCACCGCCAGCCTCGCCCGCGCGCATCCCGACCGCGCCGACGCGCTGCTCGCCGATCGCAACCGGCTGATGCAGGACATGGGCACGCTGTTCCGCGCGCTGGCGGTGACGCGGCCCGATTGGCCGGTGCCGGCGGGATACAGCGAATGATCGTCTATCGTAACGCGGTACCGGGCGACGGTAAAAAGCTGGCCGCGATGGCGCGCGCCGCCTTTACCGACACTTTCGGCCATCTCTATCCGCCCGCCGACCTGAACGCCTTTCTGGACGAAGCCTTCGGCCCCGAAGGCCTGCCCAGCCAGATCGGTCATGCCGACTTCACCATCCGGCTGGCGGTCGAGGATGATGCGATCATCGGCTTCGCCAAGATCGGTCCCGTGGGCTTTCCCGGCAAATGGCCGGCCGATGCGGTCGAGCTGTACCAGCTCTATGTCGCCTCCAGCCATCTCGGCGCAGGCGTCGGCCCCGCGCTGATGGACTGGACCATCGCCACCGCCCGCGCGCGTGGGGCGAGCGAACTGATCCTGTCGGTTTATGTCGACAATCACCGGGCCAAGGCCTTTTACGCGCGCTACGGCTTTGTCGATATCGGCCGCTACGACTTCCCCGTCGGCGGGACGATCGATGAGGACCGGATAATGAGGCTGTTGCTATGACCATCGAAACCCTTCGCACACCCCTGTTGGAGCCAATAGCACATGGCTTTCTCGGGCGGCGCGGCGGCGTGTCGGCGGGCATCCATGGCGGCCTGAATGTCGGGCTGGGTTCGGAGGACGATGCCGATTCGGTCGCCGAGAATCGCCGCCGCGCGCGCGACGCGGTGCTGCCCGGTTCGCGCCTTATCACCTGCTACCAGATTCACTCGGCCGAGGCGGTGACGGTGCTGTCTCCGCCCGAGGACGATGTCCGCCCGCATGGCGATGCGCTGGTGACCGACCGGCCGGGCCTGCTGCTCGGCATCCTGACCGCCGATTGCGCGCCGGTGCTGTTCGCCGATCCGCAAGCGGGCGTCGTCGGTGCCGCCCATGCCGGGTGGAAGGGCGCACTGGGCGGGATCACCGACGCGACCCTGCTCGCGATGGAGGCGCTAGGCGCCCGGCGTGACCGGATCGCCGCCGCCATCGGCCCGTGCATCGCCCGCGCCAGCTATGAGGTCGACGCCGCCTTTCTGCGCCGCTTCGCCGAGGCCGAACCCGAGAATGAACGCTTCTTCGCCGATGGCACCCGCGCGGATCATTACCAGTTCGACCTGGAAGCCTATGTCGCCCACCGCTTGGCCGCCGCAGGTGTCGCGCGCGTCGCGGCGCTGGGCGAGGACACATACACCCAGGAGGACCGCTTCTTCAGCTTCCGCCGTGCGACGCACCGCAACGAACCCTCTTATGGTCGCCAGATTTCGCTGATCGGCCTACCGATCTAAAATTTCCTCCCCTGGAAGGGGAGGTGGCAGGCCGAAGGCCTGACGGAGGGGTGTCGCGCTATCGAGAGGGGGACACCCCTCCGACCCGCTTAGCGCGCCACCTCCCCTTCCAGGGGAGGAAGATTGGGCATCTCGCCAAAGCCATTCGCCGCGTTATCCTGAGGACATGGCCGCCGACAGAGCGGCATCCCTTCCCAAGGAGACCGACATGCCGACCGAATCCGATCTGACCGGCGTCCCGCCGCAAGACCCGAACACGGCCGCCAAGAGTGATGTGACCAGCATCGGCGACCGCAAGCTGAAGCCGTCCACGCTGATGATGGGCCATGGCTTCGACCCGGTGCTGTCCGAAGGCTCGCTAAAGCCGCCGATCTTCCTGACTTCCACCTTCGTCTTTCCCAACGCGGCGGCGGGCAAGCGGCATTTCGAGGGCGTCACCGGCAAACGTCCCGGCGGCGCGGACGGTCTGGTCTATTCGCGCTTCAACGGGCCGAATCAGGAAATCCTGGAGGATCGCCTGGCGATCTGGGACGAGGCGGAGGATGCGTTGACCTTCTCCAGCGGCATGGCGGCGATCGCCACCCTGTTCCTGTCGATGGTCCAGCCGGGCGACGTCATCGTCCATTCCGGCCCCCTCTATGCCGCGACCGAGACGCTGATCGGGCGCATCCTGGGCCGGTTCGGGGTGCAGTGGCTCGACTTCCCCGCAGGGGCGACGCGCGAGGAGATCGACGCGGTACTGACCAAGGCGGCGGGCATGGGCCGCGTGCCGCTGATCTATCTCGAAAGCCCCGCCAACCCGACCAATGCGCTGGTCGATATCGAGGCGGTGGCGGCCTCGCGCGATGCGGTCTTTGCCGAGCACGCCGAGAAGCCGCCGATCGCAATCGACAACACGTTCCTTGGTCCGCTGTGGCAGCGTCCGCTCAAGCACGGTGCCGATCTGGTCGTCTATTCGCTGACCAAATATGCGGGCGGCCATTCGGATCTGGTCGCAGGCGGTGTGCTGGGGTCGAAGGCGCACATCGCGACCATCCGCTCGATGCGCAACACCATCGGCACCATCTGCGACCCCAATACCGCCTGGATGCTGCTGCGTTCGCTAGAGACGCTGGAACTGCGCATGAGCCGCGCGGGCGAGAACGCGGCCAAGGTCTGCGCTTACTTGCGCGATCATCCCAAGGTCGAGCGGGTCGGCTATCTCGGCTTTCTGGAAAGCACGCCGGGGATGGAGCGGCAGGCATACATTTACCGCCGCCACTGCACCGGCGGCGGATCGACCTTCTCGCTGTACCTAAAGGGCGGCGAAGCGGAATCCTTCCGCTTCCTCGACGCGCTTCGCATCGCCAAGCTGGCGGTCAGCCTGGGCGGGACGGAGACGCTGGCCAGCCACCCCGCCGCCATGACACACCTCTCGGTGCCCGACGAACGCAAGGCGGCCTTGGGCATCACCGACAATCTGGTGCGCATCTCGATCGGGGTCGAGGATGCCGATGACCTGATCGCCGATTGCGAACAGGCGCTCGCGGCGATCTGATCGTTCAGGCGGCGGCGAGCGCGGTGTAGAGCCGCGCCGTCAGCCGCCCCAGCGTCGCGCGGAACAGCGAAGTATCGTTCAGCGCGCGAGACAGCACCACCGCGCCCTGAATACCGCTGACCACATCCTGTGCCAGCGTGGCGGCATGATCTTCCGCCACGCCGCCGCGCACCAAGAGCGTCTGGAGCGCGGCGATCCAGCGCCGGAAATAACCCGCGATCGACTCGGCAAAGGGATCACGCGTTGCGCCCAGTCCCCAAGCCCCGATCAGGCAGGCCCGCTGCCCCGAGCGGAAATAGCGGTCGACCTCGACCATCATCGCATCGATCCCGGCGCGCGGATCGTCGGCCTGCTCCAGTGGCGTGAAGATCGCGGCATCGAACCAGCCAGCGACATCGGTGAGCACGGCGGCGGCCATCTCCTGCTTTCCGCCGGGAAAGAAGTGGTAAAGGCTCCCCCGCCCCAGCCCGGTCGCGGTACCGATCAGCGACAGGCTGGCACCCGCATAGCCATATTCGCGAAACACCTCGGCCAACCCCGGCAGTGCGTCGGCGCGCTCGGCGATCATCCGCGCCATGGTTAGAGGCCCAATTCGCTCAAGCCGGGATGATCCGCCGGGCGGGTGCCGAGCGGCCAGTGGAACAACCGTGCCTCCTCGCTGATCGCCAGATCGTTGATCGACGCGATCCGCCGCCGCATCCGGCCGTCCTCGGCAAAGTCCCAATTCTCATTGCCATAGGATCGGAACCACTGCCCCTGCGCGTCATGCCATTCATAGGCGAAGCGCACCGCGATCCGGCTGTCCTGATGCGCCCAGAGTTCCTTGATCAGCCGATAATCCTGCTCGCGTTCCCATTTGTTCCGGAGGAAGGCGACGATCGCGTCGTGCCCCGCCAGGAACCGGTCGCGGTTTCGCCAGGGGCAGTCGGGCGTATAGGCCAGCGCGACGCACTCGGGATCGCGGCTGTTCCACGCATCCTCTGCGGCACGGACCTTTTGTACGGCGGTTTCGGTGGTGAACGGCGGCAGGGGCGGGCGCGGGGTCATCGATTCTTGACCTTATCGGTTATCCTGTACCGATCAGTACAAGAAAGCGTTCTTCAGCACAACAGGGCCTCGAGGCTATTGCGCAGTAGGCCTATGCAGTTCCACGGAATCGGTAAGTGCGCGTTCGACGAACGTCCGAAAATCCTTCGCAACGAAACCCTCCGCTCCTCCGCCGATGAGCGCGATCCGCCCGTAATCGGGGCCATCGGCGCAACAGATCGCTCAGGCGCAGCACCACATCAGATAGTCTGCAAATACCAGATAGCGGTCCTCCTGCGCGGTGATAGCGGGAAGGCCCTGTCCCGGCGAACCGTCAGGGCATTCGTCGGCCAGCGACCGGATCGAATCGAGCGACCACCACTGCGTTCCATAGTCGTCCATGAACGTTTCGCGCGGTGCGGCATGGGCGAGATAGGCCCGGAATTCGACAGGGATATGGATGGCATAGCGCCTCTCGAGCGCGTCGATCGCAGGCACGTCATGGGCAGGAGCGTAACGGGGCCGCTCAACCTCACGCCAATGGTCCGCCAGTGCCGCATAAAGCGATGGCGAATCGCCTGCGAGCACGTCAGCGCCTAGCGGGAAAGTTGGTGGCGGACGGGTGAGCCGAATGCGGGGCAGGAACCTCTTCCACCATCCCTTCATGCTATTGCTTCCCGCCTATCCGCCCGCTCATGCTATGACCTGAGGCAGATGCCGCGCCAGTCGGGCGTTCAGCAAGGCGATCAATTCAGGGTCCATGAAGGCATAGTGGTCCGGAATGTCCAGACAGATCAGCCTCTTGCTGTTCAACGCCTTGCGAAACCGCTTCTGGACCTTGGTGCGATGCGTCTTCTCCATGACCACGATGACGTCCGCCCATGTCACCAGTTCTGCGGTAAGTGGATTTTCGGCATCGTTGTTCGTGCCCGCAGACGAGACTTCCAGATCGCGGCGCGACGCAAAAAGCTGCTCGGCCGTGGGGCTGCGCAGACGGTTCTGGCTGCATATGAACAGGACGTTGGTGATGGAGGATGGACGCGGCATCGGACACCCTCTTATCCCGTCCACGGCTGGGCGGCAAAGTGCGGATGGCGCCGGTGGATTGCGACCATCAGGCCATCGATTGCTCCTATCGACCTAGGAGGCCGGCCGAATCGCGTCCCAACGATAAATTGAAGACCGATCGACATTCAGACCGGGTCGCCCTCATGCCCGTCACTGGGAACCATCCTTAGGATGGTGAAAGATGTCACCGGTGGCGTCCGTTGACCACTTCCACCAGCGACGCCTCCCTCCGTCAGGCCTTTGGCCTGTCATCTCCCCCATACAGAGGAGGAATAAAATCAATGTCGATCGCGCCTGGACCATGGTGACATTGCGTGGAATCGACGCAAGCCCCTCCCTTTCAGGATAGGGGTTGGGGTGGGGCCTCGCCACAGGCGGCCCGCTTGCGGAGGTACCCCACCCCCCGCCCCTGAAGGGGAGGGGTGAGGCTATCTCATGTCATCACGCTTAGACGCCTTCCCGATCCTGCAATCGAGTCCGCCGCCGACAGCGGGCCACGACCACCCTCGACTGGCGGGGGGCATGGACATAATCGTCGGCGATCGCGGCGCATAACCGCCGCAGAGCGCAGCAAACCGAAACAGCGCCAAAAACGAAAAGGCCCGGCGTCGCATCGCTGCAACGCCGGGCCTCAACGCCCGAAAAGGGAGGCTTATTCAGCCGAGGGGGATCAGCCCTCGTTCTGCAGGTTGACCGCTGCGTACTTGCCGCGACGATCGACCTCGATCTCGAACTGCAGGCGATCGCCTTCGTTCAGCGAGCCCATGCCGGCGCGCTCGACGGCCGAGATGTGCACGAACGCGTCGGGCTGTCCGTCGTCACGCTGAATGAAGCCGAAGCCCTTCATCGCGTTGAAGAACTTGACCGTGCCGGTCGCCTTCTCGCCGGTCAGCTGACGCTGTGGAGCGCCGCCGAAACCGCCGGCCGCACCGCCACGGGGACCGCGATCACGGTCGCCGCCGAAGCCGCCTTCGCGCGGCTCGCGGGGGGCACGATCCTGGACCGGCATCGGCTCGCCTTCGATCTTGAGCTCGGTGGCCGAGATGCGGCCGCCGCGATCGACGAGGGTGAAGCCCAGGGGCTGGCCTTCGGCTAGGCCGGTCAGGCCCGCCTGCTCGACGGCCGAGATGTGAACGAACACGTCTTCGCCGCCGTCATCGCGCACGACGAAGCCGAAGCCCTTCTGCGCGTTGAAGAACTTGACCACGCCGGTGCCTTCGCCAACGACCTGGGGGGGCATGCCGCCACCGCCGCCACGACCGCCGCCGAAGCCGCCACCGCCGCCGCCACGGAAACCGCCGCCGCCGCCGCCGAAGCCGCCGCGATCACCGCCGCCGAAGCCGCCACGATCGCCACCGCCGCCGAAGCGGTCGCCGCCACCGAAACCGCCGCCGAAGCCGCCGCCACCGAAGCGATCACCGCCACCGAAGCCGCCGCCGCCAAAGCCGCCTTCATCGCCGCCGCCGAAATTGTCCCGCTTGTCGCGGCCACGCGAGCCGCGATTGCCCCGGCTACCTCTATCGAAACTCATAAGCCCTGTTCGTCTTCCCGGTTCGCCCGCAAATCCTGTCCTCAAGAACCGTGCGCCGGACGAAGAGCGCGGATCTTTTGGCGCCAAACCTTTTGCGCCTAGTGGCGATGCATAACGCAGAAGGACAGCCATCGCGAACGAAATCGTGCGAGTCAGTCTCGCTTTGGCGCGAACGGGGCAGATTACGTCGGAATTGTGGCCGAAACTCCACAACGTCTTCGATGAAATCAGGCGAATCGACAGGCCGACGCGCCCGAGTCTTTTATCCCCTGCCGCGCCCGATCGCGGTTGAGGCTTGGCGCCGCCCCCGCTAGGGCAGGAATCATGACCGTTCACCTGCACGAAGAAGACATTCCCGCCGATCTGTTCGCCCCCGGCGCCTCGATCGCCGTCGATACCGAGACGATGGGCCTCATCACGCCGCGCGACCGGCTGTGCGTCGTCCAGCTGTCGGACGGCGGTCCCGACGAGCATCTGGTGCGCTTCAGCCCCGACAGCGACTATGCCGCGCCGAACCTTCGCGCGCTGCTTGCCGATCCGGCGCGGTTGAAGCTCTATCATTTCGGGCGGTTCGATATCGCCGCGATCCGACATTATCTGGGCGTGGTCGCCGCCCCCGTCTATTGCACCAAGATCGCCTCGCGGCTGATCCGCACCTATACCGACCGCCACGGCCTGAAGGAGCTGGTCCGCGAACTGCTCGGCGTCGAGCTGTCCAAGGCGCAGCAATCGTCGGACTGGGGCGCGCCCGAGCTGTCCGATGCGCAGCGCGAATATGCCGCCTCGGACGTGCGCTATCTGCACCGCATGAAGGTCGAGCTCGACAAAAGGCTGGAGCGTGAGGGCCGGATGGAACTGGCGCAGGCCTGTTTCGATTTCCTTCCCGCCCGCGCCGAGCTGGACCTGGCGGGCTGGCCCGAGATCGATATCTTCGCCCACGCCTGAACCATTGACGCCTGATCCGGGCACGATAGGGAGCCGTCATGTCCGAGATCGCCGACCGCGTCCGTACCCAGCGCCAGCATTGGGCCGCACCCGGCAGCCGCCACGACCGGTTCGTGACGGTGGCGCGCTGGCTGCTGCCCAGCGCGATCGGCGTGCTGACCGCGTTCCTGGTGATGGCCCCCATCTATGCCTCGAACGAGGTGTCCTTCGTGCTCGACAAGAAGAAGGTCGAGGTCGCCAAGGAACGGATGAAAATCCAGGCGGCGCAATATCGCGGCGTCGATGACAAGGGGCAGCCCTTCTCGCTGGACGCGGGCTCGGCGATCCAGCGCAGCTCGGCCGAGCCGGTGGTGCAGCTCAACAAACTGTCCGCCGCGATCCGCCTGTCGGACGGCCCCGCCACGGTCAGCGCGAATTCGGGCCGTTACGACATGAGCACCGAACAGGTGAAGCTGGACGGGCCGCTCGATTTCAAATCGGCGGGCGGATACGATCTGCGCACGCATGACGCGACCATCGACCTGCAACAGCGCACGCTGGTTTCGGGCGGCGCGGTGACCGGCCAGGTGCCGCAGGGCAATTTCAGCGCGAACAAGATGCGGGCGGACCTGGAAAATCGTTCCGTCCGGCTGGAAGGCAACGCCCGCTTGCGCATCGTCCCGTAAAGACCGAAATAGCCGCTTATGCACAAGCTCTTCGCCGCTGCGGCTCCGGCCCTTCTCGTCCTGGCAGTGTCCGCGGCCGCGCAGGTCAAGCACGACAGCCGCGCGCCCGTCGATTTCGGCGCCGACGTCATCGAATTGCAGGACAAGCAGAACCGCGGCGTCCTGTCGGGCAATGTCTCGCTGCGCCAGGCGGAGATGACATTGACCGCAGCGCGGGTCGTCATCGTCTATACCGGCCAGGTGATTGGCGGAAAGCCGCAAGTCTCGCGCTTCGAGGCTTCGGGCAATGTCGTCGTCAAGCGGCCGGACCAGACCGCCCGCAGCAATTATGCGATCTACGACCTCAACCGCCGGGTCATCACCATGCTGGGCAATGTCACCCTGACCCAGGGCGGCAACACGGTGAATGGCGGGCGGCTGACGCTGAACCTCGACACCGGCCGCGCGGTGATCGACGGGTCGTCGGTGTCGGGCGGCGCGTCGTCGGGCAATGGCGGGACCGTCAGCCGCGCGCCGTCGGGCCGGGTCACGGGCACCTTCTCGGTCCCCGATCGCAACTGAGGCGTGACGCGGGGGCGTGCCCCGCGCTAACGTTCGATCAGCTAAGGAAAGAAACGGGCCGATGGACATGGAATCCCCGATTCGCGAGGCAAGTCATCGCAACGCCCCCGTGTCGGAGCCGCCGGTCGCCAACGGCCTGCAGGTCGTGTCGATCGCCAAGAGCTATGACAAGCGCGTCGTCCTGACCGACGTGTCGGTATCGGTGGGGCGCGGCGAGGTGATCGGCCTGCTCGGCCCCAATGGCGCGGGCAAGACGACCTGCTTCTACTCGGTCATGGGTCTGGTGAAGCCCGATTCGGGCCGCATCATGCTGGACGGTGAGGACATCACCGGCCTGCCCATGTATCGCCGCGCCATCCTGGGCCTGGGCTATCTGCCGCAGGAAACCTCGATCTTTCGCGGGCTATCGATCGAGAAGAATATCTTGACCGTGCTCGAACTGGCCGAGCCCGACCCGGCCGAGCGCGCGCGCAAGCTCGACAAGCTGCTGGAGGAATTCGGCCTGACCCGCCTGCGCGCGGCGCCCGCCATGGCGCTGTCGGGCGGCGAGCGGCGCCGCGCCGAAATCGCCCGAGCGCTGGCCGCCGACCCGTCGATCATGCTGCTCGACGAACCGTTCGCGGGCATCGATCCGATCTCGATCGCCGACATCCGCGATCTGGTGAAGGACCTGAAACGGCGCGACATCGGCGTGCTCATCACCGACCATAATGTCCGCGAAACGCTGGACATCGTCGACCGCGCCTACATCATCTATGACGGCCGCGTGCTGTTCAGCGGTTCGCCGGAGGAGCTGGTCGCCGACGCCAATGTCCGCCGCCTGTATCTGGGCGAGGGCTTTTCGCTCTGATCGCATGAGAGGCACCCGTCGATCCGCTCCTGATAGCATGACCGGCGTGATGGACGGCACGGAGCGGATGGACATGGCCCCCATTCCTCCCCTGCAAGGGGAGGGGGACCATGCGAAGCATGGTGGAGGGGTGTCGCCGATCGTAAGTTTGCCCGCCGCCTTAGACCGGGACACCCCTCCGTCAGGCCTTCGGCCTGCCACCTCCCCTTACAGGGGAGGAATGGCGGTATGAGCCTCGCCCCGCGTCTCGACATCCGCCAGTCGCAATCGCTGGTGATGACGCCGCAGCTTCAGCAGGCCATCAAGCTGCTGACGCTGTCGAATCTGGAGGTCGAGGCGTTCATCGCCGAGGAGGTGGAGAAGAACCCCCTGCTCGACGCCAGCGCGGTTCGCGAGGTCGCGACCCCCGAACGCCCCGAGCGTGAGGCCCCGGCGGGCGCGGACGAGCTGGTCGCCGGGACCGCGCCCAGCGAAGACCGTGGCCTCGACCTGGACTACGCCACGGAAAGCCATCAGCAGGACAGCGTCGCCGATGGCGGCACCGGGCCGGACGGCGGCCTGTCGTTGAACGGCGCAAGCGGGAGCGGCGGGCTGGGTGGCGAGGACGGGCCGGACTGGGATTCGCTGGCCGATGACGCCCCCAATCTGGCCGAGCATCTGGAGGCGCAGATTGCGCTGATCCTGTCGGGCACCGACCTGACCATCGCCGCGCATATCATCGACCAGCTGGACGAGGCGGGCTATCTGACCGTTCCGCTGGACGAAATCGCCGGGCGGCTGGGCGCCCCCCTCACTCGCGTCGAATCGGTGCTGAAGGTGGTGCAGAGCCTGGACCCCACCGGCGTCGGCGCGCGCGATCTGGCCGAGTGCCTCGCGCTGCAGGCCAAGGAGGTCGATCGCTACGACCCGTGCATGGCCAAGCTGATCGCCAATCTCGATCTGTTGGCACGCGGCGAACTGGCGCGTCTGAAGCGCATCTGCGGCGTCGATGACGAGGACATGGCGGACATGATCCGCGAGTTGCGCGGCTACGATCCCAAGCCCGGCTGTCGTTATGGCGGCGAGCCGTCCCAGGCGGTGGTGCCCGACCTGTTCATCACCCGGACCAAGGCGGGCTGGGGCATCGAGCTGAACACCGCCACCCTGCCCCGCGTGCTGGTCAACCGCCGCTATTATCAGGAACTGCGCCACGGCCCGCAGGACAAGGGGTCCAAGGCGTGGCTGGCCGATTGCCTGGCCAGCGCGAACTGGCTGATGAAGGCGCTCGACCAGCGGCAGCGGACGATTATCCGCGTCGCGACCGAGATCGTGAAGCAGCAGGAAGCCTTCTTCCTCCACGGCGTCGCCCATCTGAAGCCGCTGACGCTTGCTCGCGTCGCCGAGGCGATCGGGATGCACGAATCGACCGTCAGCCGCGTGACCAGCAACAAATATCTCAGCTGCGCGCGCGGCCTGTTCGAGCTGAAATTCTTTTTCACCAGCGGCATCGCGGCGGCGGACGGCGGCGACGCGGTATCGGCGGAGGCGGTGAAGAGCGCGATCAAGGCATTGATCGCCAACGAAGGCGCCAAGATCCTGTCCGACGACACGCTGGTCGAACTGCTTCAGGCCAAGGGCTTCGACATCGCCCGGCGCACCGTCGCCAAGTATCGCGAGTCGCTGGGCATCGGCAGCTCGGTCCAACGCCGCCGCGCCCGCGCGCTGGCCGGGTGATGTCGCCCGCCGCTTGAACGCCGCGCAGGGTGTATTACATTACATATACACGAGATGGCGAGGGCAGGCCGATGGGCAAGAAGAAGCACAAGAAAAAGCAGAAAAAGGCCAAGCTGGACGAACAGCCCGGCACGGCCTCCGCTCCGTCCTCCCTACATCGGATCGGCCAGGCGCTGCTCGATCAGGCGCGGAGTCCGGCGGGCCGCCAGTTGCTGGCGACCGGGCTGATCGTCGCGGCCTCGGCACTGGCGCGCGAGACCACGAAGCGGCCGAGCGATGGCGCCGCCCCCGCCCCCGAACCGACCCAGCCCGAAGCGCCCCAGCCGGAGCAGGACGGCGGAACCACCAAGTCGGGCATGTCCGAGGTCGTCGCCTTTGCAGGCATGGCGCTCTCAGCGCTGGATCAGTTCATCCACCGTCCCCCGCCGTCCGACCACAAAGGCTGAACCGGCTTTTCGGAGCGGGACGAGTTCGTGCGGACTCTCCCGCCCCGCCCTTGATGGTCATCGGGTTCAGCCCTTGGCCTTCGACTTCGCTCAGGCTGGACGGGCGAAGGGCAATTGGGTTGGATACCGGTCACCGTTCAGCCTGAGTGAAGTCGAAGGCCAAGGGTCGTCTTTCCAGCCGCGAGCCCTGGAAAGTAAAACGGGGGGAGCGACCCGGTCGCTCAACCCCCGGCACCGACGCGCGATGCCGGTTTTCCCGGCGGCTTCCACTCCTGCTTATAACTATCGTTGAAGCGCGGCGATGGGATAGCCTAGGCCGATATGCGGCGGAAGCAAGACAAAAAAAGGGCCGGTCGTGAGACCAGCCCGTGAAAGTTTTTAGGAGAGGATGCCTGAAAGGCCCGCTCTCTATGCCGCCGACCCGCGATTAACACAAATGCAACCTCATCAATTTCAGTTGCATCTTTTGCATCCAGCTTACGAGATGGCTACCTGGAGTAACATATCGAGCCGGCAGAGAGCCGCACGCGTGATAGGTATTTGGCTGCGAAATCACCGGATAAACCTTGGTTCTCGGACCCTTCCGGCTCCGCCAAATCCGATCTTCCGACGATTTTCCTCGGCATTCCGACCGATAAACTAACATCGCTCAAATATAAAAAAGGTCATAAACCATTAAAATTTGGTCCGATGCTGCATCGGAAGGTTGACGCCGCGCGATTGACGGTTAGGTCACACGGAAACAACAGGAGCGTATCATGGCCGACGACCCTATCGATGTGAATGCCGTAGAACTGGCGACCGAACTCACCATTGCGTGGCTGGGCAATCCCAATACCCGCACCTCGTCGGAAGAGGTTCCAGCCTTCCTGCACAAGATGCACGAGACAGTGTCTTCGCTTCTGGGCAGCGCGCCGCAGGCGACCGATGTCGAGGCGCCGACCGAATATGTTCCGGCCGTGTCGGTTCGCAAGTCGCTGGCGTCGAAGGATCACATCGTCTCGATGATCGACGGCAAGCCTTACAAGACGCTGCGCCGTCACCTGGCCACCCATGGCCTGACCCCGGAAGAATATCGCGAGCGTTACGGCCTGAAGCCGGATTATCCGATGGTCGCCGAAAGCTATTCGGAAAGCCGTCGCGCCATGGCCAAGAAGATCGGCCTGGGCCGCAAGCCCGGCCCGCGCAACGCCGCCGGTGCCACCCCCGCCGCGCGCAAGACGCGTAAGGGCGAGGCCGCCGACGCCGAATAAGCGCGGTTTATGAAAGGGCCCGCCCGACTGTCATCATCCGACTCCCAGGGGATGATCGCCGGGCGGGCCCCTTTCTATGAGGCCGCAGCCCGCCGCCGCCTCACACCCAAACCCGCCCGGCAGTTATGGGACATAGGCCGTGGCTTCTCCAAAGCTATGGAGGCATTCCGGCCCGAACACGACGACATGCGAGAGATCGGGTCGCGAACGCGACGAATATAGCATCGCCTGCGCGCCCGCTTGTCGGGCCATGTCTGAAATCGCCCAAGTCGGCGATATCCCTTTCACCGCCGTCACATCCTGCCAAACGACCGAGGCGGAAACCAATCCCCTGGCGTCCGCGACGCACTGCGCCGTCAAGCGCATCGGAATGAGCACCCGAGCGACCCCGTCGCCCAGATAGCGCCGGATCGCGACACCTGCGCCTTCGGCCGTCAACGAGGCATAGGCCGCGATTTGCCCATCATGATGAAATCGCCCCTCGGGCGCACGCGCCGGGGCCGCCGGATCGGCAAGGCCCGCCTGCGGCAATAGCCGCCAGACGGGACCATCGAAATTCATCATCGGCAGCATCGTCGCCATCCCCGACATGATCGGACCGGAACGACGTTCGCCATGGCGTCAGCGTCTGGAACAGGCAAGAACGTTCCTGGCCTTACTGCCCGAACGCCCCCTTGCGATAGAGCAGCGTGATCGCAACGCGGCGGTTGCGCGGGTCGGACGGGTTGTCCGTAATCATCGGCTCGCGGTCGGCGACGCCCTCGATCCGCTCGAACCGCGATTCGGGCAGGCCACCGGCGGCCAGGCGGCGGCGGGTCGCCTCGGCGCGGCTGGACGAGAGCAGCCAGTTGTTCATGGCGCGCGGATCGCCGTAAGGTACGCTGTCGGTGTGGCCGCGGATCATGATCGTGTTGGGCACGTCGGCGACCGTCTTGGCGATGGTGCCGATCAGCTCGGACGCCGCCGGGGTCAGGTTCGTCGTGCCGGTCGCGAACATCGAATAATCGGCATTGTCGACCAGATCGATGCGCAAACCGTCATCGGTCGGGATGAAGCGCACCTGCTGCGCCAGCTTGCGGAGCTGGGGCGTGACCTCCATCTTCTTCAACAGTTCGCGCTTGATCGCGTCGAACGTCTTCTTGTCCTGCACGACGGCGTTGGGATTGCGCAGCGAACCCTTGTCGCCGGTCCCGGCCTTTTCGCCGCCGCCCTCCATCACCTTGGGAATGATGACCTGAAGGCGACCGCTGGCGGCCGTCTGCTGCTGGCGGCCCGCACCGGGTCCGCCGTTCAGCACGCCGCCGCCGATGCCCGTCGACTTGGTGTCGAGCAAGGTCGGCGCGAAATAGTCGGCGATGCCCTTGCGCTGCTTCTCGGTGGTCGCACCCAGCAGCCAGAGCAACAGGAAGAACGCCATCATCGCCGTCACGAAGTCGGCATAGGCCACTTTCCACGCGCCACCATGATGCCCGCCATGACCATCGGCAATGATCTTCTTGACGATGACGATCTTGGGCGGCTCGTTCTTGCCGTGCGGTGCGCGGGCCATGGCTTACTTGCCCCGCAAGCCGTCGAACACCTCGGCGAAGCCGGGCTGGTCCTTGTGCGCGATGCCGGAGCGGGCGGCTTCGATGACCAGCGGCTGCGGATGGCCGTGGAGCGAAGCGATGATGATCTGCTTGACGACATGATAGATGGCGGCGTCGGCGTCGATCACCTGCTTCAGGCGACCCGCGAACGGGTTCACGATACCATAGGCCAAGAGCACGCCCATGAAGGTGCCGACCAGCGCCGAGCCGATCATGCCGCCCAGCACGCTCGGCGGCTTGTCGATCGAGCCCATGGTCTTCACGATGCCGAGCACGGCCGCGACGATGCCGAGCGCGGGTAGCGAGTCGGCCAGACTCTGCAGCGTGCCCTGCGGCCCTTCGACCTCGTGGTGATGGGTCTTGATCGCATTGTCCATGACCTCCTCGACCGCGTGCACGTCGAGCGTGCCCGACGAGACGACGACCAGGCGCAGCGTGTCGGCGATCAGGTTGACGAGGGTATGGTCGGCGACCAGGCGGGGATATTCGGCGAAGACTGAGGAGGACTTGGGGTCCTCGACATGCGGCTCCAGCGCGATGGGGCCTTCGGTGCGCAGCATCTTCATCAGCTTCGAGACGAGGAAGATGACGTCGAGATAGTCCTGCTTCTTGTATTTCGGCCCCTTGAAGATCTTGCCCATCGCGCCGCCCAGCGCCTTCAGCTCCTTGCCGGAATTGCCGATGACGAGCGCACCGACGGCCGCGCCGCCGATGATGAGCATTTCGTGCGGGATCGCCTCGAACACGGGACCGAGCTTGCCGCCGGTGATGGCGAAGCCGCCGAACACCATGCCGAGCAGGATGACAAGGCCGATGGCAGGAAACATGGTGAACCGATACTCCCGAAGACCGGCCGCAGTGCCCGTCAGATCACCGGCCTAGACCCCTAAGGTCAAAATACAGTTACCGGGCCATCGCCCGGACACGATCATTTCAGATAATCGAACAGCGACAGGCTCGTCAGCTTGGTGAAACTGGACTGGGTGGCCTGAAGCACGGTCATCGTCTGTTGCAGCTGGGTAATGGTCTCGACCGGATCGGCATCCTCGATGCTGGAGCGCAGCTGCGCCCGGTCGGTGCTGGCGGCCTTTTGCAGACCCTGCTGCAACTCGACCCGCGCCTCGCGCGCGCCGACCGAGGCCTGGACGGTCGAGACATTGTCGTTGGCCGCCTTCAGCTTGTCCATCGCGTCGCTGATCGTCGCGCTGGCATCGCCGCCCGATTTCAGTGCGGTGACGAGCCGGTTGAGGACGTTGAGCGTGTCGTCATTGTCGCCCGCCTTGAACACCCGCTCGGCGCTGACCGACACGTCGACGCTCTGGCCATCGGCGATCGGAATGTCGGACACGTTGGCCGTCGAGTTGGTGTAGGTATAGCTGCCACCGCTCATGGTCACGGCATCGCTGCCCGCGCCCGCGCCGAACAGCGGCAGGCCGCGCGAGTCCTTGGAATTGGCCAGGCCGAGCAGCGCGTCGCGAATCGAGGCGATCTGGTCGCCGACGCTGGCCCGGTTGGCCGCGGTCAGCGTGCCATTCGCCGCCTGGGTGGTCAGCTCCAACGCCTTCTGCACTTGGTTGCCGATCTGGCCGAGCGTCGTGTCGGCCTGCTGCAACAGCGATCCTGCCAGCGTCAAATTGGTCTTGTAGACCGCATCGTCGGCGTCGCGGCGGTCGAACTCGGCGACCTGGGCGGCGGCGGCGGCATCGTCCGACGGGTTGGTCAGCTTCTTGCCGGTCGAAATCTGGACCTGCAGCGCATTCGCCTTGCCGGTCAGCGCAGTCATCCGCCGCGCGGCGGTGTCGTAAAAGACGCTGGTGGAAATCTGCATGACCGTTACCGCAGTTCGAGAATGGATTGGAAGGTTTCACGCGCCGCCTGGATCACCCGGCTGGTCGCGGAATAGGCCTGTTGAAAGCGCATCAGCGTCACCGCTTCCGAATCGAGCGTGATGCCCGAGGCGGCCGACAGCGTCGCCTTGGCCCCGTCGCTGATCGCGGTCTGCGCATCGGCGACGGTCTGGCGCTGTTTCAGCGTGGTCGCATTGTCGGTGACGATCTGGGTCAGGTTCGTCTCGAAGCGCATCGCGCCGCGCGCGGTTTCCAGATCATCCAGATTGCCGGCGTTGCGCGACCCCTGATTGCCCTTGGCCGCCGCGATATTGTCGCCGTCGGTCAGCAACAGGCTCATCTGCGCGGTGCCGGTCTTCAGACCGAACATCGCCGGGCCTTTATTCCCGTTCAGGTCCTGACCCGCGTCCTGGAGACCGTTGACCGTGTCGACGAAGCTCTGGGCGACCTTGTTGAAGGCGGCGCGCGTCGCGTTGATCCGCTCGGCGCCGTCCAGCATCCCGGCCATCGCGCCGCCGGTGGGCACGAAATCGTTGATCTGGCCCTGCAGCGCGACATGGAAGGACACGCCGCCATCGGCGCCGCGCTGATAGGTCACCGAGCCGGTGGTATCGGTTGCGGCCAGGATCGGCCCCGCCCGGTCGCCGAGTCGCACCGTCGCGCGGCCGAGTTCGTCGGTCGTGCTGGTGATGTCGGTCAGCGCGCTCATCTGGGTCAGGATCTGGTCGCGCTGATCACTCAGCTGCGCCGCCGCCGAGGTACCCGGCTGGGTCCGGCCCAACCCGTCATTGACGCGGACCAGCGAGGTGGCGAGCGAGGACAGGTCGTGCGCGGCCTGCCGCGCCTGGCCATCGAAATCCGAATTGATCTGGTCGAAGGCCGAATCGGTCGCACTGAAGGCGGTCGCGGTCGAACGCGCGGTTTCCAGCATCGTGGCGCGCAGTGCGGTCGAGGTCGGCTCGGCCGCCAGCGTGCGTGCGGCGGTGAAGAAGGAGGTCAGGCGGGTCTGCACCTGATCGCCGGTCATCGCACCTTCGATTCGGGTCAGCCAGGTGGCGCCCGTTGTGGTCCGCGACAGATCGGAGGTGGCGGAGCGCACCGCGGCGCTGGCATAGACGTCGGTGGCGCGGGCGATGCCCAGCACCATGACGCCCGAACCCGCGGAGAACTTGTTCGCCGCCAGACCAGCGGCGGGCGAAATCTCCTGCATCGTGACCGTCCGGCGCGAATAGCCGTCCGTTCCGACATTGGCGATATTCTCACCAACGGCGGTCAGCGCGGTCTGGTATGCGCGGACGCCCGAAGCGCCAATAGAGAGCAGGTCGCTCATGGTTACTGCGGTACGTTATGTCTGGTTAACGACAGGTTGAGATTTCGCCAGAAAGGCGGTCACGGCCTTGCCGATCCCCAGCGGCGCCTGGGTCGCCATCGTCTGGGCAACCTGTTGATCCTGCATGTCCCGGAACGTGTCCAGCGCCTTGGAGTCGAACATGGTTTCGCTCAGCTTGGTCTGGCGCATCGCCTTCAGCATCATGCCGGTGAAGATCGCCTCGAACTGGGTGCCCGCCTTGTCCAGATTGGCGCCGTTCGACAGGCGGCGGGTGTCGGTGGACACGGTGCCCGCGATGGCGGAGGCCGCCGTCGCCGGCGCGGTGGCTGAAATGCTCTGGGTCACAGGACGATCAACTCCGCCTTGAGGGCGCCGGCTTCCTTCAGCGCTTCGAGAATGGCGACCAGGTCGGACGGGGCCGCGCCGATCGCGTTCACCGCCTTCACGACATCGGCCAGCTTGGGACCGGGGGCCAGGACGAACATCGGACGTTTTTCCTCCTCGACCGAGACGCCGGACTTCTGCGTCACCGCCGTCTGACCACCGCTAAGCGGACCGGGCTGGCTGACGCGCTGATTCTCGTCGATCTTCACGGTCAGCTTGCCGTGGGTGACCGCCGCCGGGCCGACGCGGACCGCCGAATTGATGACGACGGTGCCGGTGCGGGCGTTGACGATGACCTTGGCGGGCGGTTCGGCCGAGGTGACGTTCAGATTCTCGATCTCGGACATCAGCGTGGCGCGGACATCGGCGCCCATCGGCGCACGGACCGCGACCGACACGGCATCCATCGCCTGCGCGGTGCCCATGCCGAGACGCGAGTTGATCGCCTGCGCGACGTTCTGCGCGGTGGTGAAGTCGGCGCGCGCCAGGTTGAAGGTCAGGCTGGGCGCGGTGTCGAAGCCGGTGGCGACCGCACGCTCGACCGTCGCCCCTTCGGGGATACGACCGACCGAGGGGATGTTGACGACGATCTTCGACCCGTCCGCGCCTTCGGCACCCAGGCCGCCGACCGCCAGATTCCCTTGCGCCATCGCATAGATCTGGCCGTCCGCACCCTGAAGCGGGGTGAGGATCAGGCTGCCGCCGCGAAGCGACTTGGCCTTACCCATCGAGGCGACGGTGATGTCGAGCTTCTGCCCCGGCTTGGCGAAGGGCGGCAGCTCGGCGGTGACCATGACCACCGCGGCATTCTTCATGCCCGGATTGGCGGTCGGCGGCAGCTGCAGCCCGAAGCGCGAGACCACGGCCTTCAGCGACTGGACGGTATATTCCAGATTGTCGTCGCCCGTGCCCGGCAGGCCGACGACGACGCCGTATCCGGTCAGCTGGTTGCTGCGGATGCCCTGGAACCCGCCCAAATCCTTGATCCGGTCGGCCGAGGCTGGCCCCGCGATCGCGAAGGTGGCGAGGAGCGTGAGGAAGAAGCGCAAGATCATGGTCAAAGGCCTCAGAACGGGCTGACGGCTTGGAAGAAACGGCTCAACCAGCCCTGGCGGCTGGCGCGGGCGACGTCGCCCTTGCCGGTATAGGCGATCTGCGCATCGGCGACGCGGGTCGACTCGACGCGGTTGTCGATGCCGACATCGGCCATGCGGACCAGCCCCTTGATCTGGATGAACTCGTCGCCGCGGTTCAGCGTCACGCGCTTCTGCCCCTGGACCAGCATCGTGCCGTTCGGGAACACCTGCGCGACGGTGACGGTGATCTCGCCCGACAGCGAGTTGGACTGGTCGGCGGCACCCGAACCGTTGAAGTTGCGGCTGCCGCTCATGCCGATATCGGTCGACTTGAGCAGCTTGCCCAGCGGCCCGGTGGTCGGCGGCGCGAGGCCCAGATCGCCCTTGGAACCCAGCTTGGAATTGGCCGACTTGGTCGCCGCCGTCCGCTCGACCAGCACGATGGTCAGCGGATCGCCGACCTTGCGCGCGCGCCACCCTTCGTACAGCGCGGCATAGCCGTCCGACACCTGGAAGATGCCGCCATTGGGCTGGGCGGGCTGCGCGACCGGCTGCATCGGCATCGGCGCGGGACGCACGGTCGAGAAATCCTCCGCGGGCTTCTTGCGACCGAACAGGCTGGCATGGGCGGGCGCGGGGATCAGCGCGACGGCGACCATGGTGCCCGCCGCCGCCGACAGCGCCAGCTCGGTCCAATAGTCGAAACGCAGGGTGGGGAAGCGAATGGTCATCATCACAGATTCTGGTTCGCGTACTGGAGCATCTCATCGGTCGACTTGATCATCTTCGAGTTGACCTCATAGGCGCGCTGGGTCTCGATCATGTCGACCAGCTCCTCGACGACGTTGACGTTCGAGCCTTCGAGCATCCCCTGACGGATCTGGCCGCGCCCTTCGAGACCGGCGACACCCATGTTCGCGGCGCCCGAGGCGGGGGTTTCGGTCAGGTAATTGTCGCCCTTGGACTGAAGCCCGGCCGAATTGGGGAAGCTGGCGATCTGGATCTGGCCGATCTCCGCCGCCGCGGTCTGGCCCGGCAGGGTCGCCGAGACGGTGCCGTCGGTGCCGATGGTGATCTGGGTCGTGCCTTCGGGCACGGTGATGCCCGGCATCACCTGATAGCCCTCGGCGGTGACCAGCAGCCCTTCGGCCGAGCGCGAGAAATTGCCCGCGCGGGTATAGCCGAGCGTGCCGCCGGGCATCTGCACCTGGAAGAAGCCGTCACCGTCCAGCGCCAGATCGAGGCTGTTGTTGGTGGTCTGCATCGACCCCTGGGTGTTGATGCGCGCGGTGCCCTGGATACGGACGCCGGTGCCCAGGTTCAGGCCGGTCGCGTATTTGCTCTCGGTCGAGCTGGCGGCGCCGGGCGCGGTGATCGTCTGATAGGCCAGCGTCTCGAACGCGGCGCGGTCGCGCTTGAACCCGGTCGTGTTGACGTTGGCCAGGTTGTTCGAGATGACCCGCATGCGCATGTCCTGGGCATCGAGCCCGGTGCGCGCGACGTGCAAAGCGGCGGAAGACATAAGACTTTAATCCTCAGCTCGGCAGACGCATCAGCGATGCGCTGTTCTCATCCAACGACTTGGCCTCTTTCATGAGGTTGGCCTGCACCTCGTAGCTGCGCTGGTTCTCGATCATGTCGACCAGCGTCTGGGTCATGTTGACGTTCGACCCTTCGAGCGCGCCCGACTGGACGGTGGCGTCCATGTCCTGCGGCATCGCCCCGCCGCCCTTGACGCGCAGCAGATTGTCCAGACCCTTGGTGGTCTGCGTGCCGCGCGTATCGGCCAGCTTGATGCGGTCGATCACCTGGGGCTGGGTATCCGGCCCGGCGCCCAGCGGCACGATCGACAGCGTGCCGTCGGGGGCGACGGTCATCGAATTATACGGCGGCACCGTGATCGGGCCGTTCTGGCCGATCACCGGATAGCCGTCGCCGGTCTGCAGCACGCCGGAGGCCGTGACCTCCAGGTCGCCGCGACGGGTATAGGCTTCGGTGCCATCCGGGGCCTGCACCGCCAGCCACGCGCTCGACGTCGCGATCGCGATGTCCAGCGCGTTGCCGGTGTGCTGGATCGTGCCCGGCGCGCGGTCGGCGTCGGTCACTTCCTCGGCAGTGGGCATCCGCGCCTCGAACGCCGCGCCGCCGCCCTTCAGGTCGATGCGGTCGAACACGACGCGGTCGGCACGGAACCCGATCGTCGAGGCATTGGCCATGTTGTTGGCGATCGCGGTCTGCGCCGCCATGTGCGCGCGCATACCCGTCGATGCCGTATAGACCAGCTTGTCCATCGCGGTTCCCCGTTAGCCCCCGGCGTTCGCTTAGCTGCGGATGTTGAAGATGGTCTGCGAGATCTGGCTCGACGTATCGAGCGCCTTCGCATTCGCCTGGAAATCGCGCTGCGCGGCGATCAGGTTGACCAGCTCCTCGGTGATGTCGACGTTCGACCCCTCGATGGTGCTCGACCGGATCGCGCCGTACGCGCCTTCATTGGCGGTGCCGAACTTGGCCGCGCCCGACTTGCCGGTCGCTTCCCAATAGCTGTTCCCTTCCTGGCGCAGGCCCGGCATGTTGACGAAGGTCGCCACCGCCACCTTGCCCAGATTGGCGGTCTCGCCATTGGTGAACGACGCCGTGACCAGCCCGTTCTCGCCCACCGACACGCCCGACAACAGGCCGACCGCCTTGCCGTCCTGGGTGCGCGAGGCGACCGAGAAGATCGAACCCGACTGCGACGAACCGGTATAGTCGAGCGACAGCGGCTGCGCGGTGATCGACGTGCGCGGGGTATAGTCGTCGAACTTGGTCGGACCCACCGGCGACACCAGATTGCCACCCGAATCGAAGGTCATTTCGACAGGATCGGTCGAACCATTGCGCGTCATCTGCTGGTCGTTGACGTAGCTGTAGACCTTCCACTTGCTGCTGCCGTCGGCGGGCTGGATCGGCTTGCCGCTCGAATCCGTCGGCAGCGGCTCGCGGACATAATAGTTGGTCAGCGTCATGGCGTTGCCCGACGTGTCGTAGATCTTGGTCTGGGTCGTGTTGTTGTACGTGCCCATGTTCGTCCGATCGAACGCGCCGGTCGGGGCGACCGCGGTGCTCGACAGGTTGATGTCCAGCGTCACGCTCTTGGTCGCGACCGGCGTGCCGCTGGTCGGCGGCAGCTGCAGGCTGGTCAGGCCGTCATTGCCGAACGAGGTCACGTTGCCGTCCTTGTCGACCGGGAACACCTGCATCCGGTTGCCCTGCGTGTCGGTGACGTAATTGTCGGTATCGACCTGGAACGAGCCGTTGCGGGTGTATTGCAGCGTGCCGGTCGTGCCGCCCGACTGCACCGTGAAGAAGCCGTCGCCCGAGATGGCAAGGTCCAGCGCGTTCGACGTGCTGGTGTAGTTGCCTTCCTTGAACTCCTGCCGGTTGGCCTTGACCACCGTGCCCGAGCCGACCTGCTTGAACGGGTCGGTCGAGAAATTGGCCGCCATCACGTCGGCGAATTCGGCGCGGCTCTTCTTGAAGCCGTTGGTGCCGACGTTCGCGAGGTTGTGCGAGATGACCGACATGTCGGTCTGCGAAGCCTGAAGGCCGCTGAGCGAGGTGTAGAAGGACATGGGCTATCTTCCTGGTGCGTAAAGGGGATCAGCCGACCGAGCGGACGGCGGAAAGCTGGACCTGGCCGAGACCGGCGACGGTCAGGACGGGGGAACCGGTGGAGGGCATCGAGACCGACTGGACCGGCGCCCAGACGAGCGAGCGGCTGCCGACGGCGGTGTTACCGTTCGACGCCGAGACCGAGATGGTGAAGGGACCCGAACCGGCTTCCTTGCCGTCCTCGGTCTTGCCGTCCCAGTCATAGCCGACGGTGCCGCCCTGCTGGGTGCCAAGCGACAGCGACTTAAGGACCGCGCCGCTGGCATCGGCGATCGTCACCGACACGTCCGAGGCCGCGCCGTCCAGCTCGACCTGCCCCGCCAGCCCGCCGCTGCTGCGGCCATAGGCGGTGGTACCCTGGGTCAGCACGGTCTTGCCGACATAGTTCATCGCGTCCGACGGGGTCGTCGCGTTCAGCTTGGTCGCGATCGCGCCGAGCGTGGTGTTCATCTCGGAGATGCCCGCCACGCTGGAGAACTGCGCCATCTGGGCGACCATCTGGGTGTTGTCCATCGGGGCGAACGGGTCCTGGTTCTTCAGCTGCGCGGTCAGCAGCTGCAGGAAATCGCCCTGGTCCAGCGTCGTCGCCGACTTCTTGGCCGTGGTCGTGGTCGTCGCGGTGCTGGTCGCACCCGTGCGCTTGATGCCCAGGCTGTCCAGCGTCGAGTTCATCTGGGTGGAAGTCATGATCAGCGGCCCAGCTTGAGGGTGTCGAGGATCAGCGACTTGGCCGTCTGCATCACTTCGACATTGTTCTGATAGGTGCGCGAGGTCTCCATCATGTCGACCAGCTCGCGGGTTTCATCGACCGCCGCCTCGAAGACGTTGCCGTCCTTGTCGGCCAGCGGATTGTTGGGGTCGTGGCGCTTGGTGGGGTCTTCGCCCGCCGTCACGATCTTCTCGACATCGACGGTGGACAGGCCGGTCGCGGCGTCGAAGCTGGTGCGGAACACCGGCTTCATCGTCTTGTACGCGGTGTCGACCGACCCGGCGATGCCACCGGCATTGGCCAGGTTCGACGCGGTGGTGTTCATCCGCACCAGCTGCGCCGACATGGCGCGACCGGCGACCTGGAAGATGGAAAGCGGTCCGTTCGGCATCGCTTATTCGCCCTTCAGCGCGCGGGTGATGGTGGAGATGCGACCGTTCAGGAAGGACAGCGTCGTCTGATACTGGACCGCATTCTCGGCGAAGGCGGTCTGTTCCTGGTTGAGTTCGACGGTGTTGCCGTCGAGCGAGGTCTGGATCGGCACGCGGTACTTCATCGCATCCGCGATGCCCCGGCCCTGGTCCTGACCACCCTCGACCGAGGCGAGCGCCGCCTTGAAATCGATGTCGCGTGCCTTGAAGCCCGGGGTCGAGGCGTTGGCGATGTTCGATGCCAGCACACCCATGCGCTGCGCCCGCACCTCCAGTGCGGCACCGTGCACTCCGAAAAGCGTTTCTGCGGCCATCGTTCAACCTCCTTTCCCACGCGGGACTTCGCGATGGCCAAGCCCTCGCAATGACCGTGCCAATTCCCCGGACAGGAGGGCAGGACGCCACCGGCACGGCCTTTCCGGCAACCGGCTGCCGGTTTTTGCCGGTCGGCGGCAACGAAGCGGCAGCGCCCTCGGCCGCCGCCTTGCACGCCCCTTCCCGTGGGCGAATTGGCCCGGTCTTTGCGTAGGTGCGCGCATGACTGCATTTCCTCCGCTTCATCAGTTCTTCGATTCCGCGGCGCTCGCCATCGTGCTGGGCGGAACGCTGATCGCGACGCTGCTGCGCACGCCATGGCGCGATGCCCGGCGCGCGGTGCGGGCGCTGGCGGTGCTGCCCAGGCGCCCCTTCTCCGCCGAGCCGCTGGTCGAGCAGATCGCGCATCTGTCGCGGGTGGCGAAGCGCCATGGCGTCCTGACGCTCGACCGCTCGGTCATCACCGATCCCGACATGGCCGAGGCGGTCGCCGCGATCGTCGATGGCGAGGGGGCGGACGCCGTCACCAGCCGGCTGAACCTCGCGCGCAACGCACGGGTCGAGCGGCATGTCGCGATCGCCGATATCTGGAGCGGCGCGGCCGAGATCGCGCCCGCCATGGGCATGGTCGGCACGCTGATCGGTCTGGCAACGATGTTCGCGACGATGAACGATCCCCAGCGGATCGGCGGTGCGATGGCGATCGCCCTGCTGGCCACCCTTTACGGCGCGCTGTTCGCCAATCTGGTCGCGCAGCCGGTCGCGATGCGCCTGCGCCGCGCCGCGCGGATCGAGGCGTTCGAGCGGACCCGCATCGTCGCGCCGCTGGCCGCCCTGGCCGCGCGCGAGGCGCCGCGCCCGTCACGCGGACCGACGCCGTCCCCCAAGTCCGGCCCCAATCTGGTCAGCGTCGCATGACCGAGCCGTTCTTTCCCGAAACGCCGCCCGCACGGCCGATCTGGCTCATCACGCTGGCCGACCTTGCCCTGTTGCTGGTCGGCTTCCTCGTTCTGGTCCAGGCGACCGGCGCCGAGCGGCGGCCCGCGCTGCTCAACGGCCTGCGCGCGCAGTTCGGCAGCACCGATCATGTCGACCAGGCGTTGCGGGCGCCCCCTGCCCCGCCGCCCGCCATGCCGGTCGCCGCCGCCTCGCTCAGCTTCACCGTCGGATCGGCCGCACCGATCGAGCCGGACCCGCTCTTCGGTCCCTGGGCGCGCGAGGCGCTGGCCGATCCGCGCGTTCGCCTTTCCATTGTCGGCTCGACCGACGGCAGCGCCCCCGATGTCGATCCCGTCACCCATAGCGCGGTCGTGCTCGCCGCCGATCGCGCCCGCGCCGCGGCCGCGCTGATCGGCCCTGCCGCCGCCGACCGCCTGATCCTGTCCACCGCCGGAAAGCCCGGACCTCGCGTCGCGATGATCACCCTGGTCTTTGCCGGCGAACCTTCACGGAGACCCTGATGATGATCCTGTCCCTGCTTCTGGCCGGTGCCGCCGGTTTCCAGGATATCGCGTCGCTCGACGCCGCCGTCACCGCCTTCACCGGCCGCCCGGTCGGGGTGGAGGGCGGCCCGCGTTCGGCCATCGACAACCGGCTGAAGCTGGCCCAGTGCCCGACGGTCGCGCTGTCCTGGCGGACGGAAGCGCATGACGCGGTAGTCGTCACCTGCTCCAGCCCGCAATGGCGCATCTTCGTGCCGGTGCTCTCCGCGCCCAAACCCGCCCCCGAACCGCGCATGATCGCCGCCGTCGCAGTCAAGGCGGAGCCGGTCATCAAGCGCGGCGATCCGGTCGTGATCGAAGCCGGATCGGACGGCTTTTCCATTACAAGAGAAGGGGTTGCCATGGCCGACGCGGCACCCGGCGGACACTTCCCGGTGCGTATCGAATCCGCCCGCCAGCCGATCCAGGCGGTGGCGTTGGCCAGCGGTCGCGCGACCCTGCCCGGCTGGTCCGAATGACGATGAAAATCCCGACAGGGAGCGTAAATTTCCCCTAAAAATTGCCGCCCCCCGGCCGTTATACATCATGTCAGCGAAACCAAAGGGTGCGGGCATGGTGGATGTAACAAGGCTGAGTGCCGGGGAAGCGAGGGTCGGGCGCATCGCCGCCGTGACGCGTCCCAACGCGCTCACCGGCGCCGCCCAGCCCGCGCAGACCCCGGTCAAGGCGAACGACATGAGCGGCGTCAGCAACATGGCCCGCACCTTGGCCGCGCAGCCGCCGGTCGACATGGACCGGGTCGCGGAGATCAAGAAGGCTATCGCCAATGGCGATTTTCCGATCCTGCCGGCGACCATCGCCGACCAGATGATTGCGCTGAAGCTCGATTGGAATGGTAAATGACACGCCGTGACGCCCTGATCCGGGTCATCGAGGCCCTTCACCGCGAAATCGCGGCGCTGAAGGTCAACGACGTGGCCGCCCTGGAACGTGCGACGACCGAGAAGCTGGCCGCGATCGAGGAGGTCGCCGCGCTCGGCACCGGTCCCGCAGGCCCCGAACTGCGCGAGCTGGCTGACGAGGCCAACCGCCTGAACGAGACGTGCCGCATCTATGTCAACCTGATGGCGGCCAATGTCCGCCGCCGGTTGCAGACCCTGACCGGCGACTCCGGCATGGGCTACCGCCCCGCCATGCGCGCTTACGCCTGATTGCCGCTTGCCGGGCGGCAATGCGTTGCCGCTTTGCCGGATCGACGGCGGCGGCACCGGCAACACCATCGGCAGGCCCGAATAGGCCGAATGGACAAAGCCCGGTTTTCCGGGCTTTTTTTGTGCCCTGTGCCGATTCATGTCGCACAGCTGTCGGCACCGTCAGGAATTGGCACGCCCCTTGCTGAGTATGGCCCGAACAAGGGCTTTTTACCGCAGCATGACCGTCCAACCCGTCTCCCACGCCAGAATCCAATCGGCCATCGCGCTGGCATCCAGCCGCACGGGCGTCGATTTCGGCTATCTGCTTGGCCAGGCAAAGCTGGAATCCGGCCTGAATGCCAATGCCCGTGCGGGCACCTCGTCGGCCTCGGGACTTTATCAGTTCGTCGAGCAGAGCTGGCTGGCGGTCGTGAAGAAGCACGGCGCGGAACATGGCCTGGGCTGGGCGGCCGATGCGATCGGCCAGTCGGGCGGACACTATTATGTCTCGGGCGGCGCGCGCTCGGCGGTGATGGGCCTGCGCAACGATCCGACCGCCGCCTCGCTGATGGCGGCCGAGCACGCCTCGGACAACAAGTCCGCGCTGGAATCGACGCTGGGCCGCGATGCCAACGGCACCGACCTGTACATGGCGCATTTCCTGGGTCTGGGCGGCGCGACCAAGTTTCTGGGCACGATGGCCAGCAACCCGCAGGCCAGCGGCGCATCGCTGTTCCCCGCCGCCGCCCGCGCCAACCGTTCGGTCTTCTACGCCTCGAACGGCCAGCCGCGCTCGCTCTCGGACATTTACGACCGCTTCTCCGCCAAGCTGGCCGGAACGCAGGCCGACAGCGACGAGACGCGCGCCGCCAATCTGCAATTCGCCGCCCAGGCGCTCGCGCTTCAGGGCATGAACGGCGACGCGACCGTCGTCACCGGCAACAACGAAAGCGCCGCCGATGCGATCGCCTGGGCCAACAGCACCATGAACCAGCTGGGGATGCGCGGCGCCACCGCGACCGGCGACAGCGTGCTGCGGCCCAAGCCCGATCATGCGCGCCTCGCCTACATGATGCTCGCACGGATGGGTGGCTAAGCAATGGGCAAGCTCTTCTCCAGCGGCCGTACCATGGCCCTGCCCGCCGCGATCCTGCTGCTGGTGCTGGTCATGGTCGTGCCGATCCCGCCGGCGCTGCTCGACATCTTCTTCGTCGCCAACATCGCGATCAGCCTGGCCGTGCTGATGGTCGCGCTGAACGCCGAAAAGCCGCTCGACTTCTCGGCCTTCCCGACCGTCCTCCTGTTCGCGACCCTGTTCCGCCTGGGCCTCAACGTCGCCTCGACCCGCATCGTGCTGGTCCATGGCCATGAGGGCGAGAGCGCGGCGGGTCACGTCATCGAGGCGTTCGGCACCTTCCTGATCGGCGGCGACTATGTCGTGGGTCTCTTCGTCTTTGCGATCCTGATGATCATCAACCTGATCGTCGTGACCAAGGGCGCGGGCCGCGTGTCGGAAGTGTCCGCCCGCTTCACCCTGGACGCCCTGCCCGGCAAGCAGATGGCGATCGACGCCGACCTGAATGCCGGTCTCATCACGCCGGACCAGGCCAAGGCGCGTCGCGTCGAAGTGTCGACCGAGGCCGATTTCTACGGTTCGATGGACGGTTCGTCCAAGTTCGTGAAGGGCGACGCGGTCGCCGCCATGCTGATCCTGGCGGCCAATGTCATCGGCGGCCTGATCCTGGGTCCGGTCAGCCATGGCATGGGCATCGCCGACGCCGCCAAGACCTATATCCTGCTCGCCATCGGTGACGCGCTGGTCGCGCAGCTGCCCAGCCTGATGCTGTCGATCGCCGCCGCCGCCATCGTGACGCGCGTGTCATCGGACAAGGATCTGGCGGGCCAGATCGGGTCGCAGTTCGGCGCGTCCAAGACCTGGATCCCGGTCGCGGTGATCCTGGGCCTGCTGGGCGTGCTGCCGGGTATGCCGCATCTGGTGCTGCTGCCCGCCGCCGCGATCGCCGGGTTCACCGCCTGGAAGCTGCGCCAGATCGAGAAGCGCCCGGTCATCGCCCCCCCTGCCCCCGCGCCCGAGCCGGTCGACCCCTCGCGCATCGGCTGGGACGAGGTCATCGACGGGATGCAGGTCCATATCGACATCGGTTACGGCCTGGTCCCGCTGGTCGACGAGCGTCGCGGTGCGCCGCTGATGGCCCGCATCACCGGCGTCCGCCGCCAGCTGTCCAAGGATCTGGGCTTCGTCGTGCCGCAGGCGCGGGTCCGCGACGACATCAACCTGGCGCCCTATAGCTATCGCATCCTCATCAACGGTGTCGTCACCGCCGAGGATCAGGTGTCGCCCGACGAGATGCTGGCGCTCGACACCGGCCAGGCGTTCGGCGCGCTGAACGGCAAGCCGGTCAAGGACCCGACCTTCGGCCTGCCCGCCACTTGGATCCTGAAGGGCGACGCCGATGCCGCCACCGGCATGGGGTATCTGGTCGTCGACCCGGGCACCGTCATGGCGACGCACCTGAATCACATCCTGTCCTCGAACGCCGCCGAGCTGCTCGGCCCCGACGAGGTCCAGTCGCTGCTCGACGGGCTGAAGGAGCGCGCCGCGCAACTCGCCGCCTCGCTCAGCCCCAACCCGCTGCCGCTCACCACCCTGACCCAGGTTCTCAAGGGCCTTCTTTCGGAGAATATCACCTTGAAGGAGTTCCGCCGCATCGCCAGCGCGATCGCCGTGGCGGCCCAGAAGACGCTCGACGCCGAAGAGATCGTCGAGCTGATCCGGCCGCAGCTGGGCGCGCTCATCATCCAGAAGCTGTGCGGGATGCGCGAGCCGCTGCGCGTCATGACGCTGGACGGCCAGCTCGAAGGACTGCTGGGTCAGGCCATGCGCGCCGACACCGCGCGCCGCCATGTGATCGAACCCGATCTGGGCCGCCGCATCACCGAGGCGCTGACCCAGGCCGCGCAGCCGCTGATCGCCGAGGCTAAGCCCTTCGCGCTGGTCGTCCAGCCGGGCGTGCGCATCGCGATGCGCAAGCTGGTCCGCACCTGCCTGCCCGACACGCCCGTCCTCTCCTTCTTCGAAGTGCCCGAGGACAAGGCGGTCGAAGTCGTCGCCGTCATCGGCTCTCCCCATCATCACCAGCAACAGGCGTTGGCCGCATGAGCGCACATCCCCTGAGCGGCGCGTTCATGGACGCGCAGAGCTTCAACCCGGCAAATTTCGATCCCGCGCTGGCCAATCCGACGGTCGCCGATCAGCCGCTGACCTATCGCCCGGCACCCCGCCGCGCCGGGATGCCCGGCGGCGATGCGAATGCGGTCATCCGCCAGCATCTGCCGCTGGTCCGGCGCATCGCGTGGCATGTGCATGGGTCCATGTCGAGCATGATCGAGGTCGAGGATCTGGTCCAGGTCGGCCTGGTCGCGCTGGTCGAGGCCGCCGCCTCGTTCGAGGAGCGCGGCGTCGAGTTCGGCCATTACCTCAAGTCGCGGCTGCGCGGCGCGATGATCGACGAGCTTCGGCGTCAGGCGACGACGACGCGCGGCGCGATGCGTCGCCGCCGCCAGTATCACGAGGCGGTCAACGCCCTGTCGCAGACCGAGGGCAAGGCCCCGTCCGACGAGGCGGTCGCCGAAAAGCTGGGCATCACGGTCGAACGGCTACGCGCCGACTACAAGACCGCAGAGGCCGTGCGCATGGAGGCGATCGACGATGTCTATGCCGACGACCTGCCCTGGTTCGCCGACGACACGCCCGACGCCTTCGAGCAGCTGGCCGAAAGCGACCTGCGCGACGCGTTGATCGCCGCCATCTCCGCGCTCCCCGAGCGCGAGGCGATGGTGATCCAGCTTTATTATGTCGAGGAACTCAACCTGGAGGAAATCGGCCAGGTGCTGGGCGTCGGCGCCGCGCGCGTCTGCCAGATCAAGAGCGCGGCGCATGCCCGCCTGAAAAAGGCCCTCGCCAGCCAGCGTTGATCTTATCCTCCCCGACACGGGGAGGTGGCAGGGCGCAAGCCCTGACGGAGGGGGGGCTTCCTCATAGGACGTCCCTAGCGGCACACCCCCTCCGCCATGCTGCACATGGTCCCCCCCCCGTGCCGGGGAGGAATGGGTAGCCTTTCCCGATAACCCCATCTTGCTCTAAGCGCGTCCCCGATGACCGGGGACGCCGATGCTCGCACGCCATGAACGCCATCTGATCGGCCGCTATCTGTGGCCGGGTGCGGGCGGGCGGCTGGTCCTGCTGGTCGCGGGCATCGGCTGTACCGGCGTCATGATCGGCGTCGCCGCGCTGGTGCTGGTCATCGCGGTCATGAACGGCGCGCAGACCAAATTGGTCGAGAGCGTCGCGCCGGTCGACGGGCATCTCAGCGTCACCGTGCCTTCGGGATCGAGGCTAAGCGAAGCACAGGTCGCCGCCACGATCGCCCGCATCCCCGGCGTCGTCCGCACCGAGCCGGTTCGCGAGATCACCGCCGGGCTGTCGATCGACGGCCGGATCACTCCCATCAAACTCCAGGGCCGCGATCCCCGGACACTCTATAGACTCGTGCCGACCATGCGCTCGGCGCTGGCGCACAGCTCCGATCCGGCGAGCGCGGTGGCGATCGGCCAGAATGCCGCGCTGCAACTGGGCCTGTTTCCCGGCGACCGGATCGCGATCGGCCGGGTCGTCGTCAGCCCCGATCGCACCGTGTCGCTCGACCTGACCCCGGCGCGGGTCGCCGCCTTTTATGCGGATGACGACAAGGGCAGCGACCAGGTGACGCTGTACGCCCCCCTCGATTCGCTGCCCATCCTGCAGGACGATTCGGTCGTGACCCGCCGGGTCGCGGTGGTGCTGACCGATACGGCCAAGGAAGCGGCGGTGACGGCGGCGATCCGACGACGATTGGGTTCGGGCTATCCGATCACCAGCTGGCAGCAGGCGAATCGCGCGCTGCTCGCCGCGCTCGTCACCGAAAAGATCGGCATGACCATCGCGGTCGGGCTGGTCACGCTGGTCGCGCTATTCAACATCTTGTCATCGATGACCCTGCTCGCACGGGCGAAGCGGCGCGAGATCGCGATCCTGCGCACCATGGGCGTGACCGCGCGCAGCATCATGCGCATCTTCGCCACCGTGGGCAGCATCATCGCGCTGATCGGGGCGGGCATCGGCCTATCGCTGGCCACACTGTTACTGACCCAGCGGGCTGCGATCGTCACGGCCGTCCGCCATCTTTCTCCTGCGCGGCAGGCCGAATGGGACGTGTTCCTGTCGCTGCCGATCGGAATTTCGGCGCGCGAGCTGGCGGTGATCGCCTTGAGCGTCGTGGCGGGGGCGGTGCTGGCCAGCCTGTATCCCGCCTGGCGCGCGGGGCGGACCTCGCCTGCCCTGGTGCTGCGCGCCGATTGATAACACGCAAGTAAACCCCGGCGGCATTGCTGCCGCCGGGGTTTGTCCTGCAAACCGGTCCGGGAGGATCTCGCGGCCGGTCGGCCCCGCCACCCGAGTGGGGGCGCGGTGCCGGGGCGCTCAGGATCCGGGAATTACTGGCCGAGCAGCTTGAGCACGCCCTGCTGCGACTGGTTGGCCTGGCTCAACATCGCGGTCGACGCCTGGCTCAGAATCTGGGCCTTGGCGAGCGCGGTGGTTTCCGCCGAGAAATCGGTATCCTCGATGCGGCTGCGCGCATCCGTCAGGTTGGTGACGTTCGAGGTCAGGTTGTTGACCGCCGACTGGAGCCGGTTCTGCGTGGCGCCGAGGCCCGCGCGGATATTGGCGACCCGGCCGATGGCGGCGTCGAACTTTTCCAGAGCCACCGGGGGATCGATGATGCTGCTGGGACCGGTCGTCGGATTGACGACGTTGATAACGCCGTTGATGGCGGTGTCGGTCGTCAGGTCGGTAAAGGTCATTTTGATGGCGTCATTGGTGTTCGCGCCCGCCTGGATCGGCACGACACCTGCTGTACCCGCCGAACCGTCCAGCAACTTCTGGCCGTTGAACTGAGTATTGAACAGGATGTTCGACACCTGATTCGCCAGCGCCGTCTGCTCGGACGTGATGTTCGCCTTGTCGTTGGTAGAGTAGATGCCGTTGGCCTTCTGCACCGCCAATTCGCGCATCCGCTGGAGCATGTTGCTCACCTCGTCCAGCGCGCCTTCGGCGGTCTGCGCCATCGAGATGCCGTCATTGGCGTTGCGGATACCCTGATTCATGCCGCGCACCTGCGCCGACATGGATGCGGCGATGGCGAGACCTGCGGCGTCGTCCTTCGCAGAATTGATTCGCTTGCCGGTGGACAGGCGCTGCATCGAAACGTTCAGCGCTTCCGTCGCGGCGCCGTTGGCGCTCGATGCGCGTAACGCCGAAATATTACTGGCGATAACCGTCATGGTTGTTCTCCAAAGCCGGAGCTCTCCGCCGCCCCCAAGGCGAAGGTCGAGCTGCCAAGACGGGTAACGACCGCTTGGAACCGCGCTTTAGAGAAAAAAGTGATTTGGGCGCATTTTTTCGGGCGGAGCCCCCCGACACCTTATTATAAGGCATCATTATAAGGCATCGGGGGGTCCACCTTCCGCGACCGAGGGGAAAACCGCGGTCGGCATTCGCCCAGGGCGATTAGCCGAGGAGCTTCAGCACGCCCTGCTGCG
Source organism: Sphingomonas sanguinis (assembly GCF_019297835.1). Taxonomy (NCBI): domain Bacteria; kingdom Pseudomonadati; phylum Pseudomonadota; class Alphaproteobacteria; order Sphingomonadales; family Sphingomonadaceae; genus Sphingomonas; species Sphingomonas sanguinis. The sequence continues at coordinate 3,143,403 of NZ_CP079203.1, read as the reverse complement.
ACTGGTTGGCCTGGCTCAGCATCGCGGTGGACGCCTGGCTCAGGATCTGCGCCTTGGCGAGCGCGGTGGTTTCTTCCGAGAAGTCCGTATCCGAGATACGGCTCTTCGCTTCGGCCAGGTTGGTCATGTTCGACGTCGCGCTGTTGACCGCCGACTGGAGCCGGTTCTGCACCGCACCCAGGCCTGCCCGGATCTTCGACACGTCGGCGATCGCGGCGTCGTAATTGTCCAGACTGTCCGACTTCAGCGCAGCCGAGTCACCGGCAGTGGTCGCTGCGGCCGAGAAGTCGACCACGGCGCTCAGCTTCGAACCGGCTTCTGCCGTGGCGGGCGGACCAGCAGCCGCAGGCGTGTAGGTCGCGGTCATGTCGCGCAGGTTGATCGCGACCGTATCGCTCGTCGTCGCACCGGTCTGGATCGTCACCGCGGAAGCGGCTGCCGTCGAGTCGAACAGCGTCTTGCCGTTGAATTTGGTATTGGTGATGACCGACTTGATCTGGGCGGCCAGCGAGGTCTGCTCGTTGGTGATGTTCGCCTTGTCCGCGGTCGAATAGGTGCCGTTCGACGACTGGACCTTCAGCTCACGCATACGCTGGAGCATGTTTCCGACTTCGTTCAGCGCGCCTTCCGCCGTCTGAGCCAGCGAAATGCCGTCATTCGCGTTGCGAATGCCCTGCGACATGCCCTTGATCTGGGCAGTCATCGAGTCGCTGATGGCCAGACCCGCCGCGTCGTCCTTTGCCGAGTTGATGCGGTTGCCGGTCGACAGGCGCTGCATCGAGGTGCTGAGCGCGAGCGAGGCCGAGGTCGAAGCAGCGGTTGCCCGCATAGCACTGATATTGCTGGCAATAACGGTCATGTGATGTCTCCAAATCTGCTCGGCGATCCGTCTGTGTCCCCTCTGGACCACCGAGCCGCCGAGTGGAGTAACGGCCGCTTTCCGGCAGGCTTTAGCCGGCTCCATGCAAATTTTTGCCGGGGCGCTTGCCGGTATTGCCGGAACGGTCGCGCGCGCGGCCGGGCGACGCCCGCCCACATACGGGCGCGCGTCGCGCCCGGAAAAAACTTGCCGCTGCCGTTGCCGCATTAACCACGGTTTTACCAAACAGGCGGCATTGGAGAGTCACGAAAGGACTCCACGCCAGATGTCGTCGATTCACCCCTCCGCTGCGCTCGTTAAGCAGAAATATGCGCTGATTTCCGGGTTGCGGGCCCAGGGCATGGCCATTGCCGAGCAGGGCGCCGTGCCCCAGGCCGGGGACCTGTTCCTCGTCACCGAGGGCGACGTGATCGAGCATCCGGCGCGCACCGTCGTCGTGTCCGACGGTCCGGTCCCGGCCATCACCCCGGCGATGGGCGGCCGCCCTGCCGCCGTGACCTATTCCTCCGCGGAATCGGGCGTCGGCAACAGCTTCGTCCGCGCGCTGCTGGCCGGTTCGACCATGCCGACCGCCGCCGACCCGGAGAGCCTAGCGCTCTTCACGCTGGCCGAGCGGGTCGCGCAGGCGGACATCACCGTCCTCATCAACGGCCCGACCGGCACTGGCAAGGAAGTCGTCGCCCGCGCCATCCATGCGCAGTCGGCCCGCGCCAACAAGCCGTTCGTCGCGATCAACTGCGCCGCGCTGCCGGAATCGATGCTCGAGGCCCTGCTCTTCGGTCACCAGAAGGGCGCGTTCACCGGCGCGGCGCAGGCGGGCGAAGGCTTCTTCCGCGCGGCGGATGGCGGCACGCTGCTCCTCGACGAGATTGCCGAGATGCCGCTCCAGCTGCAGGCCAAGCTGCTGCGCGTCCTTCAGGAGCGCGAAGTGATCCCGCTCGGCGCGTCGATGCCGCAGTCGGTCGACGTCCGCGTCATCGCCTGCGCCAACCGCGACCTGCAGGCCGAAGTGGCGGCGGGCCGGTTCCGCGCCGACTTGTACTACCGCCTGTCGGTCTTCCCGCTGACCACCAAGGCGCTGGCCGAGCGTCGCCTGGATATCCCCGCGCTCGCCGCGACGATGATCCTGCGCCACGCCGCTGGCCGCACCGCCATTCCGTGGCCGAGCGCGACGGCGATCGAGAAGCTCGCCAAGCACAACTGGCCAGGCAATGTCCGCGAGCTGGAAAACGTCATCCAGCGCGCGCTGCTCTTTGCCGGTGGCGAGACGATCGAGCCCGAGCATATCGTGTTCGACCGCCCGATGATCGCCAACGACCTGGACGACGAGCCGCTGACCGTCACGACGGCGGAAGCGACGCTCGGCAAGGTCGTGCAGATGAGCGAGTTCGCCGCGATCCGCGAAATGCTGGCGGCCTGCGGCGGCAACCGGGTCGAGACGGCCAAGCGCCTCGGCATTTCGGAGCGCACCCTGCGCTACCGTCTCGCCAAGGCGCGTGAGCAGGGCGAAGAGATCATCCGACCCTCTAGCCGGGCCATGATGGCATGAGCGTCGGTGGTGTCGGCGGTGCGATGAGCGTCGACCGGGTGATGGCGCTTCGTGCCCAGATCCTGGAACGCAATCAGGCGCTCAAGGCGGCAAGCCAGGCCGGTGCCAACCAGGCGGCACAGGCCGCCCAGACTCAGCCGGTCGCCGCGCCGACCAGCTTTGCCGATACGCTGGAGTCCGCGCTGAAGGGCGTGAACGAAGGCCAGCAGCAGGCCGCCCGCCTGTCCGAATCCTACGAACGCGGCGAAACGGTCGACATCGCGAAGGTGATGATGGCCCGCCAGCAGGCGTCGGTCGGGTTCGAGGCGACCCTGCAAGTCCGTAACAAACTCCTGTCCGCCTATAAGGACATCATGAGCATGCCGGTGTAAGATGAGCACTGCCCTCACCCCCGCATCCGCCAATCCAGCACCGGCCTTGCCGCCTTTGCCGGAAAAGTTCGCCAACCCGCTTCGCCAGATCAAGTCGGTGATGGCGCAGCCCGCCGTCCGTCGTTCGGCGCCGATGGCGATGCTGATCGGGCTGATCGCCGCCGCCGCGCTCGCCTGGATGGCGCTGTCCAGCCCGCCGCAGAAGACGCTGTTCGACAATCTGTCGGACGCGGACAAGCAGGCGGTCACGACCGCGCTGTCGGCCGCCAACATCAAGAGCAAGATCAACGACGGTACCGGCGCGCTGACCGTGAACGAGGAGGACTACTCCAAGGCGCGGATGCTGCTGGCGGGCCAGGGTCTGCCCAAGCAGGCACCCGGCGGCTATGCGATCCTCGACCAGTTGCCGATGGGTGTCAGCCGCGCGGTCGAGGGCGAACGCCTTCGCCAGGCGCGCGAGAGCGAATTGGCGCGCTCGATCGAGGAGATCGACGCGGTGGCCGAGGCGCGCGTGCACCTCGCCACGCCCGAGGCCTCGCCCTTCATCCGCGACAAGTCCTCGCCCTCCGCCTCGGTGGTGCTGAAGCTGAACGCCGGGCGCTCGCTGTCGGAATCGCAGGTCCAGTCGATCGTCAATCTCGTCGCCTCGTCGGTACCGGGCATGAAGCCCGAGGACGTGACCGTGGTCGACCAGATGGGCGGCCTGCTGTCCAAAAAGGGTGCCGAGGGTGCGACCGGCGACGATCGCCGCATCGATTTCCAGCGCCGCCTGGAGGAAAAGTACCGCACCCAGCTGATCCAGCTGCTGACCCCGCTGGTCGGTGCGGGCAACTTCACCGCCGAGGTGCAGACCGAGGTCAATCTGGACGAAACCAGCGCGACCCGCGAACGCTATGACAAGGACGGTGCGCTGCGCGCCGAAACCGGCAACTGGACCGGCAATCAGAAGGATCCGACCACCCCCGGCGGCATTCCCGGCGCGCTGTCCAACACGCCGCCGCCCGCCAGCACGCTGCAGCAGCCGCAGGCCGCGAACGGTGCGAACGGCGCTCCGCCTGCCGATGGCAAGCCGGTCGCCGGTGGTCCGGGCCTGAACCCGGAAAAGCAGTCCGACGCCTTCCAGCGTGCCTATGACCTGAACAAGGAAGTGTCGGTGACCCGCGCCGCGCCAGGTTCGATCAAGCGGCTGACCGTCGCCGTCCTGCTCCGCGACCCCGCCACCGGCAAGCGCAGCCAGATGGAGATCAACCAGATTTCCGACCTGGTGAAGTCGGCGGTCGGTTTCGACCAGCAACGCAACGACAATGTCACCGTCATCAGCCGCAAGTTCGCCGACGCAGGCGTCGAGGACAAGCGCGCCTGGTACGACAATAGCTGGCTGCCCATCGTGGCGCGCAATGCGACCGCGCTGTTGATCGCACTGCTGGTCCTGCTGCTCGGCGTGCGGCCGATGGTGAAGGCCATGTCCAAGAAGAAGGACGCGGCCGACGCCGCCAAGGCGCTGCCCATGGGTGCGGCCGATGGCGCGGGCGTGGGCAATGTCCTGCTCGGCGCCGATGGTCAGCCGGTGATGGGCCCCGACGGCCAGCCCGTGCGGATCGGTGCCGATGGCCAGCCCATGTGGGTCGGCGCGGACGGCCAGCCCATGGCGGGCATGATCGGCCAGCAGCCGCCCGCCGTGACGCTGGACGAGATCGAAGAGACCAACAATTTCAACGAGCGGATCACCAAGGTGCGTGGCTTCACCCGCGACAACCCCGCGCGCGCCGCGCTCGCCGTGCGTGACATGATCCGTTCGGAGGCGCAGCAGTAATGGCGTCGGTCGAAGAGGGGCGCGTCTATTCGGGTGTCGAACGGGCCGCCGTCCTGATGATGCTGGTCGGCGAGGAAGAAGCCGCCGCCATCCTCCAGAAGCTGGAACCCGATGAGGTGCGCGAATTGGGCAAGGCGATGTATTCGATCGCCGATGTCAGCGAGCAGGATGTCGGCTTCGTGCTCGACGATTTCGTCGGCTGTGCCCGCGCCCGCGCCTCGATCGCCTTTCAGCCCAAGCCGATCGTCGAGAATGTGATGAACCGGGCGCTCGGGCCCGAGCGTGCGAGCAGCGTCCTGTCGCGCATCGTGCCCGCCGAGGCGCAGTGCGAGATCGAGATGCTCGGCTGGCTCGACCCGATCGACATCGCCAAGATCGTCGAGAAGGAACATCCGCAGATCGGCGCGGTCCTGATCGCCAATTGCGACCCCGCCGTGGCGGGCAAGGTGCTGGAGCTGCTACCCGAGGCGATGCAGCCCGACATCCTGCACCGCGTCGCCCGGCTGGGTCCGGTGACGCCGCAGGCGATCGACACGCTGAACGGCGTGCTCAAGCGCTGGAGCGAAGGCGGCAGCGGCGGCCAGGGCCTGGCGATGGGCGGTTCGCGCGAAGCGGCCAAGATCCTGTCGAGCGCCCGCAAGGCGACCGAGCAGCGGGTCATGCCCAAGCTGTTCAAGATCGACCGCGATGTCGCCAAGCAGATCGAGGAAGCCTTGTTCATCTTCGACAACCTGCTCGACATGGACGACAAGAATCTCGGCACGCTCATCCGCAACGTCGACGGCGAAATCCTCACCCGCGCGCTCAAGGGTGCGGACGAGGCGGCACGCGATCGCTTCCTGGGTTGTATGTCGGCGCGTGCGGCGGCCGGTATCCGCGACGAGATCGAATCGCGCGGCCCCATGAAGCTGTCCGAAGTGCTGGAGGCGCAGAAGGCGATGATTACCGTCGCCCGCAACCTGGCCAAGGAAGGCACGATCATGATGGGCGGAGGCGAGGACGATTATGTCTGATTTCGTCGCCGGCTTTTCCGCCCGCCAGAATGCAGCGGCGGCCGCGCTGCAACAGGCGTTCGCGCCACCCGGCGGCTTCGCGCCGTCGGGGATGCCGGGCCTCAACATCGATCTGGGTTCCGGCCCGATCTCGTTCCGGCCGCAGGCGCCGACCGGCGGCCTGGGCGCGACGGCGGCCGACAATATCGCGCCCGGCCATCCGCGCCATTTCTATCCCGCCAGCCGCGATCACGACCCGACCCAGGGCTGGGACCCCTTTGCCGCATGCGAGGATCCCGTCGAACCGGCGATCGATCCGATCACCGCCGCCCATGCCTCGGGCCATGCGGAGGGCTATGCCGAAGGGCTAGCCGCCGCCCAGCGTCAGTTTCAGGCGCAGGCCGAGGCCGAGGCGCGCGACGGCCGGATGGTCGACTCCATCGCCGAGGCGCTGAACGCGCGCATCGACCGGCAAGCGATGGCCGAACAGCTGCGCCAGACCGTGCTGATGCTGGTCGGCAAGCTGGTGAGCGAAATCGGCGTCGATGCCGAGCGGCTGACCGGCCGGATCGAGGCGGCGATGGACATGCTGTCCGACGCCAAGGAAGCCGCGATGCTGCGCGTCCATCCCGATGACGTGGCGATGCTGACCGAACGCCTGCCGCAAACCGTCTTCCCCGTCGGCGATCCCAATGTGGAGCGCGGCGGCTTCGTCCTCGAAAGCGCCTCGACCATCGTCGAGGATGGCCCCTCGCTGTGGCTCGACCAGCTCGCCGCCGCGATCGACAAGGTTCCCGTTCCCCAATGCTGAACCGTTTCACCACCGATTATCTGGAAACGCTGGCCCAGGCGGACTTCGCGCCGCGTGCGATGGTCGCGGGTCGGCTGGCCTCCTATGACGGTCTGCTGATGGAAGCGGTCGGGCTGTCGCTGCCGGTCGGCACGGTCTGTGCGATCGGCGATAAGGGCAGCCACTGCGTCGAGGCCGAGGTGATCGGTTTCCGCAACGGGCGCACGCTGATGATGAATCTGGGCGGCCCCGCCCCCCTGCTCCCGCGCGCGCCGGTGCGCCCGCTCGGCCCTCCGGGCGAGGCGGAAGTGGGCGCGGCGATGCTGGGCCGCGTGGTCGACGGGTCGGGCAAGCCGATCGACGGCCTGGGGCCCATTCGCGGTGCGAGCCACTGGCCGCTGGCGGGCAAGCTGCAGTCGCCGCTCGACCGGGGCCGCGTGCTCGAGCCGATGGACGTCGGCGTGCGCGCGATCAACGGGCTGCTGACCATCGGTCAGGGCCAGCGCGTCGGCATCATGGCGGGGTCGGGCGTCGGCAAATCGGTGCTGCTGGGCATGATGGTCCGCGCCGCCCGCGCCGATGTCATCGTCATCGGCCTGATCGGCGAGCGCAGCCGCGAAGTCGCCGACTTCCTCGAAACCAAGGTCGCAGGCGCGGCCCGCGCCCGCTCGGTCGTGGTCGCGGTGCCCGCCAACCATTCGCCGGTGCTGCGTATCCGCGGCGCCCTGCGCGCCACCGCCATTGCCGAGGCGTTTCGTGCCGAGGGCAAGAAGGTCCTGCTCATCATGGATTCGCTGACCCGCGTCGCCCATGCCGGGCGCGAGATCGGGCTGGCGCTGGGCGAACCCGCCTCGGCGCGGGGTTATCCGCCCTCGGCCATCGCGATGTTGCCCAATTTGATCGAGCGGGCGGGCGCCGATGCGCACGGGACCGGATCGATCACCGCCATCTACACCGTGCTGGCGGACGGCGACGACGGCAACGACCCCGTGGTCGACTCGGCGCGGTCGATCCTGGACGGGCATATCGTGCTCAACCGCCATCTGGCCGAGCGCGGCGTCTATCCCGCCATCGACATCGGCCCCTCGGTCAGCCGCGTGATGACCGACATCGTCGGCCGCCCGCATGCCCAGGCGGCGCGGACGCTGCGCCGTCATCTTGCGACGTACGAAGAGAATCGCGATCTCGTCCTGATGGGCGCGTACCGATCGGGCGCGGACCCGGCGATCGACGCCGCCATCGCCTGCCACCCGGCGGTGATGGAATATATCCGGCAGGATGCCGACGAGGTCGTGCCGCTCGACCATGCGGTCGAGGAACTGGTGGGGATTTTCGGCCAGCCGATCGGCTGATCCGTTTTCTAGGGGGGACATGAATGGCAACCCGGCAACAGGCGATGCTGACCCGGCTCCACCGGGTCCGCACGCTGCAACTCAATCTGACGCTGGCCGACGAAGCGCGCGCGCATGAGCGCGTCGCCTCCGAACACCAGCTGTCGCAGCGTATCGGCCAGCTGATCGAGGCGGTGACGCCCGCTCCGGCGGTGACGGCGTCGGCCGCCTCGCTGATGGCGAACGCGCATTTCCGCCACCGGCTGCTCGAATCGGCCGATGCCGCGACTGCGCGCATCGAGATCGCCGAGCAGCGCGCCGCCCAGGCCGGCGAGCAGACCAAGGCCGCCAAGCGCGACCAGACCGCCGTCGAGAAGCTGATGGACCGCGCGCGCATCGCCGCGATCCGTGCCGAGATGCGCGCGCTGGAGGATATGCCTGCCAGCGGCGGCGCGCGTCGCAATCGGCACGATCCTTGCTGACAGACTTGTCATGATGTCCTCCATCTCCTCTCTCACGCCCTCCGGCACCGCCTCCGCCCGCTTGGGCGCCGGGGCCAGCGCGGGCGATCCGATGGCCTCCGCCTTCGCGATGCTCTTCGCGCTGATGCCGGGCGTGGGCGATGCGGATGGCGGTGACACCCAGCCCAAGTCGGACGGTGACACAGCCAAGGACGGCAAGACCTCCGAAACGGACGGCAAGGACGTGCCGAGCGATGCCGCCGCCTTGCCGGTGATGCCGTTCGCCATCCCGACCCTGCCGCTTGTGCCGCCCGAACCCGATGCGAAGCCGGTCGCGGCGTCCGGTGCCTCAGCCGCCCCGATCACGACGCTTCTGGCGACGATGCCGACCCTGCCGGACGCCGCGGCTGCGTCGGTGGGTGTGACCACCCCGGTCGCGTCCGATACGACCAAGGCACCCATCGCCTTCGACCCGCTCAAAGCCACCATGCCCGTGCCGCCCGCCATGACGGCGCCAGCGGCGGGTGACACAGACTCGGGCCTGCCGATCATGATCCGGCCCGATGCGCCGCTGGCGAAAACTACGTTGAATACCGGGACGACCGTTCCGATCGCGACGCAGCCTCCTGCATCGCTGGCAATGGCCGCTCCAGCGGCGACGCGTCCCGATGCGTCCGTCGCGGCGATCCCGCGTGAGACAGTGCCGAGCGTTCCGACCGCATCCGTCCCGGGTGCAGCGGCGACGACGCTCGAACAAGCCGTCCGTAACACGGCACCGGGCATCCCACTCGCAATTCGCGCCGATACCGTGCCGACTGCGATTCCCGTCGACGGCGCGCGCGCCGCGCCCATCCGGCAGGACACGCCCCTCCGCTTCACCGCGACGAACGCCTCCGCGTCCGTCGTCGCGCCGCTGCCGATCGAGGCCCCTGCCCCGATCCTGCAGGCCGGCCAGACCGCGTCCGCCATCCAGCTCTTCGGGCTGTCGATACGCGGCGAGCAAGGCTCCGACCCTCGCATCGATCGCCGCAAGGACGACGCCGCGCTGTCGGTCGATCCCGCGACGCTGGCGCGCGCCGACTCGCTGAGCGCCGCGCCGGTCGCCGCGACCACGGGGGCCGAACAGGCTCCGCTCGACATGACGCAACATCACTGGCCGCAGGGCATGATCGACCGCATCGACCGGATGCGTGAGGACGCCGCCACCGCCGACACCCGTATCCAGCTATCGCCCGACGCGCTGGGCGGCATCGCGGTGAACCTGCGCCAGGAGGACGGCGCGACGCATATCCACTTCACCGCCGACCAGGCGCAGACCGCCTCGATGCTCGCCGACGCCCAGCCGACGCTGGCGCGGCTGGCCGAGGAAAAGGGGATGCGTCTGGGCCAGACGGCGGTCGACATGGGCCAGTCGGGCATGGGCGGCGAGCGACAGGCGCCACCGCGCCGTCCCGACCCCGTCATCCCCACCCGCCCGGCCTTTACGGCCGCCACCGATCCCAGCGACGCCGGAGACCCGGCCGCTGCCTCCACCCGAATCGCCTGAGGACTGAGCCATGAGTGACACCAAGGAAACCGACGAAAAGGCGCCCAAGAAGAAGGGCAAGATGGGCAAGATCATCGTGATGGTGGTCGCCGTGCTCGTCCTGCTGGGCGGCGGCGTGGGCGCGGGGCTGTACGCGGCCAATTCCGGCCTGATCGGCGGCGGCCACAAGAAGGAGGACAATGGCGAGGCCGAGGCCGAGGCCAAGCATCCCGGACCCAAGCTGGTGCCCAAGTCAGAGCAGAAGCGCGCGGGCGCGGCCGGTGAAGGCGAGGGCGAAGGCGGTCACGGCGGCGGCGAAGGTGGCGGCGAGGGCGGCCATGGCGAAGGCGGCGAGGCCAAGGAAAACAAGGGGATGCCGACCCCGGTGGGCGATGGCGGCGAACGCTATGCGTCCAACTATTACGAGCTGCCCAAGGACTTCACCTCGAACATGCGCGACTCGGTGCATATCATCCAGGTGGGTCTGGCCGTTTCGACGCCCTATGACGACACGGTCATCAACAATCTGAAGACCAACGACCTGGCCGTCCGCTCGGCGATCCTGATGACGCTGGGCGACTCGAACGAGGAGATGGTCTTCTCCAGCGAGGGCAAGCGCCAGCTGCAACGCAAGCTGGTCGACGCGATCAACGAGATTCTGCGGCAAAAGGAGGGATTCGGGGGCGTCGCTAACGTCTACTTTACCAATTTCGTTGTTCAGTGAGACATGGTTAACGCCGCCCCTCAGGTTGAACGCCGCGAACGCGGTCGTGAACAGACCGCCGATCACGGCGTGCTGGGCACGACCAAGCTCAATCCGTTCGGCGACCTGCACACGATGCAGCATCTGTCCGCGCGTCTCGCGCGGTCGCTGCGGGGGCTGTTCGAATCCCTTCTGCGCGAGGAACTGCGCTGCTGGGCGGAGCCGCTGGTCGTCCAGCGCTTCGCCGATTACCGGGCCGAGCGCGGCGATGGCCTGAGCGCGTGGCTGCCGATGGCGATGACCTCGGCCAGCGGCAGCACCGCCGACGCGCAGGCGCTGATCGTCATCGACGGCGCGTTCAGTCTGGCACTGATCGACCTGCTGTTCGGCGGCACGGGCGCGGTGCCCGATGTCCTGCCGCCCGAATTCTCGCCCGCCGCCGAGGCGATGGTGAGCCAGCTGGGCGGCATGATGGCCGCGCCGCTTCG
>NZ_CP079203.1:2445000-2530000 GCF_019297835.1 Sphingomonas sanguinis | reverse complement strand
AATGACCACACCGAGATGCTACCCAATGCTGCTCTGCCGAGTCGGCTTTGTCGAGAGACAAGCCCAGCGTTGATGGTGGTGGTGTGGGCTCTCAAGCGTGAGGTAAGGGCAATTCGTGGATGCCTTGGCATGTACAGGCGATGAAGGACGTGGCACGCTGCGATAAGCGTCGGTGAGGTGTGAGCAACCTTTGACCCGACGATTTCCGAATGGGGAAACCCACCTATCCGATTAATCCTGCACGTTGGAAACGGCGGTCAGGGTTAGTTGGTTCAGGTATCTCTTAACTGAATACATAGGTTTCGAGAAGCGAACCCGGTGAACTGAAACATCTCAGTAGCTGGAGGAAAAGACATCAACCGAGATTCCGTTAGTAGTGGCGAGCGAACGCGGACCAGGCCAGTGCCCATCATTCAAGTAGCAGAACACTCTGGAAAGTGTGGCCATAGCGGGTGACAGCCCCGTATGCGAAACTGATGTGATGGGACTCGAGTAGGGCGGGACACGTGAAATCCTGTCTGAACATGGGGGGACCACCCTCCAAGCCTAAATACTCGTACATGACCGATAGCGAACTAGTACCGTGAGGGAAAGGTGAAAAGCACCCCGATGAGGGGAGTGAAACAGTACCTGAAACGGATTGCCTACAAGCAGTAGGAGCCTCTTTATGGGGTGACTGCGTACCTCTTGCATAATGGGTCTGTGACTTAATGTTTCAAGCAAGCTTAAGCCGATAGGTGTAGGCGCAGCGAAAGCGAGTCTGAATAGGGCGACTTAGTTTGAAGTATTAGACCCGAAACCCGGCGATCTATGCATGACCAGGATGAAGGTGCGGTAACACGCACTGGAGGTCCGAACCGATTAACGTTGAAAAGTTACCGGATGAGTTGTGCTTAGGGGTGAAAGGCCAATCAAGCCGGGAAATAGCTGGTTCTCCGCGAAAACTATTGAGGTAGTGCCTCGAGCGGACACCATAGGGGGTAGAGCACTGGATGGTTGCGGGGGTCGCGAGATCTACCAATACTAACCAAACTCCGAATACCTATGAGTGATACTCGGGAGACAGACGGCGGGTGCTAAGGTCCGTCGTCAAAAGGGAAACAGCCCTGACCTACAGCTAAGGTCCCCAAGTCGTGTCTAAGTGGGAAAGCATGTGGAAATCCCAAAACAACCAGGAGGTTGGCTTAGAAGCAGCCATCCTTTAAAGAAAGCGTAACAGCTCACTGGTCTAAACAAGGGTTTCTGCGGCGAAGATGTAACGGGGCTCAAGACACGCACCGAAGCTTAGGGTGTGCACTTTGTGCACGCGGTAGCGGAGCGTTCCGTAAGCCTGCGAAGCGATCTGGTAATGGGTCGTGGAGGTATCGGAAGTGCGAATGCAGACATGAGTAGCGATAAAGAGGGTGAGATGCCCTCTCGCCGAAAGACCAAGGGTTCCTGCGCAAGGCTAATCCGCGCAGGGTGAGCCGGCCCCTAAGACGAGCCCGAAGGGGGTAGTCGATGGGAACCACGTTAATATTCGTGGGCCTGGTGGTGTGTGACGGATGGTGTGTGTTGTCTGACCTTATCGGATTGGTCAGGCTTCGAAACTGTCCCGGGAAATAGCCCCACCGTATAGACCGTACCCGAAACCGACACAGGTGGTCAGGTAGAGTATACCAAGGCGCTTGAGAGAAGTGTCCTGAAGGAACTCGGCAAATTGCCTCCGTACCTTCGGAAGAAGGAGGCCCCATGTAAGCGCAAGCTCTCATGGGGGGCACAGGCCAGGGGGTAGCGACTGTTTAGCAAAAACACAGGGCTCTGCTAAGTCGGCTTCAAGACGACGTATAGGGCCTGACGCCTGCCCGGTGCCTGAAGGTTAAGTGGAGGAGTGCAAGCTCTGAAATGAAGCCCAGGTAAACGGCGGCCGTAACTATAACGGTCCTAAGGTAGCGAAATTCCTTGTCGGGTAAGTTCCGACCTGCACGAATGGCGTAACGACTTCCCCACTGTCTCCAGGACATGCTCAGCGAAATTGAATTCTCCGTGAAGATGCGGAGTACCCGCGGTTAGACGGAAAGACCCCGTGCACCTTTACTGCAGCTTCAGAGTGGCATTGGACAAGAACTGTGTAGCATAGGTGGGAGGCTTTGAAGCATTGGCGCCAGCCGATGTGGAGCCATAGGTGAAATACCACCCTGTTGTTGTTTAATGTCTAACCTCGTACCGTGAAACCGGTACAGGGACCCTCTGTGGCGGGTAGTTTGACTGGGGCGGTCGCCTCCTAAAGAGTAACGGAGGCGCGCGAAGGTTGGCTCAGGACGGTTGGAAACCGTCTGTTAGAGTGCAATGGCATAAGCCAGCCTGACTGCGAGACTGACAAGTCGAGCAGAGACGAAAGTCGGTCATAGTGATCCGGTGGTCCCTCGTGGAAGGGCCATCGCTCAACGGATAAAAGGTACGCCGGGGATAACAGGCTGATAACCCCCAAGAGCTCATATCGACGGGGTTGTTTGGCACCTCGATGTCGGCTCATCACATCCTGGGGCTGGAGCAGGTCCCAAGGGTTTGGCTGTTCGCCAATTAAAGTGGTACGTGAGCTGGGTTCAGAACGTCGCGAGACAGTTTGGTCCCTATCTGCCGTGGGCGTCGAAATTTGAGAGGAGTTGACCCTAGTACGAGAGGACCGGGTTGAACGTACCTCTGGTGTACCTGTCGTCGTGCCAACGGCGCAGCAGGGTAGCTATGTACGGACGGGATAACCGCTGAAAGCATCTAAGCGGGAAGCCTCCCTCAAGATAAGATTTCTCAGGACGGTCGAAGACCACGACCTTGATAGATCGGATGTGGAAGTGCGGTAACGCATGGAGCTAACCGATACTAATTGTCCTATTCGCGCTTGAGAGCTCCACACCCCCACCATCAGCCCTGGGCTAGATGGCAATACGGGTGCGGTCATCAATACAGCCAGTGCACGCATCGATTTTATACCCACACACCCTCGAGCCAACCCTCGAGGGTCAGTATTCGCGGACTCTATTGCCTGGTGGCCATAGCGTCGGTGTCCCACCCGATCCCATCCCGAACTCGGCCGTGAAACCCGACTGCGCCAATGGTACTACTGCTCAAGCAGTGGAAGAGTAGGGCGTCGCCAGGCATTACAGTCCGCGAATACACACAAAACCCATTCACTCGTCTCCTCGGGCCAATCCAGCCCGGGGCGCTAAGCCCCACGACACCACGCGTGAAGCGTGCCGCCGTGCGGCTCAGCTAGCGTCGCGGGGTGGAGCAGCCCGGTAGCTCGTCAGGCTCATAACCTGAAGGCCGCAGGTTCAAATCCTGCCCCCGCAACCATACTTCCCGATACCATAACCGCCCGGATCATCCCGAGGCGGTTTTTTTGTGTCATTTTTCCAAGAGTTAGCCCTCGCTCAGCGGCTCTCATCGGGTGCCAGTCGACGCCTCTCGATGCCAGGACGGCGATTTGCCTTTGGGGGTATTTTCGTGGGTATCATCGCCGCCTCGGCAGGAGATACCCCCATGGCCCTCAAGGAGCTCGAAGTCCGCTACGCCACCAAGCGGGCAAAAGACTATAAACTCACCGACGGCGACGGCCTTTACCTTCTTGTCCGCCCCAATGGCTCCAAGCTGTGGCGGATGAAGTACAGGTACGGCGGCAAGGAAAAGCTGCTCTCCTTTGGTGCTTATCCCGGCGTGTCGTTGGCAGAGGCGCGGCTGCGCCGCGCCAAGGCTAAAGTGGTGCTAGGCGAGGGGGGCGATCCCGGCGCCGGCAACAAGCCCAGGGCGCAGATGACTTTCGAGGAAGCGGCGCGCAAATGGCATGGTCACCGTCTCGACGGGCTTGATCCCGGGCATGCCACCCGGCTGCTGACCCGGCTCGAGCGCGATGCCTTTCCTGTGCTCGGCAAACTCGCGCTCGGTGTCATCACGCCGGCTGATGTGCTGGCGATGGTACGGCCGGTCGAAGCACGCGGTGCGCTCGACGTCAGTCGCCGCCTCAAGCAGCATGTCAGCCAGGTCTACCGCTTTGCCATCGCTCATGGCTGGGCCGAGCGCGATCCCGCCGAGCATCTCGGCCAGCTGCTCAAGCCCAAGCCGCGCACCCGGCATATGCCGCGGATTGGCCGCAGCGAGCTGCCCGCGCTGATCCGGGCCATTGACGGTTATGATGGTGAAAATACGCTGCGGCGTCGCGCGGTCACCCGGGCGGCGCTGCTGTTTACGCTGCTGACCTGGGCGCGAACCAACGAGACGCGACATGCCCGTTGGGAGGAGTTCGAGGATCTCGATGGGCCTGCGCCTCTGTGGCGGGTGCCGGCTGAACGCATGAAGATGGCACGCGAGCATGTCGTGCCGCTCGCGCCCGCTGTCGTCGCGCTCCTGAAGGATGTGCGCGCCTATAGTTCAGCGGGCTATGTTTTTGTGGGCGAGAAGCCTGACCAGCCGATCTCGCAGAACACGATGATCTATGCCTGTTACCGGATGGGCTATCGCGGCCGCCAGACTGTGCACGGCTTTCGCGGACTCGCCTCGACCTGGGCCAATGAGGCGGAATGCTATCAGCCCGACTGGATCGAGATGGCGCTCGCCCATGTCGAGCGCGACGAGGTGAGGGGGGCGTATAACGCCGCGCTCTATCTTTCCCCGCGCCGGCGCATGCTCGAGGACTGGGCCAGGTTCATCCAAAGCCATCTGAACGCCGTGCCAGCGGTCGATGACGCCTTGGGTCTAGTGGCGAGTGATAGGCAGGGCTGTCTTGAAGCCAGCCCTGCCTGACCAGTTATTCGCCTGACAGATGCGCCTGAGCAGCGCTCTTGGCGGCGCGGGCGCCCTTGGGCTTGGCGGTTGGTGCCACCTTGGCACCCGGCTTGCGGCCGAGGCCGATCTTCTTGGCCATCGCCCGGCGGCTTTCCGAATAGCTCTCGGCGACCATCGGATAGTCGGCCTTGAGGTTATAGCGCTCGCGATATTCCTCCGGCGTCAGGCCATTGGTGGCGAGGTGGCGGCGCAGCGTCTTGTAGGGCTTGCCGTCGATCATCGAGATGATGTGGTCCTTCGACGCCAGCGACTTCCGCACCGACACCGCAGGCGTGTATTCGGTGGTGTCGACGGCGTCCGCTGCCGCCGTCTCGCCGCCGCCGGCCAGCTTCAGGATGGCGCTGTGCATGCTGCCCAGGAAAGCCGGGACCTGCTCGGCGTCGATGCGCGTGTTGGGATTGCCCAGCCAGGCAATGGTCAGTTCGGTGGCGAGTTCGACCGCATGCGCGGTGTCGGTGATGGTTTCGTCAGCCATGGTCTATCCAAATGGGAGTGGCAGGAGTCTTAAACGCTGCGCGGTTCCGGAGAACCGTAAACGGCCATGTCACAGCAATGGTCTTGCAGCAGCAATAACGACACGGCGTCAAGCGACGATTTGATCCGGTATACGGTCGATGTGTTTCATCGGGTCACCAGGTGGAGTGAATCGTCGATTTGTCTCTTACGGTTGGAGACATCGTTGTTTATTTAGCGACGTACCTTCCATTCACGATATGCAAGCTGCCCCGTTCGGATCAAATCGGTGAGGCGGCACGAACGTCGGTATATGCCAAGCGTTATCTCAGCCATTCCAAGTACATGGACAGGCGGTCGGTTTGACCCATTTCAAGAAGTGGGGTGGCGTAACACCCAAACCCACGCATATGGAGGTCGCTCCACAATTTGAGAGCATGACATGAACAATTCCGACCTCGCCGACCGTATCACTACCAGCCACGGCGTCAGCAAGGCTGATGCCCGCAAGCTCGTCGACGGTGTCTTTGCTGCCATTGTCGAGGCCGCGGTCGCTGGCGACGAGATTGCCATTAACGGCTTTGGCAAGTTCAAGGTCAAGGACAGCCCGGCGCGTGAAGGTCGTAATCCCGCCACCGGCGAGGCCATGCAGATTGCCGCTTCCAAGAAGCTCGGCTTTGCGCCAGCCAAGGCCGTCAAGGACAAGCTCAACGGATAAGCGTCCGTCGCTCCGCCCGCACGTCGGGCGGGGCGGCGCTATAAGCGTGTTGGGATAAGCTAACTCCACTGAAAATCGACTTCTTCGCCCAAACCTGGACGCTCAGGCAGGCAATCTGTCTTCCCGAAATCAGCTAATGATTCAGCCGACCATTCCCGTTTCCCCATCCACGAAGGCCTATTTCGGGAAAGAGCAATTGGGAACATATTTTGGGAAAGTCGATGTCTCTGACGCCTCTCGGCACGGTCAAGAAGGCTACTTTCCCGCTACGGGTTCATTTGTGGGGACTAAGCGGAGGCTGCGAAGCGACAGTTCGAAACTACAACGACTGGTCCGCGCCCGTCGATCCTGCGGCAAGCAATGCTCGTTAGTTTTCCAGTGACAAGCCGGGGATCATGCTGGATGAATGCTTTGAGCCGCTCTTTTTGATTTGCGCTGGCTAGGATTACTATATCGACTTGCTTACCAGATTGCAATTCTAGCAGATTCCCCACCAAAAGTAGGTCGTGATCCTTGTAATCGGAGTGTTCGGGAACGGCCCCCGCCTTCACCGAACGCACAAATGCGCTTGCTTCCACGCCTATCGGCCGATTGGCGGGCAGCGATGTAGTGATCGTGCGAGTTTGCGGGGCCGACATCGCGGCTGATGAAACCATTAGCGTAAGCACGGTTGCAACGTAGCGCATCGATCACTTCTCCCTAGAGGGTGCGTATGTCTGCTCTCGATCAATCTGGCCTGCAAGTGGCATGGCGCTCGCGTCGCGACCAGATTCTCGCTTCTCGATCCCAATGGGAAAGCCCGGCCGCCTCGATCGCCGTTCCCAATCGGGAAGGTTTGTCGGTTACGTTGCCGGCTCGACAATCTCACACAGACAGGCATACTGCTCGCATGACCTTCGTTGTTCACATCGCGGTAGCGACCAGCGGACGATTTAATAACCCGGCCTGATACGTCAGGTCGGGTCTGTCCGAGTGACCAATGCCGACAGGCATTGTCAGTTTGAAGCGCGGTCCGCCTTGCCAAAAAAATGGCGATAGGCCCCGCACTTCTGGAAGAAGGGCGATAGCTGTGACGCTACCTGCAATCATTCAAAGCTACATCGATGCGTACAATCGTAAGGACGCAGCCGCGCTGGTGGCGTGTGTCATCGACGATGTTGTATTCGAGAACGTATCGAACTCGGGGCAAAGCATGAAGGTCGAAGGTCGGACCGCCTTCGCCAAACTTGCTGAACAAGCAGCCACGATGTTCACTACCCGTCATCAGACCATCACCAACGCAGTTGTTGATGGCGATCGTGTCGCGATGGAGGTGGATTGGACCGGCACCCCGGCTGTCGATCTTGGACCTATGAAGGCCGGTGAACCGATCGCCATGCGAGGCGCATCATTCATGACGATCAGGGAAGGCTTGCTGACGCGGATCGTAGATTTGAGCTGATTTGTGCGACAGGCGGCGGTGTGAGAAGGGCCTTTGGCCCTTCCCAATTTTCGATCCAGACTGTGCGGAAACTCGCTGTTGGCTGATGCCACGCTTGGGATCCGCTGAATGAACGTCAGGATGTTGGCTGATTTTTATGGGTGGCACAGTGTCGCCGGAAGGGCGGCCATCGGCTGCGGGCGACGGCCGGGGAGCGTTTGAACGTCGGATCAGGTTTGCAAGGCCCGGATCAATCCCTGTACGCCGACTAGGTTTATCGCCCGTCTCAGGTTATAGGCAAACGCCGTCAGACTGAATTCGGCCCGCACCTTGTCGAGACCGCGCATCAGGAAAGTGCCCTGGTTCATCCATTGCTTGATCGAACCGAAAGGGTGCTCGACCGTCTCGCGCCGGATGTCGAGAATGTCGGGCCGGGCGGCGAGGCGTATCGCCATGCGATCGAGCACCGCCTCGCCTTCCCACCGCGTGATGCGACGGAAGTTTCCACGGGCGCACTGCGCCTTGAGTTCGCATCCGTCACAAGCGCGCGGGTTTGAATACTGCACGATGATGTGACCGCCCTGAAGCCATCGGTACCGTGTATCAAGGCGCTGGTCGCCGGGGCAGTGGTAGCAATCCGCGGCTTCATCATAGCGGAACCGCTCCTTGGGAAAGCGCCCGTCGCCAACGGCCGTGCCGCGCTGGGGGCGGGCGACATAGGGCGTGATGCCGGCTCGCTCGCACGCGGCGATGTCCTCGCCCATGTAATACCCCATGTCGGCGACCACATCGATCCGGTCGACGTCGAGAAGGTCCTTCGCCGCGCCGGCTGTCTCAGCCAGGAAACCCAGATCGCTGCCCGCGTTGGTGACATGCTGTTCGACGATCAGCTTGTGCTTTGCATCGACCGCGACCTGCGCGTTGTAGCCGACGCCGACCTTGGGATGCGCCGCCATCGCGCGAGCGTCCGGGTCGGTGAGCGAAATCTGGCTCTCGCCGCTGGCCTTCAGCTGTTCCAGCAGCGCCTGGTTGACCTGACGCTGTTCGCGCACCTTCACGATCTTCGCCGCCAGTGCATCGCTCCGTCTGGTTGTGCCTGCCTCCTCGCCGCGGTCGGCATCATCGAGCTGTGCGAGATACTTCTCGAGCCGCTCGTCAGCGGACCTGATATACTTGTCTAGCTTGGCCTTCGTGAAGTTGCGCGTCCGGCTGTTCACCGCCTTCAGCCGCGTGCCATCCACCGCCAGCAGCTCGCGCCCGAACAGGTCGAGCTTGCGACATAGCACCACGAACGCGCGGAACACCGCCTTGAACGCGGAGCGGTTGTCACGGCGGAAGTCGGCGATGGTCTTGAAGTCGGGCCGCAGCCCGCGCAGCAGCCAGATCAGCTCGAGATTGCGTGTCGCCTCGGCTTCCAGGCGCCGGCTCGACCGCGTTCGGTTGAGATAGCCGTACAGGTACAGCTTCAGCATGTCGCCCGGGTGATAGCCCGGCCGTCCGGTGGCCTTCGGCTGCGAACGATGGAAACCGGCCTCGCCGAGATCAAGATCGTCGACGAAGGCATCGATGAAGCGCACTGGGTTGTCTGCCGATACGTAATCCTCAACCGATGCCGGCAGCAGCAGCGCCTGGTCGCGCGCGTGACCCTCGATATACGCCATGCCCAAAGCATACGCCGACCCGCGGCCCGGCGGAATCGCAGACGCAACTTTTCACACGCTCTGGATCGTTCTCGAGACATCTGACGACCACTCGGACCGCGCTAATGGGGACTGCACAATGGCCACTCCCAACGTGAATGAATGTCGGAAGTTGGGAAGCGACGGAGGTGGCGCGAACGACCGTTTGTGGGTCGTCATGGCGTCCTTGCCGCTGCCACACGTACAGCGGCAGTGCGTCTCACGCGCCCTTGCTGCCAGCCAGTACCGGAATAGGCCACTCTTTGCAGGCATGGCCAATTACGAAGCATTAAGCTGATATGGATTGTTAACCAGTAGGTGGGATGGCCGCAGCCACTCTTGCTGCTGCGATGGGCTTCCCTTGATCTCCTCCCTGTTGCCCTATTCCGCTTATCTTCTGGCGGTTTCCATCGGCATTTGCCTGACGTCGGGCTGGTTGGTGGCACTGCTTACGGCGGAAATTCGCCATGCCCGCATCAGCCCAATTGGCTGGCGCGATGGAGGCTTGGTGCTGGCTGCGGGGTTGGGGGTGTGGTCAACCCATTTCAGCGCGATGACCGCCTATCGTCCTGATCTGATCCTGACTTATGCACCGGATCGCACCGCGATTTCCGCTGCGGTGGGCATCCTACTGGTCGGCCTGCCAATCGCCGCGCTTGCCAGGGTCGAGCATCGACGCAGGCAGATCGTTCTCGCCATGGCGGCAGGAGCAGGCATCTGGTGTATGCACGCCGTCGGCTTGTCGGCACTCGTCGACTGCGGCCACCAATTTTCAACCATGACAAACCTGATCGGCGTGCTGATCGGCACAGCGATCCTGATCGGTTGGCAAATCCGTCGTTCGTCCAATTTTTCACGGCTTGCCACCGGCATCTCTTTTGTTGGCGCTGTGTGCGCCATCCATTTCATCAGCCTGGGCGGGGACGCGGTGACCGCACCCCTAGCCAAGATCCATGGCAGTGCCATGTCGCCAGGCCTCATCGCGGCATGCACCGCCTTTGCCGTCTCGATCGCCTGCCTGGGTGGCGTCCTTTCTGCCTCACAGGCAAGGTTGCGGCGCGAGCGGGAAGCGCAGACGCTTAAAGCTGTTATCGAGAGTATGTCGGACGGTCTGGTCTTTATCGACAAGGCGGGGCGGCTTCGCCAGTACAACAAGCGTTTCCTGACCCTGTTCGATACGCCGCCCGAGGCGCTTCGAACCGGTGTGACCATCGACACCTTTCTGGACACCATTGCACGGTACCGAAACTGGCATCCCGACAAACGGACCCTTGTTGGCCAGTCGATGAAGGCCTGGGTTCATTCCGGTGAGCCTTTCGACCGAGAATGCGAAATGGAGGACGGCCGGACCTACGTCATGCAGTGTCGGCCGGTAATCGAGCAAGGCGTGGTTCTGACGTTCAACGACGTGACGGTCGAACGGCAGGCCAGCCGCACGCTGAGTTATCATGCGCATTATGACGTCCTGACCAATCTCGGCAACCGCCGGGCGCTTCAAGACCACGTGGCGACCATGATCGACAAGGCAGAGACGTTCAGCCTGCTGCTCATTGACCTTGATGAATTTAAGGAGGTCAACGACACCTTTGGCCATGGCATCGGCGACAAGCTGCTGGTCCACTGCGCGGCAGTCCTGAATCGCTTGGTCGACCCGGACAGCTTCGTCGCCCGTATGGGCGGCGACGAGATGGCCATCGTGATGGGCTTGCCGATCGGTCAAGCCACGACGTTCGCCGCAGACGTAGTGACCCAGATGTCGCATGCCGTGACCATTGACGGCTATCGCCTCCTGCCGGGATGCAGCATCGGTGTAGCAGAGTGGGAGCCCGGGCTGTCGGGTGAGGAACTGATGAGGCGTGCAGACCTCGCGCTCTACGACGCCAAACGTGCGGGCCGTCGTCGCGCGCATCCTTACGAGCACGCCATGACAGAGGCGCTCCGGAAGCGACAGGAGATCGTCGACGGCCTTCATGATGCTGTGAAAGGCGGCGGCTTCCGCTTGGCCTTTCAGCCAATCGCCGACCTCGCTTCCGGGATCACCTGCGGCTATGAGGCGCTGCTGCGCTGGCAACATCCCGAACGAGGATGGATCTCGCCTGAAGTCTTCATCCCCATCGCCGAGGATGCAGGCCTGATCGACGACATCGGGCGGTGGGTGATCGCAGAAGCGTGTCGACACCTGGCGGGGTGGTCGCCCCATCTGTACGTGGCGGTCAACGTTTCGGCGGCGCAGCTGGCATCGGACGCGTTGCTCGACCACCTCACGCAGGCTGTCATGACCAATGGATTGGCAGCCGAGCGGCTGGAGATTGAAATCACCGAAACTGCGCTCATCCGTGACCCTGCGAAGGTCGCTGGCCGGTTGGAGCGTATTCGCAAACTTGGCTTTAAAATCGCGCTTGATGATTTTGGAACCGGGCAGTCCTCGCTCTCACATCTGCGCGATCTGTGCTTCGACCGGATCAAGATTGATCGCAGCTTCGTGCTGCGTGCAGCTAACGACCCGCGTTCGATGGCGGTCTTACGAGCCACGGTCACGCTTGGACGCGAATTGGGTGTCGTCACCCATGCCGAAGGCGTCGAGACATCGGACCAACTTGCACTGTGCCGAGAAATTGGTTGCGACGCCGTGCAGGGATACCACATGGGGCGTCCGCTCATCCCGTTGGTCGACATGGGAATACCCCTCTATGCCCATGCCGATAGAGCGGCTTGATGCACACGGAGGACCGCCTCGGGCAAACAGGCAGCGCCTGAGAAGCGGGGTAGTCCCTATCAATATCCGTGCCCGTCACGACATACCCCATTTCGCCTCCCGTCCGGGGTCATTACATATTTGTCATAGATAATTGATTTACATAGATTTGTTATGGGTTTGGTCACCTGAATGGATGGCCCCATGAAAAACATTTCAATCCCACAAAAGCTTGCCGTTGCGTTCCTTATAATTGCTGTAGTCCTTTGTGGCGTGGCAGGTTTTTCGGCCGTTCAAATCGGTAAGATGAACACGGCCATCGACTATGTGTCGAATGACCTCATGCCGAAGACAGTGGCCGCTCAGCAGATTGATACTGCGACGTCGGACTTCCGGATAGCGGAAGTACAGCACATTTTGGCAACTCAGTCCGCCGATATGACGGCTGCCGAGCAAAAGATTTCTACTGCCCAAGGTATCGTAGACAAGAATTTTTCGGTGCTCGATCGAACCATAGTGCGGCCTGAGGCTCGTCAACTTTTGACGGCGTTCCGCCAGAAATGGCTTTCCTATCTCGAGCAGCACCAGAAACTCATCACCCTGTCGCGGCTAAACCGCAATGAAGAGGCGACCGCTATCATGCGGGGGCGCAGCCAGGTGTTGTTTGACGAGCTCTCAGATCGTATCAGCGCGCTTGTATCCTTCGAAATGAAGCTGGCGGCACAGCAGCGTCAGGACGCTTCCGACCTTCACACCCACGTCGTTACGCTGCTTGCGCTGGTCGTCGTGATGGCATGCGCTGCCTTGGTTGGCATATTGCTTCTGCTGGTCCGGCAGATCGCACGTCCGGTGGATCAGGTCACCTCGGGCCTGACGGCGTTGGCCAGTGGCGACATGTCGGTAACGTCGGTCGATCACGATCGCCAGGACGAAGTCGGGCGCTTGGCGGGGGCCTTGAAAAATCTGCGTGGGCAATTGCTCGCGGCTGATGAGGCCAAGGCAGCCCAGACGACGTTGATTGTCGAGAGCATCGGGCGCGGGCTAGGCGCGCTGGCCGACGGTGACCTGACCGCGCGGATCGAAACCGATCTTACGGGGCCATTCGCCAAGCTCCGTACCGATTTCAATCACGCATTAGGTGCGATGAATGACGCGATGGCAGCGGTAACCGATGCGACAAGCGGCATTAACAATGGCGCGAGCGACATCCGTCAGGCGTCCGACGATCTGTCTCAGCGGACCGAGCAGCAGGCGGCCAGCCTCGAGGAAACGGCCGCTGCCATGCACGAGATCACCGAGACGGTTCGCGAAACCGCCGTGAATGCCAAGCGTGCCAATCAGGTCGTTACCGAAACCCGCACCGATGCCGACCAGTCCGCCGATGTGGTTCGCCAAGCTGTTGCCGCGATGCACGGTATCGAGCGATCGTCGAATGAGATCAGCGAGATCATTTCGGTGATCGACGGCATTGCGTTTCAAACCAATCTCTTGGCACTGAATGCAGGTGTTGAAGCCGCCCGTGCCGGAGATGCGGGCAAGGGCTTTGCCGTCGTCGCTTCCGAAGTTCGGGCACTCGCTCAGCGGTCAGCCGATGCGGCCAGGGACGTCAAGGAGCGGATTACCGCTTCGAGCCAGCAGGTCGATGCGGGGGTCCAGCTGGTCGAGCAAGCAGGCAACGCACTGACTCGCATCACCGGGCGGATCGGCGAGATCAATACGCTCGTCTCGGACATCGCCTCGGCCGCGGCACAACAAGCCACGGGGTTGCAGCAGGTCAACACCGCCGTCGCCGAGATGGACGGCGTCACGCAGCAGAACGCTGCGATGGTTGAGGAAGCAACCGCCGCTGCGCGTTCCCTATCAACGGAGGCGGACGAACTGTCGCGCCAGGTAAGGCGTTTCAAGGTGGCCAACGGTCGTTCGGTCGCGCCCGCCGTGCATGAACTTCAGAAACGGGCTGCCACGGCTGGTCGGGTGATCGCTACCTCAGCTTCCGCACGTCATTCTGGCAAGGCCGCGCTTACCGTGGTGCAGGACGGTTGGTCAGAATTTTGATAGAAGTCTGACTGTTTGCGGGGCAGGGGGACGCTCGAGTGTGTTCCCCCGAGCTTCCCCATTCCAGCCATTGCTTGACCGCCAGATAGCTCACGTCCGTGCTTGCCCGTTGGCTTAACAAACGGCCGATATCGAGAAGTCTGAAAAAGTGCATGAACGTCTGGTTTTGGGTCCTCGTTGCGCTGGGGCAGGGTAGCCACTTTCACCCCGTTGCGGGCGTTCACGCGTATGCTATCCAAAGGAGATGACAGGTAGGGCTGACATCACGACCCGGATAGCTGCGGTCTGCTATACCGGCATGGTAGCAGCGGGAGTGTGGTTCACGCTCGCGTGGGCAGGCGCCAATGACCAGTGGCGTCTTGACGAGTTGCTCGGCTTCGCGGTCGTCGCGCTGTCGCCGATACCGGTGTGCATTCTCTGCTTTCGACGTAGCGTGTAGCGGTTCCGCTTCCGCCCAATTGCAGACATAACGCTCAACGCCTAGGTGCGGGAAATTGCCACGTTGCGAGCCCGGTTCATGCTGGATGCCATTGGAAGTGCTCTCTTCTTCGCAGTTGGGCTTGCTGCGATCGTAATCGGAGCGGACACGCTTCGCTACATTGGCAAAGACCATGTTCCGTCGCTTAGCCGAATGTCGCAACGTCGCGTCTCTCGACAAGATGAACCGGTCGGATTTTGGCTTACCATTTTTGCTGGATTGATCTGGCTGGGCATGGGCGTATTCTTGGTCGGCATTGTATCAGGTAGCGTGCTCCGCCTCCTCTAAGAGGCCATGTAGAGTGGCCATTGCGTCCGCTTTCCACCAACGCTGGCCGTTCATCCGTTCAACGCGGCCATGGATGATGCGCTGTTTCCGATGTGAACGAATGGCAGAAACGGGGAACGCTTGTGAGTGTCTCCAACGACCGGATGTGGGTCATCTCATGCCGCAACTGCCCGCTCATGCCGCTCTCGACCAAGTTCACCCTTCATGGAAGAACCGCGTTTTTCAGCATGTCCATGACGGTAGTCGCTTCCTTGGGGCCGGAGAGGATGCCCTTGGCCGAATAGAGGGCCATGCCGAACACTTGTCCGGGTTCGATCTTGGGCGGCATGACGAGTTCGTCGCGCACCGTCACGACGTCGAGCAGGGCGGGGCCGGGTGCGGCAAGCCATGCCCTGACGGCATCGTCGAGCGCATCGGGATGCTCGACCCGTCGGCCCCACCAGCCCATCGCTTCCGCCATGCGGCCGAAATCCGGATTTCTAAGGTCGGTGAAGGTGTCGAGCAGCCCCTCGACCTTCTGCTCGATCTCGACGAAGCCGAGCGTGCCGTTATTGAAGACGACGACCTTGATCGGCAGGTCCTCCTGCACCGCAGTCAGCATATCGCCCAGTAACATGGTCAGCCCGCCGTCGCCCGACATGGAGATGACCTGCCGCTCCGGATAGGCGGCCTGCGCACCCAGCGCCTGCGGCATAGCATTCGCCATCGTCCCGTGGCTGAGGCTCACCACCGTCCGGTTTGCGCCGGTCGACGGGATGTGGCGCAGGCACCAGACCATGGGCGAGCCGCCATCGGCGGTGAAGACGGCGTTCGGCGCGGCATGATGCCCGATCAGCGCGGTCAGATATTGCGGGTGGATCACGTCGCGGTGCCCGGGCGTCTGGCGCGCATCGAGCGCGGCTTCCGCCTTGTGCGCATGGGACAAGGCGTGGTCGAGAAAGCTGCGATCGTCACGCGGCGAAACCAGCGGGATCAACGCCTCCAGCGTGTCCGCGATGCTCCCCACCGCGGCGATGTCGACCGGATGCCGACGCCCCAAATGGGTGCCCTCCACGTCGATCTGGATGATCGTCGCCTTGCTGGGATAGAACTGCCGCCACGCAAAGTCGCAGCCGAGCAGCAGCAGCGTGTCGCAGTCCATCAGCGCCTGATAGCCGCCCGCCGTCCCGAACACGCCGGTCATGCCGACATCAAAAGGATTGTCGTGTTCGAGGAAGTCCTTGGCACGGCTGGTCCGTGTGATCGGCGCCTTGAGGCGCTCGGCCAAGGCGACAACCGCGTCATGCGCTCGCTCGCAGCCCGATCCGCCATAGATGGCGATCTTCTTGCCCGTGTTGAGAGCGTCGGCGATCCGCTGCAATTCCCCATCGGACGGGCGGATCACCGGCGCGGCCCGGTGTACGGCAAAGTCCGGCTCGTCGGGCGCCTCGGCCTTGGACACGTCGACCGGCACGATCAGGACCGCCACGCCACGCTTGGCGAGCGCCGCCTGCGCGGCCATCGCCGTCATCCGCCTCGCCTGTGCGGGGGTGCGGATTTCTTCGCAGAAGACGGTGCCTTTGGCATAGACCGATTTGAAATCGACCTCCTGCGGGAAGTCGAAGCCGAGTTCGTCCTGCACGATCTGGCTGGCGATGAGCACCACCGGCGCGCGGTTCCTGTTCGACTCCCAGACGCCGTTGATGAAATGCAGGCTGCCGGGGCCGCACGATCCGGCGCACAGCGCCAGTTCGCCGGTCAGCAGCGCGTCGGCCCCAGCGGCAAAGGCACCCGCCTCTTCATGCCGGACATGGATCCAGCGCATGTCGCTGCGGCGGATGGCGTCGGTCACGTAATTGAGCGTGTCGCCCGGTACCCCATAGCACCGCTTGGCGCCTGCGGCAGCCAGGGTTTCCACGATCACATCAGCTACACGTCGCGTCATCATCCACCTTGCTGTTGATCAATGGTCGTTTTGATCCCAGTCAATAAATGTCGTAGCGATCTGTTCCCGATGCGAAACGTCATGTGAGTGGGACGGGAGGCTTTGATCTTCGTCCGGGGCTGCGCCATCTGCGTCCGGCCCAACGCGATGAAGGGCTGATGATCGAGGTGGCTGGCATTCGGATGGACACTCGCGAGGGGCTGCATCACATGTTCCGCTTCGAGTGGCGCGGTGCCGTCGTGGCGATGCCAGCGCTATTTCTGTTGCTGCTCGTGGGCGCACTCAGTCATATTCATGTCCCGGCCTCGATCGCGGCCGGTGCCGCCTTTGCGGTCGGGTTCGGCGCGACCAAGCGTGTCCGCCACAGAAACCTGGATGCGATGCTGCTGACCGGTGTCGGGATGACGATCGTCAGTATCCTAGGAACGCTGGCCGGAAGAGACCCGTTGGTTGAACTGATCGTGACGATGGTCATGGGCGGATTGTGCGGCGCTCTCATACGTTGGGATAGCGCGCTCTGGTGGGTGTGGTTGCAGGTCATCATCGCCTTCCTTCTGGCGGCAAATTATCCCGGCGACATGACCGACGGACTGCATCGCGCCGGGCTCGTCACGCTCGGCGCGGGTGTTCAGATCGGCATGGTCTGGCTGATGAAGCGGCGTATCGACACGCCCACCAGTGCGTCTCTGGCCGGGGAGGACGTTCGGGTTGGGGATGTGGCGCTTCACGCGCTGCGCGCGGCGATCTGCATCGGCGTCGCGCTGCTGGCGAGCAGAGCCGCGCACATCGTTCACGAATATTGGGCCCCGATGACGGCGATGATCGTCCTGAAGCCAGGCTTGCGCGACACCGCGCTGCGCGGTGTCGAGCGTATCGGAGGGACCATCCTCGGCATCGTGATCGCAACCGCTATCATCCTCGCGACCGGATCGCCGATCGCGCGGGTCGTGGCGGCGACCGTCTTCGCCGCATCGGCTTTCGGCCTGCAACAGGCCCGCTATGCCGTATTGGCCACCGCGATCACCGCCACCGTCGTGCTGATGATTGCCTTGGCGGGAAGCGGCGTGATCGGTGCTGATTGGGACCGACTGACCGCTACACTGATCGGCGGATCCGTCGCGCTCGCCGGCGCCGCCATCGCGCCGAGGCGGCGGTTGCACGTGGGTAGCCTGGACATCCAAGGGTGATTGCTGCCGTAGGGCACGCAGCACGGTGGGATCAGGCGACCCCCGCAAGGCGTCGTCGACCAATTTGCGATCCCCAAACAATTGCCAAATGACGCATCACCGAGTGTCGGGTTACGATTGATGCCATATCGCACAGCGGTTGTTCGGCGATCGCAGCTATGAAGCCGACGAGTTCCAGTGCGGCCCTGCAAGCCAAAGGCATCCCAGGCCAGCGATCATGCAACCAGCCGGTTAATCTGCGGCATTCCCGTCAGTGACCTAAGCGAGCACCGCTGCAGGAAAAGACATGAACGGATATCTGATGTTGGGGAGCGTGCAAGGACGCTTAAACGTCGCATTGTGGGTCATTTGTACAAAAGTCCGGCGGTTTTTGGTGCCGTTCGCCTCAGCATCCCATTCCTGCGAAGCCGAGGAATGGGATGCCAGTTAATTCACAAAACCCTCTTAGATGTCAGCACTGGCTGACATTGAGGTCGTTGATGACGCTGTTGTAGGTCTGGAGCAGCGTTTCGGCGTCCTCTATCGCCTTCGGCTTCATCATCTGGAACGAGGCACCATTCCTGCGATCCTTGGCATAGGTGCCGTCCTCGGTGCGCTGGATGATATCGCGCCCGGCTGCAAGATAGGCATTGGCGTGCAGCATAAAGCTCGCGCATGCCGTCTTGTCCTTCTCGCGGACCTTGTTGTCGAACTGGACGGCCATGGTGTTGAACTGGTCCAGGGACGCTTTGAATGCCGCCTTCTGGTCGCCCAATCCCTTGCCATCGAGCACGCCGGAGGCATCATCCATGCTTTCCTTGAGATAATAGACGGTGCCCTTGCGATAATAGTCCAGGGTATCCTTCTTCGTCGCCTCGAATGCGGCCTTGATGCGCGCGCGGTCTGCGGCGTCGATGGCTTTTGCATAGGTAGCCTGAGCCGATGCAACATTGTCCAAGGCGGTAAGCAGCGCCGGCTGGAGCTCGCGGCCATGGGCGCCATTGTCGCTCACATAGGTCTTGGCCTCAATATAGTTCGCCATATCACGATAGAGCGGCGCAACCTTGGCAAGCGCTTGGCTATAGGTCCGCGCCGCCCCGTCGAGTTCCGGCATGGCGGGCTTCATGGCTAAAGCCTTGTCCAACTGCGCCTTGATCCGGTCTATGCCCGGATCGGACGGAAAGAAAAGTTTTGTCAGGTCCTTGCCGCTGTCGAAAACCGGTTTGATGGAGCGCTGATAGGTGGCCACTATGTCGGCAAAGGGCGTGCGCGCCGTATTGGCCGCTTCGACATAGGCATTGTATTTCTGCATCTCGTTCTGGTCGGCAGCCGCTGTCACCGCGCTTGAATTTCCTTCTTCCTTGCTCCCGCACCCAGAGAGCGCGAGCACGCAAGCGGGAAGAGCCATGGAGCGAAGCAGTATCCTGAACACAAAAACGACCTCAGTTTGGTTGATGCCAACAGGCGGTTCCAAGTCTTTGGTTGGAAAGACTTTCGGACCGCGGCGCTCCCTATGCCCCCCTTGGGTACGCCTTTCAAATTTGGGAATTTTTATAACTGCACTGATGGGTAGAGTTTTGTGCTCCATCCAAGCGGATCTGCTGTTCTTCGATTGCGATCGCTATCTCGTAGCATAGCGATGGTCAGCGCCTGGCTACACCGATGAGAGCGGTAGAAGGGATGGGCAGGATCATTCGATCACCAGCCATGTCTCGCACTTCAGCGACGACGGCGGCCCTCTCGGTATCACTCAAGCTGATCCAGTCGGGGGACATACCGAACAAGGTATCGGGCTCGGCAAGTGCGCTGACATCGAGCACATAGTCGTGGGTGACATGTTGGATTTGGGGATCCTGATATCCCGCGGCGATGAGTTCGCGGGCAAAATCGCTCGGGTCGCTCAACGCCTTGACCGCATTCGGCATAGTCATGCCGTCGCGCCCGGGAAACAGCTTGCGACGGATCTGGCCGAGCAGGAGAAAGGTCGCCGCCCCGCCATCCTGCCAAGTCGTGATCACGCCGTGGCCACCCGGCCGCGTTACTCGCGCCATTTCCGATAGGCCCTTGCGCCAGTCAGGAAACATGATGACTCCGAAGATCGAGAAGACCGCATCAAAACGGCGGTCTGCCAGAGTCAGGGCCTGTCCATCCATGACGCATGCGTCGACATTGGGCAGGTTCGCAGCGGCGATGCGCGCCACCATGCCGGGGGAGAAGTCGGTCGCTAGCACGCGTGCGCCGGTACGCGCCGCTGCCAACGTCAGCGCGCCAGTCCCGGCCGCCACGTCCAGCACGTGGCTTTCCGATGTCAGAGCGACCTTTGCGAGTGCCGCCTCGGCATAAAGGGACGTGAATGGATGCGCCGTCTTCTCATAATGCTGGGCGGCTGTGTCCCAATGATCTGGGCTTTCATAGGCAGGCATAATCGACGCTCCACGAATCATGTAACATTATAAGTATCGTGATACTGGACCCTTGCCAATCTCGATGGCGCCGTGAAGGATCACATCGTGCGCAACGACAGCCGCCTTTCGCGAATGCTCCATGTGCTGCTCCACATGGCGCGGCATGAGGGACCAATGACCTCCGAAGCGATTGGCCGCATGCTGGGTACCAACCCGGTCGTGGTACGGCGCACGATGGCTGGTCTTCGGAATGCAGGGTATGTGCGGTCGGAAAAGGGCCATGGCGGCGGCTGGGTGATCGCGCAGCCCTTGAAGAACGTTTCGTTGCTGGACGTACACCGCGCGGTTGGCGGACCCCGCCTGTTCGCTATCGGCCATGAGAACGCCAATGCCGACTGCGCTGTCGAGAAAGCCGTTAATACTGCGCTGGAGGGTGTGCTCCGTGACGCCGAGGCGCTGCTGGTGGCGCGCCTCGATTCCGTCAGCCTGGCCGAACTGGCGCGCGATTTCGACGCACACTGCGATGCGGCTAGCTAGAACGCCGCATCCTCACCCGATCTGATCATATCGATTACCGCGCGCAGGGCCGGTGCCATCTGCCGTTGCTGGGGGTAACACAAATAATAGCCGGGAAAGGGAACCGACCACTCCGCCAGCAGCGGAACGAGGGCACCTCGCGCAAAAGCGTCGACGACAGACTCCTCCTTGAGGAAGGCGATCCCGATGCCAGCAAGCGCAGCGTCCACCATCACGGCGCGACTGCTGGTGATCAACGGCCCTTCGACCGCCACCGAGAACCAGTGGCCCTTCTCGAAAAACTCCCATGCATAGGGGCCGGGCTGCCCCGGCCAGCGCCAGCGGATGCAACGATGCTGGAGCAGATCCTTTGGCGTTTGCGGAACGCCGTGCTCGGCCAAGTATGCGGGCGCGGCGACAGCCAGCTGGCGAATATCCTCGCCTAGCCGAAGTGCGACCATGTCGCGTTCGATCACCTCGCCGATACGGATTGCGGCATCATAGCCGCTGCCGACGATGTCGACGACCGTGTCATCAATTGTGAGATCGAGCGTGATATCCGGGAAGGCGCGCAACAGCCTCGGCAGGATCGGCACTACGAACCTGTCTGCGGCAGCATGGAAGCAGTGCAGGCGGACTGTACCGGCCGGCAGCTTCGCGGCAGTACGCGCCTGCTCCAGGGCGCCCGTCAGGCTGTCGATCGCGGGTGCGATATCACCGAGCAGCGCGGCGCCAGCCTCGGTCAACGACACGCTGCGGGTGGTGCGATGGAGCAGGCGGATGCCTAGCCGCTCCTCCAGGCCGCGGATCAACTGGCTCAGCGCCGAGGACGATACCCCCAACTGCTCGGCCGCCCGGCTGAAACTCCGGTGCTCGGCGACGGCTGCAAAGGCGCGCAAGGCACCGAACTCGCTGGGATGGATCATGGCGTGCACCTCAGCATTGTGAAGCTGACCTTACAAGCCTGGGTGGCAAATGATCGATTATCCGCCTGGGATGAAGCGCTACATCTAGCGGCGAAGGAGAACAGCTATGAAGACATGGTTCATCACAGGTATTTCCCGCGGCCTCGGCCAGGCGCTCGCGCAGGCGGCGCTCGCTCGGGGCGACACCGTCGTCGGCACGGTGCGCGAGGCTGCGCCGGATTTGGAAGTGGGTCATGGTACGCTGCATGTCCTGACCGTCGATCTTACCGATGCGGCGGCGATCGCGCCGGTTGTAAGTGCGGCCTTCGACATGGTTGGCCACATCGACGTGCTGGTCAACAACGCCGGCTATGGCCTGCTCGGGGCAATCGAGGAAGCGACGGACGCCGAGTTTCAACGGCTGTTCGCGGTCAACGTCTTTGCACCCTTTGCCATCATTCGCGCCGCGCTTCCCGTCTTGCGGCGGCAGGGCAGCGGTCACATCCTGAACATCACCTCGATCGCAGGCCGTGCGCCAGCGGGATCATCCGGCCTCTATTCGGCGACCAAATCCGCACTCGAAGGCCTAACACAGAGCCTAGCCCAGGAAGTCGCGCCTTTCGGTCTCAAGGCCACAGCCATCGCACCTGGTGCCTTTCGTACCGACTTTCTCAGCGGTCATTCGATCCGCCGCAGTCAGGGCAGCGAGCAGTATGCCGAAAGCGTCGGGACCGGAATCGCACGGCTTGACGCGATGGCCGGGCGCCAGATCGGCGATCCGGACAAGGCGGCTGCGGCGATCCTCGAATTGGTCGACACGCCCAATCCGCCGCTTCATCTGCTGCTTGGGAGCGACGCGCTGCGACGTGCCCGAGAGAAGCTCGACGTGGTGATCGACGAGATGGATCGCTGGGAAAGCGTAACGCGTTCGACCGATTATGAGGAAGATGCCTGAGCGGCTGGGCCAGAGCAGCTATCACCTTAAACGACGGCGCCACCCAGCAGTGCAAGACCAACCCGCTCAAGGTCCGTTTACGGGAACAGGGGAGGGGGCGCTTTGACGCAATGCTTGGGCCCCGTCAGCATTGGTTGCGGCGCAGCTGCGATCCGGCGCGCGTCATGAGGAGCGCAACGACATGACCGACCAGAAGAGCGGCATCATGGTCCAGGGCCGTTTGATACCGTTTCCCTCATCGATAAGCCAGGAAGCTCGCGCCAGTCTCGAGCGACTGGTGAATAACGATGGCGTCCCGATCAACGCGCTCTACTCGATGCCACCGCCGGACGATCATGCAGGCTGGATGAAGATCAAGGCGGCCGCGGACGGGCATTATGCGGCGGCAGTGAAAGGGCTAGCCGGTACGTTGCGTGCCAGCGCCGAGACGCTTCGCATCGGCGAGACCACGATTCACGTCGCGACGCCTGAAGCCATATCGGCACCGAATTGTGCCTATCTGGATTTCCATGGCGGAGCGTTCGTGTTTGGTGGCGGCGAGGCGTGTCGCGTGCAGGCGCGGATGCAGGCGGATCGGCTTGGGGCGCTCAGCTACGGCGTCGATTACAGGATGCCGCCCGAGCATTCCTATCCGGCGGCATTGGATGACGCTATGGCGGCGTATCGCTACGTGCTGGAACGGCATGCACCGTCGCGCATCGTCGTGGGCGGGCGATCGGCGGGCGGCAACCTCGCTGTCGCGATGCTCCTGCGCGCGAAGGACGAAGGGCTGCCCATGCCCGCCGGCATGGTTCTCCTGTCACCGGAGGTCGATCTGACCGAGTCCGGCGACAGTTTCCAGGTCAATCAGATGGTAGATGTCGTGCTGCCCGGATCATTGATGCGGAACAACGCGCTGTATGCCGGTGGGGCAGACCTGTCGCATCCTTACCTCTCGCCATTGTTCGGAGATCTAAAAGACCTGCCGCCGGCCTTCCTCCAATCCGGCACGCGAGACCTCTTCCTGTCCAACGCTGTACGGATGCACCGTGCACTGCGCCAAGCGGATGTGGATGCCGAACTGCACGTCTTTGAAGGGATGCCGCACGGAGGATTTCAAGGGAACACCCCGGAGGACGACGACTTGGCGGCCGAGATAGCCCGGTTCGTTAAAGCTCGCTGGCAGTGACGTACTCTTTCAAAATTGTACCCAATGAAAACAGCGATGCATTCGGTTTCAATGCGACTTGATGCCTCATAGTCGAGCCGCCGCGATTTTGACCATTTGTCGCAGATTTTTACCGCCTCGGCGCTTCAGACCCAGCTGGGGGTATCAATGGGGGTGCTGGCCCGTAGCGCAACAAAAATAGGAACGTAAATCAAGTAGATAGGTATTGGCGTGGGTGCAAAATCATCCTGCCCCCGCAACCATTCCTCCCCACTACCATAACCGCCCGGCATACCCCGTGGCGGCTTTTTGCGTTTGCCCACGCTCCCCATACGCCAAGGGCGGACATGGCATTCGCCATGTCCGCCCCGTTTGCGGGCCAGCGGCCGAAGTTACGCCTTCAGGCCCTTCGCCATGTTCAGATGCGCCGTCACCGTCGGGATGAGGTCGCTGGCAAAGCTCTTCAAAGACGCCACGTCTCCCGTCGTCGCATACCCCTTCAGCGCATCCAGCGTCTGCTGATGCCCCGACCTCTGCGCCGCTATATACGCCGCGTCGAACGCCTCGCCCCGCAGCGACCTCAACTGGTCCAGCGTCGCCTGTTGCTGCGCATTCAGCGTCGCATCGGGTGTCAGCGCCGGGCTCATCCCGGCGGTCAGCGTCTTCAGCTTGGCGGTCGAGCCGGTATGGGCGTCGATCATCTTTTGGGCATAGGACTTCACCGAGGGCGAAGCGCCGTTGGTGAGCGCGAGCCTGGACGTCTCGATCTCGAAGGCGTCGCTGGCTGCGGCCGTGTTTACGAAGCTATGCGCCGCGCTTGCGGCAGGGGTTTGTGCCGGGGCGGGGGCGGACGCATCCGCTTGGTTGTACGTATCGGCGCTGTTCGTCGTGTAGGTCGACGAATTGTCCTGCTTCTGGCCACAGGCCGCCATCGCAAGCAGGGCGGTGGTCGCAATGAAAGTCGAACGGATGGTCATGGCAAACCCCTGAAAAGACGACAGATGCTGTCTAAGCGTCTGTCGCGCCATGACGTTCCCGCAGAGGCCATCTCGTCGGAAGAGCGGACCCGCAGGGCGCTTGCGTCGTTAGAGCGGGCATCGTCGCATCCGATCAGCGAAGGAACCACCCGATGAGCATTTTCGGCAATATCCTGAACAAGATATTCCACCATGGCAGCAAGGGCGAAGCCGCACCTGCACCGTCACCCGCACCGGCTCAGGCACAACCCGCACCCGCCGCCGCCCCCGCACCGGTTCCGGCCCCCGTCGCGGCTCCGACCCCGGCGCCGCAGAATGTGGATGTCGGTGCGGTCCTGTCGGAAATGGCGTCGATGAAGGGCGGCGGGGGCAATTATCAAAGCTCGATCGTCGATCTGCTGAAGCTGCTCGACCTGGATTCGAGTCTGTCGGCGCGTAAGGAACTGGCCAACGAACTAGGCGTGCATGCCGCCGAGGACGGCTCGGCCGAGCAAAATATCGCGCTTCACAAAGCGGTGATGGCGAAGCTCGCCGAAAATGGCGGGATCGTGCCCGACAGTCTGCGGAACTGACGATCCGAAAGGGGCGGCGGTCCGCACGACCGCCGTCCCTTCTCCTCAGTCCCGGAACAGCAGCGGCGCCATCGCCTGAAGACTGCGCCGCCACGTCTGGAATTCGTGGCCCGTGCCCTCAGAGACGTAGAAGACGTTCCTGATCCCGGCCGCCGTCAGCGCGGCGGCATTGGCGCGCGGATCGCTGCGCGGACCACCTGGCGGACCGCTGCGTCCGCCTTCCAACTCGCGGCTGCCGAAGCTGACGAAGGTGAGCTTCACCTTGTCGCGATAGCCCGGCCACGCCTTCACATCGTCCGGCGACATGGTCCCGCCGCTGAGCAACCCGATATAGGCGAACCGGTCGAGATGCTTCGGCGCGATGAGCTTTGTCTCGAAGCCGCCCATCGACAGCCCGGCCATGGCGCGGTGGCGCTGGTCGGACAGGGTGCGGTAATGCCCGTCGACATAGGGGATCAGCTCGTCCAGCAGCAAGGTCTGGAAGGGGCGGATGTCGAAACTCGCCAGCCCGCCGGGCGCGCCGGGGCGGATGGTGTTGGTCATGCCATAGGTCATGACGATCAGGAACGGTCGCGTCTTTCCGGCTGCGATCAGATTGTCCATGATGAGGTTGGCGTGGCCCTGATTGGACCAGGCGGTCTCATCCTCGCCCCAGCCATGCTGGAGATACAGCACGGGATAACGATCGCGCATGTTCCGGTCATAGCCGGGCGGGGTGTAGACAAAGGCGCGTCGCGGCGCGCCGGTGCTGGGTGACGGGAACAGGATCTGTTCGACCCGGCCATGCGGCACATCCTTCAGCGCATAGAAATCCGCGTCATGCGCCGGAATCTCGATGCCGCTTTCCCAGCAGGTGGAGCCATAGAAGTTCAGCGTTCCCGGATCGTTGAAGGTGCCGCCATCGACCGTCAGATGGTAATAATGAAATCCCTCGTCGAGCGGGCCTTCCGACGTTCCCGTCCAGCTGCCATCGGGGCCTTTGGTCAGGACGGTGCCGCCGCGTCCGCCCAGCCCCAGGCTGACCTTCACCGCCTTGGCATCGGGGGCGGTGATGCGGAAGTGGGCATATCCCTGCGAGTTGACCTGCGGATAGGACTGGCCGGGCTGGTTGAGCGAGGAAGGGCGGAAATCCTCGATCACCGCCGGTGGGGCGGTTTGGGGCGTAGTCTGAGCAGGGGCCATGGATGCGGCCATCGTCACCGTTAAGGCAGCCGCCAACAGGATCTTCATCGATCATCCTCCCTCGTCATCCGTTGGTTCATTTCGACCATGTCGGAGGGGGGATGGTGCCGTTTATGGCCCGATCACACAAGGCGGTTTGGTGGAAAATGGCGTTAGGACAATGGCTTGTCGATGGAAATCCTTTGCGGTGCCGCCACGTTCGTCGAATGGGTGATCGCGCTGCGTGCCGGCGCATAGGCCCGCCAGCGCCTCAAAACTGGTAGAAGACTACCAACCATACCGGCAAAAATACCAGGAACGGCTTAACTTATCATAAGTTGTACCCGGCCAGATCGGTCGCATTTCGCCGCCGGTCGCACGGGAGCAACCGGGTGGCCAAAATCCTCGCAAGCATCGGCATCGCGCTCGTCGCGGTGGCGTGCACCCCGCCCTCGACGCGGATCGCCACCGGGCTGGAGCGCTATGGCCTGGACAGCCAACGTTCGACCTGTGTCGGCCAGCGACTGGAGCACAACCTGTCGCTCGGTCAGTTGCAACAATTGGGCAATGCCGCCGCGGCCTATCGCCGCGACGATCCCAATCCCGGCCAGCTGACCGCAGGCGATCTGATCCGGGTCGCGGGCGAGATCAAGGACCCGAAGATCGCACTGGAAGTCGGCAAGGCCGCCGCCACCTGCGGCGTGGCTCCCTGAAACCCCTTCTTTTCATTTTCGGAGACGAACGATGAACAAGCATGAACTGCACGGCAATGCGCGCCATTTCGGTGGCAAGGTGGAAAAGGCGATCGGCGATGCGGTCGACAGCCGCGACTGGAAAGTGGCGGGCGTCACCGATCAGGTCGCGGGCAGCGCCGAGCATCTGTTCGGTCGTGCCCAGTCGGTTGCGGGCGATGTGGCGGATGCCACCCCCAGCCTGATCGAGGAAGCGCGCGAGCGGATCGGCGACGCCACCGATCGGTCGGTCGCGGCCGCGCGGCGCGGCTCCGAAAAGGCCGTGGACGCGGTGCGCGCCCATAACGGCAATAACGGCGTGGTCTGGGCCGTCGTCGCGGCGCTGGGCGGCTATGCGCTCGCCGCGCTGATCCACGGTCGCCGGGACTAAGGGCTGACACTGTGGCGCCTTCGCTGGCCACCATGCGGGATACCGTCGACCTCCGGCACCTGCGACAGATCGTCGCGGGGCTGGACGAGGGGGTGATCCTGGTCGATCCCGATCAGAGTCTGCTCTGGGCGAACGACGCCGCGCTGGCGATGCACGGGGTCGAGCGTCTGGAGCAGCTCGGCCGGACGGTGGACGAGTATCGCAGCCGTTTCCGCCTTCGCTACCGCAACAACCACCGGCTGGAGGCGGACGACTATCCGGTCGAACGGGTCGCGGCGGGCGAATCCTTTTCCGAGGTCGTGGTCGAAGTCGCGGTCGAGGGCGAGAAGGACCCGCGCTGGGTGCATCAGGTGCGCAGCCTGGTGCTGAACGACCGCGACGACGGCGAGCCGACCTGCGTCGTCCTGATCATCCAGGACGTCACCGCCCGTTACGAGGCGGAGGATCGGTTCGAACAGTCGTTCAACGCCAACCCGGCGCCCGCAATCATCTGTCGTCTGGCCGACCTGCGGTTCGTCAAGGTGAACCAGGGCTTTGTCGAGATGACCGGATATCCGCGCGACCAGGTGCTGTGCCGGACCGTCTACGACATCGACGTGCTGCGCGGCGCCGAGCGGCTGGAGCTGGCGAAGGAGCGGCTGGCCGAGGGGCGGACCATACCGCAGATGGAGGCGGAGCTGGCGCTGCCGGGCGGCGGGACCAAGCTGGTCATCGTGGCGGGCCAGCCGATCGACATGGGGGACCAGCCCTGCATGTTGTTCACCTTCGCCGATCTGGAGCCGCGCCGAAAGGCCGAGTCGGCGCTGCGCCACAGCGAGGAGCGCTTCACCCGCACCTTCCAGATGGCGCCGGTGCCGATGGCGATCGGTGCGCGCGATGGCCATGTGCTGTGCGAGGTCAATGCCAGTTTCGCCGAGCTGACCGGATATGGCACGACCGAGATCATCGGGCGCTCGCTGGCCGCTGTCGGACTGTGGGCGAACGACGCGGCGCAGACCGAGATCGAGGCGGCGATCGACGACGGTCGCGACCTGCGCGGGGTCGAGGCGCGGATCGTCGCCAAGGACGGCGGGTGCAGCGACTGCCTGGTGTCGACCGAGCTGATCACGCTGGGCGACGACACCTGCGTCCTCTGGGCGTTCCAGGACATCACCCAGCGCAAGGCGACCGAGCTGGAGCTGGTCGAGGCGATCGACGCGGTGATGAAGGACACCAGCTGGTTCAGCCGGTCGATCATGGACAAGCTGGCCCGGCTGCGCGCGCCGCAGGACGAACTGGGCGGCGCGAGCCTGGACGATCTGACCGCGCGCGAGCGCGAGGTGCTGGGCCTGATCTGTCGCGGGCTGGACGACAAGAGCATCGCGCGGGCGCTGGGCGTATCGGGCAACACGGTGCGCAACCATGTCGCGCGCATCTACGCCAAGATCGGCGTGAACCGCCGCACCGCCGCCGCCGCCTGGGCGCATGCGCGTGGCTTCGACGGCGAGGGTGCGCTTGGCCGACGGGAGATGCCCGCATGAGCGACAAGAATTTCAGGAATCCGACCGATCGCGTGCGTCATGCCAAAGGGGCGGCACGCGAGACGATCGGGAAGCTGATCGGCGACGACGCCGCCATCAGCCAGGGGCGCAAGGAACAAGAGGCGGCGGCCCGCACCAAAAAGGCCGGTCCCGCCCAAGAACCGAAAGAACAGGAGTGAATATGGCTACGCATGTAACGCCCGGCTATGCGCCGGTGGAAGAGGGCGCGATCGTCCGCGCGACCCGTCGGATTTCGTGGGGCGCGATCTTTGCCGGTGTGGTGATCGCGGTCGCGGTCCAGCTGGTGATGGGCATCCTCGGCACCGGCATCGGCCTGTCGATGGTCGACCCGGTCCAGGGTTCGACGCCGGGCGCGGCGGGCTTCGGCATCGGGGCGGGCCTGTACTGGCTGATCACCACCGTCGTCGCGCTGGGTGCTGGCGGCTATGCCGCGGCGCGCGTGTCGGGCGTGACCGAGAAGTTCGATGCGTTGGTCCACGGCCTGGTCGTGTGGGGCGTCACGCTGCTCCTGACCCTGTATCTGCTGACCTCGGCGGTCGGTGGGATCATCGGTGGCGCGTTCCGTACCGTCGGCGCGGTCGCCGGTGCCGCCGGTTCGACCGTGGGCGCGGCTGCTCCGAAGGTCGCGCAGGTCGCGGGTGTCGATCAGAATGACGTGCAGGCCGAAGCCGCCAAATATCTGACCGAAACGCCTGCCGATCCGGCTCAGATGACCCCGGAACAGGCGCAGAAGGAAGTCGCCAAGCAGCTGCCCGCCATGGCGCGTGGCGGTGCGGACGGCGCCCGGGCCGAAGCGCGCGTGGTCGACATCGTCGCCGCCCAGCGCAAGATCAGCCGCGACCAGGCCCAGGCCCAGGTGAATCAGGCCAAGGCCGAATTCGTCCAGACCAAGAATGAAGCGGTCGCAAAGGCCAAGCAGGCCGCCGATGCCGCCGCCGGGGCTGGTGCCAAGACCTCGTTCATCCTGGTGCTCGCGCTGCTGGTCGGCGCCGGTGCCTCCGCCTTTGGCGCAACGGCGGCCAGCCGCCGTCGTCTGCGCTGAGTGTCCGCGGCGGGCCAGCGTATCCGGCCCGCCGCACCCCCCTTTTTTCGAGGAGATCGCCATGACCAAGAAGATCGCTCTGGGTGCTACCCTGTTCGCCGTGCTGACCCTGTCGGCCTGCAACACCGTGAACGGCGCGGGCCGCGACCTGCGCTCGGCCGGGTCCGCGATTTCGGACGCGTCGGGCGAGAACAAGCCGAAGAAGTAGCGGGAAGGGCAGGGGCGATGCGTCCCTGCCAATCCTCCCCGTCCCGGGGAGGGGGACCATGCGAAGCATGGTGGAGGGGGCGCGCCGCGAGGTGCGCCCTTTACCGCATCCCCCCTCCACCACCGCTGCGCGGCGGTCCCCCTCCCCGTACCGGGGAGGATTTTCTATGGCCTTCCGGCGCGTCCGCCTCGACCAGTTCGACGACCTCGAACCGATACCCGACCCAGCCGCGCTGCCGCACCGCCTCTGCCATGGCGGCATCGTTCGCCATCGCCGCCTTGCGCGACTTGGCATGGCCCCAGAACACTTCTGTCTTGCCCCCGCCCAGATCGGCGACGATCCGCCAATAATGGGTGAAGGGCTGCGATGTCGGGCCGATCGTCTTCACATAGCCATCGGGCATCGTCGCGATCAGATAACGGTTCCTGCGTGCCATGCCGCCGCCATAGCGCAACGACGCCGCGACCTCATCCCGCTTGACGCCCTCCATCGCCGCCGCGTAGCGATACGGGGCCGGAATGATCCGGCGATATGATCGCGCCGGTTCTCCCGACAAGGGAGATTAAAAGGGAACACGGTGAGGGGGCTTGGCTCCCCAAATCCGCGGCTGTCCCTGCAACTGTAAGCGGTGAGCGGCGATGCACGGATCGGCCATGGGCGCGATCCAGCCACTGGGGCAACCTGGGAAGGCGCATCCGTCCGCGATGACCCGTGAGCCAGGAGACCTGCCGGCGTCAGGTCGCTCATGCCCGGTCCAGGGGATGGTCGAGGCTAGGTCTGTTCCGACGAGCGACGCCATAAGTGGCGGAGGCGCATGGGTGGCCCTGTGGAATGCGGAAAACGGCGTGCCGCACGCAGGGCACCCGGCTGCCCGAAATCGGGCGGCAAGGCCTCGGCTTGTTCGCGACAAGACGCTATGGGCTTTGAAATGATATATCGTAACAGATTCGGACAGGTTCCTATGGTCCTGTGGGGTGGCGCGGCGCTTCTGCTGGGGGCGACGCAGGCAAGGGCGCAAAAGGCCGAGGAGCAGGGGGGCGACGCCACCGTGCTGGTGATCGGCACGCGGGAGAAACAGGCGCTCGACACACCCAATGCCACCGGCAGTCGCCTGGGCCTGACACCGCTGGAGACGCCCGCCAGCATCGCATCGCTCGACGGCGGGACGATCCGCGCCCAAGGCGATGTGTCGATCGTCGAGGCGGAAACGCGCGCGCCCGGCCTGTCGAGCGTCGCCAATCCCGGCAATGGCGGCACGGCCCTGTCAGCGCGAGGCTTTTCGGGGCAGGGGTCGGTGCTGCAACTGGTCGACGGCGTGCGGTTGTTCCCGGCGGCGGGGACGATCACATTCCCGACCGATCCCTGGATGGTCGAGCGGATCGATGTGCTGGGCGGCCCTGCCTCGGTCCTCTACGGGCAGGGCGCGCTGGGCGGCGCGGTCAATGTCGTGATGCGTGCGCCCACCGCGCAGACCCATGGGCAGGCCGAGATCGGCTATGGCGGGCAGGACAGTTTCCGCGCCGCCGCCGGGCTGGGCGGGCCGCTGACCCCGACGCTCGGCTACCGGGTGGATGCCAGCTATCGCCGGTCGGATGGCTATGTCGATCGGGGACGGTCGGACAGCGTCGCGCTGTCAGGTACGTTGCGCTGGACGCCGTCCTCGACACTGGCGGTGACGGTGCGCGGCGATCATGGCGACCAGCGGCCCATGACCTATTTCGGCACCCCGCTGATCGACGGGCGGCTCGACTTGGCGGTGCGGGATCGCAACTATAATGTCGGCGACGGGCGGATGCGGTTCCGCGACGACCGTGCCTCGATCCGGGTCGACTGGACGCCGAGCAATGCGATCAGCCTGTCCAATATCGCCTATGTCCTGACCAGCGACCGCTTCTGGCGCAATCTGGAGAATTATTGCTGGGTCGGTGCGAGCGGCGCGTGCGCGGACGGATCGACGGGCACTCCGGCCACGATCCGCCGAAGCAGCAATTACGGCATCCGCCACGACCTGACCCAATGGGGCGATCAGGCCAGCGTGACGTGGCGCACGGGACTTGCGCCGGGCATCGCCAACGCGCTGGTCGTCGGGGTGGACGCCAATCTGGTCCGCTTCACCCATGAGAACGACTTCGGCTCGGTCGAGCAGGTCGATGCGGTCGATCCCTTAGCCTTCGATCCCGGCCGTTTCCTCGATACGCAGGGAATCGCCCCACGCTATCGCACCCGCACCACCGCACTGGCGGTGTTTGCCGAGGATCGGGTGACGCTCGGCCCGAAATGGTCGGTGGTCAGCGGCGTCCGTTACGAGGTGGACAATGTCCGTCGCTGGACCGTCGCCACGCCGGATCGCTTCGTGCTGGAAAAGACGTTCCGCAACGCGACGTGGCGCGCGGGGCTGGTCTATCAGCCGGTGCCGACCCTGTCGCTTTATGCGCAATATGCCACCGGCGTCGATCCGCTGGGCACGCTGACCACCGTGTCGACCGGGCAGGTCCAGTATAGCAACGCCAGGGGCCATCAGGTCGAGGCGGGGGCCAAGTGGCTGTTCGCGAACGGACATGGCACCGCCACGCTGGCGGCCTATCGCATCGTCAAGACCGGCCTTCTCGCCCAGCGCACGCTGGCGAGCCCCGTCGAGCAGGTCGGGCAACGATCGTCGCAGGGCGTCGAGGCGGCGGTGACGCTCGATCTGCCGCAGGGCTTCGGAATCGACGCAAACGGCACGCTGCTCGATGCCCGGTTTGACGATTTCCGTTCCGGCGGCGTGGATTATAGCGGCCGCACACCGCCGAACGTGCCCGAGGCGCTGGCCAATCTCTGGCTGCGCTGGGATGCCTCGGCGAAGCTGCAGGCGCGCGCCGGGCTGCGTTATGTCGGGCGGCGCTTCTCCGACAATGGGGAGGCGTTCCGTATCCCCGGCTATGCGACGGTGGACACCACCTTGTCCTATGCGCTGACGCCGCATCTGGCGGTCAATGTCCGTGTCTATAATCTGTTCGACAAGGCCTATGCGGTGACGGCCTATGGCGACCAGCAATGGATATTGGGCCGCCCGCGTGCGCTGGACATCGGCGTTCGTGCCGGGTTCTGACCGGTCCTGGGGGAAGGCGGCTTTGCGGCTCGCCTTCCTCACCCATCGCTGGGTCGGGATCGTCACCTGCCTGTTCTTTGCCATGTGGTTCGCGAGCGGGCTGGTGATGCTTTACGTGCCCTATCCGTCGCTGAGCCCGGCGGAGACATGGAAGCGCGCGCAACCGATCGACTGGGCGCGGGTGGGCCGAGCGCCCATGGCGCCCGATGCCCGGCGGATCACGCTGGAGATGCGCGACGCCGTGCCGGTCTGGCGGATCGAAAGCCGCGA
Source organism: Sphingomonas sanguinis (assembly GCF_019297835.1). Classification (NCBI taxonomy): domain Bacteria; kingdom Pseudomonadati; phylum Pseudomonadota; class Alphaproteobacteria; order Sphingomonadales; family Sphingomonadaceae; genus Sphingomonas; species Sphingomonas sanguinis. The sequence goes on along the minus strand of NZ_CP079203.1, from coordinate 2,496,394 downwards.
CGGCGACACGCGCATTCTGTCGGCGGATGGCGGATCGGTCGCGCCCGTCGATGCGGCACTCGCCATGCGCGTCGCGATCCGCTTCGCGGGGCCGATCCGCGCTGCCGAGCGGATCGCGGACGACCAATGGACGGTGGCGAACGGCTTCGACCGGCATCGCCCCTTGTGGAAGGTCGCGCTGGCCGATGCGGCGGGGACCGAACTCTATATCTCCAGCCTGACCGGCCAGCCGGTGCAGCGGACGACGCGGGGCCAGCGGTTCTGGAACTGGCTGGGCTCGGTTCCGCACTGGATTTATCCGACCCTGTTGCGCCGGGATCGCGAGACTTGGCGGCAGGCGGTGATGTGGGTGGCGGGCCCGTGCATCGCGGTCGCGCTGACCGGCCTGTGGATCGGCATATTGCGACTGCGAGTGGGGCGGCGGCGCTATCGCGGCGGGCGGATGACGCCCTATCGCGGCTGGATGCTCTGGCATCATGTCAGCGGGCTGGCGGGCGGTGTGATGCTGACGACCTGGATCGTCAGCGGCTGGCTGTCGGTCGATCCGGGCCACGCCTTTGCCGGGGGCGAGGCGCCTGCGGCGGCGATGCGGGCCTATGCCGGGCGGGCGGGGCAGCCGCACGATCTTGACCGGCTGTCCCGGATCGCGCCGAATGCGCGCACCGTCGAGTGGAGCGGGGATGCCGGATTCGCCCGAATCGCGATCGACCGCGCCTCGCCGCATCCGCGCTGGCTGGAGCAGGCGACGCTTCAGCCCGCACGCGCCGCCGATCCGCTGCGCGCCGCGATGCTGGTGCCCGGCGGGCGGCGGGTGGCGCGCGAGTGGCTGGCGCGGCCCGATTTCTACTGGACCGACGCGACGCGGCTGCCGCTCTGGAGGCTGCGGTTCGACGATGCGGCGGCGACCTGGCTCTATGTCGATCCGATGAGCGGCGCGCTGGTCGAGCGGCAGGATGGCACGCGGCGCGCCTATCGTTGGGTCTATACGCTGCTCCACACCTGGGACTGGCCGTGGCTGACCGCGCATGAGTGGGTCTGGAATGCGTGGATGTGGCTCTGGTCGCTGGCCGGTCTGGTGCTGTCGATCAGCGGTATCGTGCTCGGGCAGCGAAGGTTGCGCCGCCCTGCGCGCGGGAAAGGGTGAAAAGCGCGCCATCGGGGTTGGCGTCGCGTGTCCCGCCCGCTTAAGTGGGCGGCATGTGGCAACTCTACCAATTCCCGCTCTGTCCCTTTTCCCGCAAGGTCCGGCTGTTGCTGGGCGAGAAGGGCGTCGGATACGAGTTGGTGCGCGAGTCGCCATGGCAGCGGCGCGACGAGTTTCTCGACATGAACCCTGCCGGGCAGACTCCGGTGATGGTCGATGAGGAGCGCGGCGTGCTGCTGGTCGACTCGATGGCGATCAGTGAGTTTTTCGAGGAGACGGTCGAGAAGTCGGCGATGATCAACGGCACCGCCGTCGGCCGCGCCGAGATCCGGCGGCTGGTGACGTGGTTCGACACGCATTTCTACCAGGACGTGACCGGCCCCTTACTCCACGAACGCATGGTTAAGCGTGTCGCACGCACCGGCAGCCCCGATGCCAAGGGCCTACGCGAGGCGATGAAGGCGGCGGTCGGGCATCTCGACTACACCGATTACCTGCTCGACCATCGCAACTGGCTGGGCGGTGCGACGATGAGTCTCGCCGATCTGGCGGCGGCGGCGCAGATTTCGGTCGCCGATTATCTGGGCGGCATCGACTGGAAGGGGCATGAACAGACCGCGCGCTGGTATCGCGGGCTGAAAAGCCGCCCCTCCTTCCGCCCGCTACTGTCCGAGCGGATGGAGATGGTCACCCCGCCGTCGCATTACGACAATGTCGACTTCTGACGCCCCCGCCACCCGTATCGGGATCGAGGATTTCCTGGCGGTCGACATCCGTGTCGGCACCGTCATCGCCGCCGAACCGTTTCCGGAGGCGCGCAAGCCCGCGATCAAGCTGACCATCGACTTTGGTGAGGTTATCGGGGTGAAGCGGTCCTCGGCGCAGATCACGCGGCATTATACGCCGGAGACCCTGGTCGGGCGGCAGGTGGCGGCGGTGGTGAACTTTCCGCCGCGCCAGATCGGGCCGATGATGTCCGAGGTGCTGACCCTGGGCTTTCCCGATGCGGAGGGGCAGGTGGTGCTGATCGCGCCGGATTTGCCTGTACCCAATGGGGGGCGGTTGTTCTGAGGGTTTCCCTTGGCCTTCGACTTCGCTCAGGCTGAACGGAGGGAAGGGAACTGAGTCTGGATACCAAACCCCGTTCAGGCTGAGCGAAGTCGAAGGCCACGCTTCCTTGTTAGCCTTAACATTTTGCCTTGCGTGCGTTCCCAATAGGCGTACCATCCCCGTCCGACCGTAGGGACATAACCCACGGAGGACAGGAGGGGATATGAAGTCCAAACGCTGGGCCGGCCATGCGCTGGCCGCTTTGCTAACGCTCTCGGTGGCGGCACCCGCCATGGCGCAGGCCGACAAGATGGCGCCGATCGCCATACCCGCACAGCCGACCGCCATTCCGCTGAACACCGGGCCGTTGCCGGGTGCGAAGAACAAGGAAAGCTGGCACAGCCAGTATAACAGCGTGTTCGCCCGCAACGTGACGCAAGCGACGCTCACCCCCTTCCTGCCCGATCCCGCCAAGGCGACCGGTGCCGCCGTCATCGTCGCGCCTGGCGGCGGTTTCCGTACCCTGTCGATGCAGAATGAAGGCTGGGACGTGGCCAAGGCACTGGCCGATCGTGGCATTGCCGCCTTCGTCCTGAAATACCGGCTGAACCAGACGCCCGCCGATATGGGCGAGTTCGAAAAGTCGATGGCGGCGATGTTCTCCAGCGTGGCGCGCCCCGCCGCGCGGCCGAACCCGGAGGAGGCGTTGAAGGGCCTCGCGCCGCAGATCGCCGATTCCCGCGCCGCCTTCGCACTGGTTCGCCAGCGGGCGGGCGAGTGGAAGGTCGACCCCAACCGGGTCGGCATGATCGGCTTTTCGGCAGGCGCGATGCTGACCGTCGCGACGGTGCTCGACGGTCAGGCCAAGCCCGCCTTTATCGGCGACATCTATGGCCCACTCCAGCCGATGACGGTGCCCGCCGACGCGCCGCCGATGTTCGCCGCGATCGCCGCCGACGATCCCCTGTTCGCGGGCAAAGGCTTCGGCCTGATCGACCAGTGGATGGCCGCGAAGAAGCCGGTCGAGTTCCACCTCTACGGCCAGGGCGGCCACGGCTTCGGTATGTATCCGAAGACGACGACCAGCACCGGCTGGTTCGACGCCTTTTATCGCTGGATCGTGATGGAAGGGTTTTTGAAGGCCAAGGCCCAGTAATATTCCTCCCCTGTAAGGGGAGGGGGACCATCCGAAGGATGGTGGAGGGGTGTCGTCCTATCGAGAGCGGGACACCCCTCCGTCAGGCTGCGCCTGCTACCTCCCCTGCAAGGGGAGGAATAAGGTTAGTCCAGGCTCTTCGACGCCTGCTCGAACAGATCCTTGGACAGGCCCGGCGTCTCGACGATCCGCACCAGCTCGGCACGCATCAGGGCCGAGCGCTTGGCGTCGAACCGGCGCCAGCGGCCGAGCGGCGGGAGCAGCTTGGCGGCGGTCTGCGGGTTGAGTCGGTCGAGCGCGATCAGCTGGTCCGCCAGGAAGCGATAGCCCGAGCCATCGGCGGCGTTGAACGCGCGCTGGTTCACCCCGAACGCCCCCAGCACCGCCCGCGCCCGATTGGGATTGGCGAGGGTGAAGTCGGGATGCTGGACCAGCCGCTCGACCACCGCGCCGGTGTCGCCGCGCGACGACAGCGCCTGGGTCTGGAACCATTTGTCGAGCACCAGCCCGTTACCGGCATAGCGCGCATGGAAACGCGCCAGCGCTTCTTCCCGCTCGGGGGCGTCGGAACTGACCAGCGTGGTCAGCGCCGCCTGCCGATCGGTCATATTGTCCGCCGCCTCGAACTGCGCGAAGGCCAGCGCGGCGGCATCCTCCGCACCACTGGCGGCGATATAGCCGAGCGCGACGTTGCGCAGGCGGCGGCGCCCCTTGGCCTCGGGCGAATAGACATAAGAACCCTGCGCCAGCTCGGCATAAAGCCGCCGCCAGGTCGGCAGCAGCGCCTGGCCCAATTGCGTACGCAGCGCCTCGCGCGCCGCATGGATCGCATCGGGATCGACGGTGATGAGCTGGTCGCCGATGAAATTCTCCGACGGCAACAGCACCGCCTCGGCGAGGAAGGCCAGCTCCAGCCCCTCGGCCTCCAGCGTGCGGGTGACGGCGTCGATCACCGCCTGGCCCTTTATCTCGCCATGGATCGTGCCCGCGACCAGCGTGTCGAGCATCAGTTGCTGCATCGCCTCGTACCGGGCGAAGGGATCGTCGTCATGCGCTGACAGGAAGGCAAGGTCCTCCGCCGTGCGGTCGCTCTCGATCACGATGGGCGCGGAAAAGCCGCGATTGATCGACAGGACAGGGCGCTCGGTGATCGTCTCGAAGGTGATCGTCTCGGCCACCTGGTCGAGCAGGATCAGCTTTTCCTCGGTCAGCGGTCGGCCGGTTTCCGCGCCGAACAGCCGGACCTTGAGCGGGAGGAGCATCGGCTGCTTGACGCTTTGCCCCGGCGTGGCGGGAACATGCTGGGCGAGGCGCAGTTCGGCACGACCGCCGCCGGGCTGATGGCTAAGCCCCGCCGAGACGCGCGGCGTGCCCGCCTGGGCATACCATAGGCGGAATTGCGACAGGTCGACGCCGCTTGCTTCCTCCATGCAGGCGACGAAATCCTCGCAGGTGGCGGCCGTACCGTCGAAGCGGCTGAAATACAGGTCGGTCGCCGCGCGGAACTTCACCGGCCCGAGCATGGTCGCCATCATGCGGATCAGCTCGGCACCCTTGTTATAGATGGTCGCCGTGTAGAAATTGCTGATCTCGATATAGCTTTCGGGGCGCACCGGATGCGCGAGCGGGCCGGAATCCTCCGGGAACTGGCTGGCGCGAAGCCCGCGCACATCCTCGATCCGCTTGACCGCGGCCGATCCCTGGTCGGCGGAGAAACACTGGTCGCGATAGACGGTGAAGCCTTCCTTCAAGGAAAGCTGGAACCAGTCGCGGCAGGTGATCCGGTTGCCCGACCAATTGTGGAAATATTCATGCGCGACGACGGCGGCGATCGCGTCGTAATCATAATCGGTCGCGGTGTCGGGATCGGCGAGGATGTAGCGGCTGTTGAAGATGTTCAGCCCCTTATTCTCCATCGCGCCGAAGTTGAAATCGTCGACCGCGACGATGTTGAACACGTCGAGATCATACTCGCGGCCATAGACGCGCTCGTCCCACGCCATCGACAGCTTCAGTGCGTGGAGCGCATGGTCGGTCTTGGCAATGTCGGCGGCACGGACCCAGATGCCCAGTTGCACCTCGCGCCCGCTCATCGTGGTGAAGGTCGAGGCATTGACCGCCAGATCGCCCGCGACCAGCGCGAACAGATAGGAGGGCTTGGGGAAGGGGTCGTGCCATTCCGCCCAATGCGTGCCGTCGTCGTTATCGCCCTGCGCAATCGGATCGCCATTGGCGAGCAGCACCGGGTAGCGCAGCCGGTCCGCCGTCATCCGCACGCGGTAGACGCTCAGCACATCTGGCCGGTCGGGGAACCAAGTGATGCGGCGAAACCCTTCCGCCTCGCATTGGGTGCAGAGATTCCCGCCCGAGGCGTAGAGACCCATGAGCTGGGTGTTGCTCTCGGGCGCGATCGACACCTCGGTCTCGACGATATGGGAGTCGCCGGTCAGCGGCACGACCAGCTGCTCGCCCTCGATCCGCCAGTCGTTGACCGCGACGCCGTCGACCTTGACCGACAGCGGCGTCTGGCCCGCACCGTCGAGCCGCAGGGGTTCGTCATGCGGGCCGCTGCGCGTGACGGTCAGCGCGGCGCGGACGCGGGTGTCGGCGGGGTCCAACGCGAAGTCCAGCGCGATCTGCGGCACCTCCCAGGCGGGGGGGCTGTAATCCTCGCGCCGGATGGCGGCGGGGGAGATGCTGGGCTGGGCGGCGCTGCGCTGAATGTCCATGACGCGAATATAGCCGTGCACTCCCCCCGCGACCACCGGGCGCATCAGGAAAAAACGGGATGACACGTCATAGGCGGGGTTGATCGGCGAAGATGGCGTGATACGCCTATGGCACACCATTTCCCCGAAAGGTCCTGCATGTCGCGTTCGACGGCTCTGCTGCCGCTGCTTCTCCTGTCCACCGCCGCGATCGCGCACGATCACGATCACCTGCATTATCAAGCCGCTAGCGCCGCGCCTGCCGAGGCGAAGGCGCAGCGCAGCCCGGCCGAACGCAACGCCGTCATCACCGCACCGCTCCCTGAGGATCAGGCGGCGATGAAGGCGCATGTGATGTTCCTGGCGTCGGACGCGATGGCGGGGCGCGAGGCGGGAACCCGCGACTATGACATCGCCGCGCAATATGTGGCGGCGCAATTCTATGCGGCGGGGCTGCGGCCGGGCGGCGACAGTGGCGGCTATCTGCAAAAGGTGCCACTGATCGCCTATAACGTCGCCGACAAGGGCAGCGCGCTGTGGACCCCGGCGGGCGGCCAGCCGCAGGAGCTGGTCTTCGGCGAGGACTTCGTACCCTCGCCCGTGCCCGACAAGCGCGAGACGAGCGTCAGTGCGCCGGTCGTCTTCGTCGGATACGGCATCGACGCCGCGCAATATGGCCTGACCGATTACAAGGGCGTCGATGTGCGCGGCAAGATCGTCGCCTTCGTTCCCGGCACGCCCGAGGGGCTGGACGGCGAGGCGCGGGCGTTCTTCGGATCGGCGGGCAACAAGGCTTCGCTGGCGGCGGCGCGTGGGGCGGTCGGCGCGATCCAGATCGACATGCCGCGCGCCGGCGGACGGCAGCGGCCCTTCGCCTCGCTCGCCCGCTATTACAACGCCCCGCGCGTGACCTGGGCGAACCCGGACGGCACCGCGCACGCGATGACGCCGACGACCCCGGTGCTCGGCACCCTGTCGCAGACGGGCGCAGCCAAGCTGTTCGGCAAGGGCTGGGACGCGGTGGTCAAGGCCGCCGCCACGCCGAAGCCCGCCTACAAGCCGCTCGCTGCCAAGGGGCAGCTGAGTGTGTCGTCCAAGACCAGCTTCAAGCCGATGGACAGCAGCAACGTCATCGGCCTGATCCCCGGCAGCGACCCCAAGCTGAAGGACGAGGTCGTCGTCCTGTCCGCGCATCTCGACCATATCGGCACCAATGAAGGCGGCGAGGGCGACCGGATCAACAACGGCGCGCTCGACAACGCGATCGGCATCGCCAGCCTGATCGAGGAGGCCAAGCGCTTCAAGGCCGCGACCTCGCCCAAGCGCACGGTCATGTTCCTGGCGGTGACGGCGGAGGAGAAGGGGCTGGTCGGCTCCGACTATTTCGCCAACCACCCGACCGTGCCGCTCAAGTCGATCGTCGCCGACGTCAATCTCGACATGCCGATCCTGACCTACAAGTTCGAGGATATGGTGGTGTTCGGCGCGGATCGCTCGACGCTGGGGCCGATCGTGCGCAAGGCGGTGGGGGCGATGAACCTGCCCGTCTCGCCCGATCCGATGCCGGAGGAAGGCATTTTCGTCCGCTCCGACCATTTCCGCTTCGTGCAGAAGGGCATCCCCTCGGTCTTCCTGTGGCCGGGCCAGAAGGGACCGGGCAAGGCCGCGGTCGAGGATTTCATGAGCCACCGCTATCACCGTGTCGGCGACGAGATCGACCAGGGCATCGACTGGAGCCAGGGGCCGCGCTTCGTCAGCGTCAACTACGCCATCGCCCGCGAAATCGCCGACGCGCCCGAGCGGCCGGTGTGGAACAAGGGCGATTATTTCGGGACGCTCTACAAAGGACCGATGGCGGCGAAGTGAATAGGGCCTGGGTTTGGCACCAAATCCCCCAACCCCCGTTCAGCCTGAGCGAAGTCGAAGGCCACGCGGAACCGCTGGTATGCGCAATTCGGCTTGGCTCGGTGCAAACGGAGGTTGGGATCGGTGGCGATCATGACGATGGGCGCGTTTAAGGCATGAGCCGGTTGTTCGTCTTCGGCATGGGCTATGCCGCTGGTCACTTGGCCGCGCTCTTGGAAGGGCGCGGCTGGTCCGTGGCGGGGACGACCCGTGACGGACGCGGTGGCACGATCCGCTTCGACGACCAAGTGCGGGTGGAGGCGGAAATCGCCGCCGCCACGCATATCCTGTCCTCCGTGCCCCCCGATGGCGAGGTGGACCCGGTGCTCGCTACCTATGGCGATCAGCTGGCAAAGTCGGACGTGTGGCTCGGCTATCTGTCCTCGACCGGCGTGTACGGCGATACCGGCGGCGCCTGGGTGGACGAGACCGCCCTCATCGGCTCCGGAAGGCGCGCGGCGCGGGCGGCGGCGGATGCGGACTGGCAGGCTCTGAGCGCACGGGTGTTCCGGTTGCCCGGCATCTATGGCCCCGGCCGTTCGCCGATCGACCGGGTTCGTGGCGGTCGCGCGCACCGCGTCGGGCTACCCGGACAGGTGTTCAGCCGGGTGCATATCGCCGACATCGTATCGGGCGTGATCGCAGGGTTCGACGGGCCTGCGGGGGCCTATAACCTGTCCGACGATTTCCCGTGCGACCAGGATGCGGTCGTCGCCTATGCCGCCGAACTGGCGGGGGTGGCGCCGCCGCCGCTCGTGCCGCTGGAGAGCCTGTCGGCGGCGGCGCGCGGTTTCTATGCCGAGAACCGGCGGGTGGCGAACGGCAAGGCCAAGCGGGTGCTGAACTGGCGCCCGCTTTATCCCGATTACCGGTTGGGCCTGCGCGCCTTGAGCGCGATCACCAGCCCGACCGCCGTCACCGCCGCGCCCGCGCCCGCCAGCAGCGACCAGCGATAACCCTCGAACACCGTCGACAGGCTCATCGCGATGACCGGCACGATCACGCTGGAATAGGCCGCCTTGGCTGGGCCGATCGCACGCAGCACCCGGTAATAGAGCGGAAAGGCCAGCGCCGAGGCGAACAGCCCGAGATAAAGGATGCCCAGCACATAACCGGTGCGCATCTCGAATACCGGCGGGCCGTTCAGGCTATAGGCGATGATCGCATCCAGCGCCGATCCGATCAGCATCGCGACGCTCAAGGTCGCGTGCATCGGAAAACGCTTGGCGGTCTTGGTCGCCTGCATGACGTTCGCCGTGGAGGCGGACAGGATGGCGACGATGGTCAGCGCGATGCCGGTCAGCGCGCGCGCCGGCCCGGCCGGATCAACCCGTGCCTCATGCACGAACAGCAAGGCCGCGCCTGCCATCGCGATGGCGGAACCGATCAGCAGTTGTCGCCCCATGCGCTGCCCCAGGAAGAGGCGCGCGAACCCCGCATTGGGGATCAGCAGCATCGCGAAGATCACCGCGACCAGCCCGGAGGTGATGTAGCCTTCGGCATGATAGACGAAGTTAAAGTTCAGGACGAACTGGAACAGCCCGATCCCGGCGGCGAACAGGAGGCCGGTGGTGCCGAGGCGGAAACTCTCCCGTCGGGCCAGCGCGAACGCCCCCATGGCGAGCCCACCGACCAGGAAGCGATAGCTGACCGACCAGGTGGCGGGCACGACCGAAATCTGGTCACGGATCACCAGCCAGGTCGATCCCCAGATCAGCGTGACGATCGCAAAGGGGATGAGGACGGCGGCGCGGGTCGAGCGGGGGGCGGTGTCGAACTCGCTCATGTCGTGCTCGTATCCAGGGCGGCGATCGCGTCGGCAAGACGCGCGACATGCTGGCCGTCCGTGTCCCAGGCGGTGACGAGGCGGATTTCCCCGTCCGCCCAGTCGTAAAAGTCGAAACCCTGTGCGCGCAAACGGGCGGCTTCTTCCGGCGTGGCGCGCAGGAAGACCTCGTTCGCCTCGACCGGGTAGACCAGCCGGTTTCCGGCCGCGCCCGCCAGCCGCTCGGCACAGGCATTGGCGAGCGCGCCGTTGGCGATCCACAGGTCGTTCTCGACCATCGAGAGCACCTGCGCGGCGAGATAGCGGCCCTTGGACATCAGCAGCCCGGCGCGCTTGCGGCGGCGGCGGGTGGCGTCGGCGAGACCCGGCTTGAAGAAGACCAAAGCCTCCGCACTCATCGCGCCGTTCTTGACGAAGCCGAAGGACAGTGCGTCCACGCCCGACTGCCAGGTCAGCGCGGCGGGCGTGCAGCCGAGGCGGGCCACCGCATTGGCGAAGCGCGCGCCGTCCATGTGGAAGCCCAGCCCCCGTTCCTTCGCCAGCGCGCCGATCGCGGCGACCTCGTCGGGGTTGTACACCCGGCCATATTCGGTGGCGTTGGTGATCGAGACGGCGTGCGGCTGGACCCGGTGCACGTCATTGGCGATGGCGTCGATCACCGACCGGATCGTGCCGGGGGTCAGCTTGGCCCCCTCGCCATCGGCGAGCATCAGCTTGGCGCCATGCGTGTAGAATTCGGGCGCGCCGCCTTCGTCATTCTGGATATGCGAATCGCGGTGACAGACCACGCCGCCATAGGGCGGGCAGAGCGCGGCCAACGCCAGACAGTTGGCGGCGGTGCCGGTGGGCACCCACAACACCTCCACATCGGTGCCGAACAGCTCCGACAACCGCCCGTCCAGCGCCTTGGACCAGCGGTCGCCGTCATAGGCGGCGTCCATCTGGTCAGCGGCGGCGATGGCCTCCATCACCTTGGGATGGATACGGGCGGCATTGTCCGAGAAGAAGCGCATGGCCCAGCCGTTTGGGGGAGGCGGGGGAGCAGGTCAACACCGCTTCCCCATCTCCGACATCAATGCGGCGCGAGGCCCAGCTCGACGCCCGTCTTGTCGTGCAGCGCGAAGCGGTCGACCAGGTCGGCGCTCGCCTGGTTATAGCCGATCACCGCGACACTGGCCCCGTCGCGGCGCAACCGCGCGACGATCTTGTCGAGCGCGCCGACACCCGAAATATCCCAGAAATGCGCCGCCGACACGTCGATCACGACATCGCGGCCCGGCTCCGCCTGGAAAGCGCGGGTGAAGCGGTCGACCGAGGCGAAGAAGATCTGCCCCGTGACTCGGTAGCGCACCGCCTCGCCCGTCTCGATCCGCTCGACTGCGAACAGGCGGCGGACCTTTCCGGCAAAGAAGATACCCGACAGCAGCACGCCCGCCGCCACACCCTTGGCCAGGTCATGGGTCGCGACGACCACCGCGACCGTGACCAGCATGACCACCGAAGAGGTCGGCGGGTGGCGGCGCAGGTTCGGAATCGAGTTCCAGCTGAACGTCCCGATCGACACCATCACCATGACGGCGACCAGCGCGGGCATCGGGATACGCCCGACAAAGGGACCAAGCCCGGCGAGCAGGATCAGCAGGACGACCCCGGCGGTCAGCGTCGACAGTCGCTTGCGCCCGCCCGAGGTGACGTTGATCACCGACTGGCCGATCATCGCGCAACCGCCCATGCCGCCGACCAGCGCAGCGGCGATGTTCGCGCCGCCCTGTCCCATGCACTCGCGGCGCTTGTCGCTGTCGGTGTCGGTCATGTCGTCGACGATCTGCGCGGTCAGCAGCGATTCGAGCAGGCCGACGGCGGCCATGGTCAGCGAATAGGGCAGGATGATACGCAGCGTCTCCCAGGTCAGCGGCACATTGGGCAGCGTCAGGCTGGGCAGTCCCTCGGGCAGGCGGCCCATATCGCCGACCGTGCGCACCGGCAGGCCCATGGCGATGCTGATCCCCGCCAGCACCAGGATCGCGACAAGCGGCGAAGGCACCGCCCTGGTCACGCGCGGTAGGAGGTAGATGATGGCAAGCCCGGCGGCGACCATCGCATAGCTGTGCCACGTCACGCCGGTCAGTTGCGGCAGCTGCGCCATGAAGATCAGGATGGCGAGCGCGTTGACGAAGCCGGTAATGACCGAGCGCGAGACGAACTGCATCACCAGGTCGAGGCGCAATACCCCGGCGGCGATCTGGATCAGCCCCATCAGGATGGTCGCGGCAAAGAGATAGTCGACGCCGTGTTCGCGGACCAGCGGGGTCACGACGACCGCCACGGCGGCGGTCGCGGCGGAGATCATCGCGGGCCGCCCGCCCAGAAAGGAAATGACGATCGCGATCGCGACCGAGGCGTACAGCCCGACGCGCGGATCGACGCCCGAGATGATCGAAAAGCCGATCGCCTCGGGGATCAGCGCGAGGGCGACGACCAGCCCGGCGAGCACGTCACGGCGTGCGTCTCCCAGGCCGGAGAACCATTGGGTTCGATAGGTTTGAACAGTCATGAAATACCAGAATGTCGCGCATGGCGGCGCGCGTCCTGATGGCAGGAGCGGGGATAGGGCCATGCATTCTGTTGTCCGGCGGATCGGCGGCCGGAATAGCCACCCGGAATTTCACCGGGTCCTTGCGAATGACGGGCGTTTAACGGGGGAGGGGCGGGCAGGGCAAGCCCTTCCGTCTCATAGTTTTGGTTCCCGCAGAGGCGCGGAGGGGGACGAATGTCGATCCGGCTCAACCGTCGCGCAGGGCCATGGCGGCGCGGTCGATCATCGCGCCGCCGCCCGGCATCTCGGCGATGATGCGCAACACGTCGTCGAGCACTGCGCCGAACGCCGCGTCATTGGCGACCGCATCGCCCAGCTCCTCGGCGAGCAGCGCGTGGACCACCGCGCGCCGCCGTTCCTCCTCGCCCAGCGCGTCGAAACCCGCCATCGCCCGCAGCCGGTCGAGGGGGCGCGGATCGGTCCGCGCGGCGGCCGACGGACCGGCGCGCCGCTGCCCCGCCCTGGCCAGCTTCTCGCGCAGCAACAGCAGGACATGCTCGGCGCCGATAATCCGGGTCACGGCGTCGGCCCCCTCCCACCCAGCTGACCCAGCAGGAACGACGTCGCCGACGCCTCTTCGACCGGCTGCGCCTCCGCCGCTGGCTTGGCGACGAGTCCGCCGCATTGTTCGATGATGAGGCCCATGTCGCGATTGAGCGGCGGGTTCTCCATGTTGGCGGCGATCCCGGCGTCCAGGGCGCGGATCGCCTCCGGGAAACGGTCATGGATCAGATGCGTCAGCCCGGCGACGAAATGCGCCAGATAATGATCCTCGGGCAGCGTCGATAGCGGCTCCCACGTCGCCAGAGCCCGCGCGGGTTCGGCGGACGTCAGCTCGAAAAATCCGAGCTGGAAGCGGGCAAGGTGAAAGTCCGGGGCCAGCGCCACCGCCCGCGACAGCGACGCATGCGCCTCGATCGGCCGCGCGCTGCCCGCCAGGAACGATCCGCGCAGGAAATGCAGCCGCGCATCGTCGGGATAGGCGTCGATCAGCCGCTCGGCCAAGCCGATCTCTTCGCCCGTGCCGGTCTCCGCCACCGCGATCAGCCGCGCCATGTCTTCGTCACCGCACATCAGCATGACATCATCTCCTGTAGCCATTTAAGCGCTGTCGCAACCGGCCGATCGCGGCGGCGTGAATCTGGGACACCCGGCCCTTGGTCAGGCCGAGCAGGTCGGCGATCTGGGTAAAGCTGACCCCCGCCTCGTAATGCTGGCGGATGATCCAGCCCTCGCGCTCGGGCAGTTCGGCGATGCCGCGCGCGATCAGCACCTGGAGTTCGCGCCATGCGAGACTCTGATAGGCATCGGGGCGCGGGTCGGGGGCGTCCTCGCCGACCGGGATCGCGCTGCCCTCGATCATGATCCCGAGCGCAAGCCCCGCCGCCAGCGCCGCGAGCGCCGCCACCGGATCGGCATCCTCGGGTTCGGCGTCGGTCAGCGAGCGGGCGCGGTCGACCTCCTGTCGGCGGCGCTGACACCAGGCGGCGTCGATCTCGCTCATCCGCGCCACGCCGTCCGCCACGCTGCCGACGATCCGCCGCCGGGCAAAGGCGCCGAACGGGATGCCGCGCAGCGGATCATAGCGGTCGATCGCTTGGAGCAGGCCTTGGTAAGCGAAATGCTCCATGTCGCCCAGTTCGGCCCCATGCGGTGGGCGGCGGCCATGCTGTCGCCGGGCGATGGCGCGGGCGAGCGCGCGATAGCGGGTGAAGATCAGCTGGCGGCACCCCGCCTCCTTCTCGAAGCGAAGCCGCCGCCACAGCGACGCCTCCACGCGCGGCGGCACCACGACGATGTCCAGACCCGCGCGCGCCTTCATCGCCCGCCCTTTCATCGAAAGCTGCCGAGCACCCCCTGGAGGACCAGACCCCAGCCATCGATCAGGACGAACATCAGGATCTTGATCGGCAGGGAAATCGTCGCCGGGGGCACCATCATCATGCCCAGCGCCAACAGGATCGAGGCGACGACCAGATCGATGAGCAGGAAGGGCAGCAGGATCACGAAGCCGATCGTGAACGACACGCGCAGCTCGTTGAGGATGAAGGCGGGGGCGAGCTTGAGCGTTTCGACATCCTCCGCCCGGCGCGGCAGCGGCGTCTTGGCGATGGCGTAGATCGATTCGAGATCGGCGTCGCGGGTCTGCGCCAGCATGAAGCGCCGCAACGGGGCGACGCCCGCCGCCAGCGCCTGCTCCACGCCGATCCGCCCGGCCATCATCGGTTGCAGCGCGTCGGCGTTGATACGGGTCAGCGTCGGCGACATGGTGAAGGCGGTCAGGAACAACGCCAGCGCGATCAGCACCGGGTTGGGCGGCGTCTCCGGCATCCCGAAGGCATGGCGGACCATCGACAGCACGATGACCGTGCGCACGAAGCTGGTCATGCTGATGACGATGGCGGGGATGACCGCCAGCAGGGTCAGGATCAGCGCGGTGCGAACGACGTCGTTGCCGATGATCCCGCCCGCCAGCGGTGCGGCGACGGCTAGCGCGTTCATGACTGATCCGCGCGTGCGGGGCCGCGGCGCAGCACGCGCTGGGTGGTCGCCGACGACAGGATCAGGAAAGCCTCGTCGTCGCAGCGGAACAGGCAGATATCGGCATGGGCGCTGATCCGCCGCGTCTCGATCAGCGCGATCCGGCGCGCGGGCACCGCGTTCAGCGGCTTCAGCGCCGCCCAGTCGATCCGGCCGCCGCCCCGCTTCAACAGCCATGCCACGCCACCGGCCAGCAACAGGCAGACGAGCAGCGCCGACACGATCCGCCCCAGCGACACGTCGAGCGCCCCGCCACCACCCAGCCGGGCGGGCGCGGCGGCGAGCATCGTCACCAGGCTCATTGCGGCCATTCGACGATCTCGGCGAGACGGACCCCGAAACTCTCGCCCACCGCGACCAGCTCGCCCCGCGCGACCGCGACGCCGTTCAGGCGCAGCTCCACCTGCCGGTTGAGCGCGGCATCGAGCGTGACGACCGATCCCGGTGTCAGCGCGGTCAGCGCGCCGACGTTCATCCGGCTGCTCCCCAGAAAGGCGTCGAGCGCGACTTCGACCGTGTCGATCAGCTTGGCACTGACGCGGGGCGTGATGGGGGTGATGGTGTCTGTCACGGATATGCTCATGCTGGGGTTGCGGCCTGGACGATGTCGAGAAAGGGCGGCTCGGCGGCGACGATGCGGGCGGTGCCGCGTGGCAGGGCGTGGCCATCGACCGCGAGGGGCACCGGCTCGGCGAGCGGGCGGTCGAGCACGATCACGTCGCCGATCTCCAGCGCCCGAAGATCGGCGACGCTGAGTTCGGCCCGGCCGACCGCCGCGCTCACCGTCACCGGCGTCGCGGCCAGCGCGGTCATGCCCGAGCCGAGCGGACCGGCAGGGGCGGGCGGGAGCACGCGCAGTACGAGTTGCGCGAACAGCGTGTCGGTCAGCGCGATCCCGAGTGACAGCGGCGCTGTGCCGATCGTCGCGACCCAGCTGGTGGTGCGCACGACCGGTCGCCACTCGGCGTCGGGGGCCATGGCGACGACCTGCGCCAACCGCGCCCGCAGATCGACGAGGCAGTCCTCCGCCACCTCCTCCAGCAAGGCGCGGTCGGGCGCGGCGCGGTCCTCGGCATCCACCCCCAGCATCCGCGCGCCGATCCGCGCCATGGTATCGGCCGTGGTGCCGAGCATTAGCCCGGCATCCAGCGACCGCCACGACCACGGCCCGCCGCCCTCGCGCCGCAGCGACGACAGACGCAGCCCCTCGCCCGCGAACCAGCGTGCTGACCATGGCTCGACCACCTCCGCCAGCAGCGCACGGAGCGACGCGGGCGGCACGGTATCGACCGGCAACCAGGTGCGCGCGCCGGGCGTCATCCCTGCCCCCGGATGCCGAACAGCTGCTGGATCATGTCGTTGGAGACGCTGACGATCTGCGATGCCGCCTGGAATCCGCGCTGGATCAGGATCAGGTCGCCGAATTGCTGCGACAGGTCGACATTGGACGCCTCCAGCCGCTTCGAGCGGACCTGTCCGACCCGCGGGTCCTCGCTGGCGAGCAGCATGTGCTGCGCATCTCGCGCCGCTGCGAACACCCCGTCGCGCTGTTCCAGCGCGGCGGGGTCGCGGAAATCGGCCAAGGCGATCGCGCCCAGATCGACCTTCTGCCCGTTGGAATAGGAAAGCTGGAGGCGCCCGCCGGTATCCGCCGCCAGCCCCGTCACCGTGCCCGCTCCATAGCCGTCGACCTTGGCCGCGCGCAGCGTCGACACGTCACCGCCCGAAAAGGAGGTGACGCCGCTCGAAAAGTCGAATGCGACGGTCAGGCCGGATGCCTTGTCGGTGAAATCCAGCCTGGTCGTGGTCGGATCGACCGAACCGCCCGCGAATTTCAGCGTCTGGGTGCCGATCGCGCTACCCTTGTCGTCGGTCACCGCGATCGACCAGGCGTTGGTTCCGGCCGAGGCATCCTTGGTGAATTTGGCGGTCCAGCCATGCGCGGTGCCGCTGGCATCGAACACCTTGATATCGCCGACCGTGAAGGCGGACGCGCTGGACGACAGATTGTCGGCGAAGGTCACGGTGGCGGTCGGCCGGGGCGCGCTGGTGCGGCGGCTGTCGATCGACAGGCTGACGGCACGGCCGTCCCCGTCCAGCGTCGCCAGCCGATAGCTGGTCCCCGTCATCACGATATAGCCGTTGGTATCGACCTCGAAACTGCCGGTGCGGGCGTACAGGGTCCGGTCGCCGTCGAGCAGCACGAGGAAACCGTTGCCGTCGACCGACAGGTCCAGGTCGCGGTCGGTGGTGCGCAGTTCGCCCTGCTTGAAGTTGAGCGTGCCGTCATCGACCGCGACGCCATGGCCGCCGCTGCCCCCCTGGCCGGTCATCGCCATGCCCCCGCGATCCGACTGGCCGTACAGATTGCGGAAGCTGACCGTCGCGCCCTTGAACCCCGTGGTGTTGAGGTTCGCAACGTTGTTGCTGACCTGTTGCAGGCCCTTGGAATAGGCGTTGAGGCCGGACAGGCCGACATAGATCGCACCGAACATCATTTCTTCTCCCTGACCTGCGCGATGCTGCCGATCGCGATGCCACTCACCGTTCGCTTGTCGTCGGTCTCGATGGTCAGCGTTGGCGTGCCCCCCGACAGCGCGATCGCCGTGACGGTGCCCGACAGCGTCGCCGACCCCGCCGGGATGTCGACCCGCCGCCCGAGCAGCCCGGTCGCCTGATTCGCCGCCTGCGCGCTGACCAGCGCCTGCAGCCGGTCGTTGGTCGCCTGACCCTGCTGCACCTGGCTGAACTGCGCGAGCTGCGAGACGAACTGGAAATTGTCCATCGGCTTCAGCGGGTCCTGATAGGTCAGCTGGGTCAGGATGATCTTGAGCAGCGCGTCGAAACCCAGCCCGAAGGCGCTGGACGCCGCCTGGCTCGTGCCGGTGTCGGCGGACGCCGCCGCCGCGCCCTGGCCTGTCGGGGTGATGGAAGTGGTCTGCATCAGCGAGGATCCCGATGGGCGGCGTGCGTGGCCGCGATGACGGCGATGCGCGCGGGTGCGTAGCCATGCGCACAGAGAAGGGCCGCGACCTCGTCGGCCAGCGCCGCGCGGTCGCGATCGTCGAGACCGGCGACCTGCGCGGCGACCTCCATCCCGCGTGCCGTACCGTGCAGCGCGACGGCGACCATGGCATTGGGCGGTGGAGCCGGGCGCTGGACCGGTGCCGGAGCACTCGGCGCGCGGCCGGGAGGTGCCTGCTCGACCGGGCGGGGCGGAGTCGGCGGAAGCTGCACGGCCCGCGCGGGGGATCGCGTGTCGGACCTGACGACATGGGATGATCCCGCCACGACGGGATCGGGAAGCGGGACCAACCCATTCCGTCCGGCCGTCCGTTCGGGGCCATGATCCGGCACCGATGGCGTCGCTTCCACCGCAATCGTGGTTTCGCCATCCTCGACGGCGATCGGCGAGGGCTGAAGCGCGGCGACCGGCTGTACGGGGTTTGCCATCGCCCATGGCTGCGCCTGTCCGAAAAAGCCGTCCTGATTGAACAGGCGCGCCTGCGTGTCCGGCGTATCCGGCGGATTGTCCGAAGCCGTGGCCGCCGCTCGTGCCGCGCCCAGAAAATCGGCGAAGCGCGGCGATGCCTCGCCCGCGACGACGGGCGGCGGGATCGGGGCGCCGCCCAAAGCGGCATCGGTCAGCGGCGGGATCACCGTACGCTCCGGCGAAACGTCTCGCGATCCGCAAGCGTGGCAAGCAGCCGCTCGTCGGCGCGGTGTCGGGCGCGACGGCGCGCGGTGGTCGCCAGCGCCTCGACCGCCCGGCGGCGGGCCTCCTCGCCCTGCCAGGTCGCGGCGGTGCGCGCCGCCTCCCGTTCCGCTTGCGTCTGTGTGGTGTCGGCATCGGCGAGAACCGCCGCCCGCGCCCGCACGTCCTGCGCCAGAAGACCTCCCAGCATGGGATCGAACCCGTCCGCCATCTGGCGATGCCATGCCGCCTCGGCCACGAACAGCGCCGCCTGCGCCGCATCGCGCGCCGCCTTTGCCGCAGTCGCCGCACGGATCGCGGCGGCGTGGTCCATCTCCGCGCGATCCACGCGTGCGCGCGCCGCGCTCAGGCAATCGGCCAGCATCGCTACCGCGGGGTCAGCCATGCCGCCCTCCCCGACCGAGCAGGGACAGTCGCCGCACCGTCTCGGTGATGGCACTGCGTTCGTCCTGGCCCTGTCGCAGAAAGGCGTTGAGTGCCTCGCGCCCCGCCATGGCGGCGTCGATCGCGGCGCTGGTGCCTGTCTGATAGATGCCGCTCTGGATCATCACCCGCGCCTCGTCATAGGTCGCGACTTGGCCTGCGACGGCGCGGGCAGCGGCGGCATGGTCGCGCGTGACGAGGCGGGCAGCCTGACGGCTGATGCTGCGCGTCACGTCGATGGCGGGGAAATGGCCCTGATCGGCCAGCCCCCGCGACAATAGGATATGCCCGTCGAGTAACGACTTCATCGTCTCCACGATGGGATCGTCCACCTCGTCGGTTTCGCTCAGCACCGTCATCACCGCCGTGATCGCCCCGCCCGCGCGAACCGCGCCGCACCGCTCGACGATGCGGGGGAGGGCCGCGAAGACATTGGGGGTATAGGCGCGCACCGTGGGTGGCTCGCCCGCCGCCAATCCGATCTCGCGCAACGCCATGGCCAGCCGCGTCACCGAGTCGATGACCAGCAGCACATGCTCGCCGCGATCGCGCCAATATTCGGCCAGGCACAAAGCGGTCGACACGCACCGCGCGCGCATCGCCGCGCTCTCGTCGGAGGTGGCGGCGACCAGCGTGCAGCGACCGGCGTCGGCCCGGTGCGACAGCAGGCGCCAGAATCCCTCGACCTCACGGCCCCGCTCGCCGACCAGGCACAGGACATGGCGGGTGGCGGACACCTGCGCGACGAGCTGTTCGACCAGGCTGGTCTTACCCACGCCGCTGGCCGCGAAGATGCCGATCCGCTGCCCCTTGCCCAGCGTCAGCAGCGCGTCGATCGCCCGAATGCCGGTTTCCAGGACCGTGTCGGGCGCGGTCCGCTCCAGCATTCCCGGCGTAACGCCCCGCGCCGACCGATATTTCGTCGCCCGGATCGCCGCACCGCCGTCCAGCGGGCGGCCGAGCGCATCGATCGCGCGACCGCCATAGCCGTCGCCAACCCCGGCCTGTCCGCCATGCGGCGCAGGCAGCACCCGTGCGCCGATCGGCACCGGCGCGCCATCCTCCACGGGCACGAGCACCAGCCCGTCCTCGCCCACCGCCGCGACCTCGGCCAGTTGCCCGGCTGGGCCGACCCGGCACAAATCGCCCACCGCCGCCATGGGGCCGCTCGCCTCCATCCGGCCGGGCAGGACGCGGCGAACTTCGCCGTAAGGCACCGCCAGTTCGGCCCCGGCGATCCGCGCCAGAAAGGGGTGCGCCGTCATGCGGCCGCCATCTCGTCGAGCAGTCGCGCGAGCACGCTCCATTGCTCGGGCACGTCCAGCGCGACCTGCCCGAGCCGCGCCTCGACCCGGCACGCGCCGGAGGGCAGGTGGCGGTCGATCGCGACGGTCGCGCGCGCGCCATCACGAACCGCCGCCGCAAGCGCCTCGCCATCGGAGAAATCGGCCCCGCTGACCCGCACCGTCACCACGGCGTCGTCGCGCAAGGTGGCGAAGTGGCGGGCCAGCGCCTGCGTCACCATCGCCGCCGTCGCATCGGGCTGCGCGAACACGCGGTCCAGACAGGCGCGGGCCAGGGCCGCAGCCAGCCCCTCGGTGGCGGACAGCCGCGCGTCGAACTGCGCCAAGGCCTGGGTCACGCCCCGCGCGATCGCGGCGACACGTTCCGCCTCCCGCGTTTCGGCGGCGGCCAGACCGGCGCGGCGCCCTTCGGACAGCGCCTCCTCGCGCGCGGCACCGATATGGTCGCGCGCCTGCGTGTCGGCCCGGGCGATGCGGTCCCCCGCCTCCGCCAGTTGGGCTGCCAGCGTGTCGCGCTCGGCCTGAAGCAGCGCGATCGCCTCGTCACGCGGATCGATCAGAATGGCGGTCAGCGGCGGCGGACCCGCGAGCTGACGCACGCCATGGATGCCCTCGGCCTGTTTGATCACCGCCATGCGCTCAACCCCGCCGAAACGCATCGCCGAGCCGTGCGAATAGCGACGGGCTGCGGCGCGGGGCCTCGACCGGCACCGCGCCACCCGCCACGCGGAGCAGCACCTGGCGCGCGGAAGCGGTCATCGTCGTATCGGTCGGCGCGGCTGTGATGCGCGCCATGATATCGGTCGCGAAGCTCTGTGCCGTCCCTCGCGCGGGCGCATGCAGCGCGGCATCGACCCGGCGCCGCTCGGGTGCGCTCAGCCGCGACAGGATCGCGCGCCGGTCGGCGGGCGACAGGCCACGCAGCCGTTCGATCAGCAGGGCGAGCGGGTCCTCAGCGAGCAGCATGGCCATCCCCGTCGGTCAGGGCAAGCTGACGGCGCAGCGTCTGCGCGAACGCTTCCTGCTCCTCCGTCGACAGGTCGCGCGCGGGCTGGGGGCGGAAGCGTGCCGCCAGCACGATCGCGATCAGCGCCGCCACGCTCGCCCAGAGCCACCATGGTTCCCAGCCACTCTTCACCGGTTCGATCACCGGCGCGACCGGGGCGACGATACGGCGCGGCTGACCTTGGTCTGCCACCGCCGGGGCGGGGCTGTCCGCGATCATCGGGCCGGTTTCGAACACCAGCTCGTCGCCCGCCGCATCGTCCAGCGCGGCGGCGGGCCGGATCGCCGCCGCCAGCGCGTCCTGCGCCGCTTGGTCGATCGGGGCGGGGGTGACGATCGTCATCCGCAACCGGAAATTGCGCCCCGCGCCGGTTTCGCCGGGCGTCCATCGCGCAGGATCGACCACGCCGTCCGCCTGCGGCAGCGCCAGCACGCGCAGTTGATAGCGCAGGTCCGGCCGCGCCGCCTCGACCGCCGCGCGGGCACGGGCGCGATAATATTGCTCCACCGCCGCGCGTGCCCCGCCCTCGACCGATCGGTCCTGTCCTTGCGGCGCGTCGACCATGGCCGCCGGGCTGACCACGCGCCCCTCGGCATCCAGCACGACGACGCGCGCGGCGGGCAGGTCCGACACCGATGCCGAAACCAGCCTCTGGATACCCGCCACCATCGCCGCATCGGGGGCCGTGGCCCCGCGCATCTGCACCGTCACCGCCGCGCTGGGCTCGGTGCGGTCGTCGCGGAACAGCGCGCGTTCGGGCAGCGCCAGATGGACGCGCGCGGTCTCGACCCCGTCCATCAGCATGATCGTGCGGACCAGTTCGCCCTGTAGCGCACGCTGATAGTTGATCTTCTGCGCGAAGTTGGTGAGGCCCATGTCGGACTTGTTGAACAGCTCGAACCCGATCTGCCCGCTGGCCGCCGCGTCCGATCGGACCAGTGCCAGCCGCGTCGCGTCCGCCTCGGCAGAGGGCACCAACACCGTGGTCCCGCCGTCCTTCAGCTCATAGGCGGTGCCGCGCTTGTCGAGTTCGGCGACGATCGCCGCCGCCTCGCCCGGCCGGACATGATCGGCCAGCACCGTGTAATGGCCCGACAGGAACCAGTAATAACCCGCGCCCAGCAGCACGACGAAGCCCGCAAAGACGCCGCCGATCACCATCCACTGACGGCGGCGCGAAGGAAGCCCCTCGCTCACAGCTGCATGTTCATCAGTTCGCGGTAGCCCTCGACCAGACGGCCCCGGACCTGCATCGCGAGTTCGAGCGACAGCCGCGCCTCCTCCAGCGCCATGGTGACGTGATGGACCGGCACCCCGTCATCCACCGCGAACTGGCGGACGAGCGCGTCGGCGCTCTGCAGCTTGACGTCGACCGCACCGATGCCGTGCATCAGCATCGCGCCGAACCCGCCCATCGGTGCCGCGGTCGCGGGCGGCGGGCTGACCGGCCTGAGTTGCAGGGCGAGCGGCGACGCGCCGACGCTCCCCAGCGGGGGAATGGCCTCGATCGTCACTGCTGCTTCCCCAGGTCGAGCGCGCGGGCGTACATTTGTTGTGCGATGCCCATCGCGGTCAGGTTCGCCTCGTATGAGCGGGCGGTGCGGATCATCAGCGCCATCTCGCCCGCCTGGTCGATGTTGGGATAGGTCACGAACCCTTGCGCATCGGCATCCGGATGGCCCGGCTCGTGCACCCGGCGGACCCCGTTCGCGACCGGCTCCAGCCCCAGCACCGACACGCCGGAGACGCGCGCGTCACGCTGCTGCACCAGATTGCGGAAATCGCCGTTCGCGCGGGCCGGTCCCGACAAGAGCCGCATCGCGCGATAGGGCGGTCCGCCCGCCGACCGGCTGGTGTTCATATTGGCGATATTTTGGGCAATGACCTGAAGCCGTTGCCATTCGACGTCCAGCCCGGTGCGGCTGATCTGCGCGGCCTGCATCTCAGCGGCCCCCGGCCAGCGCGGCGCGCATCAGGCCCATCTCGCGGCCCAGCACATCGACCAGCGCGGCATAGCGCATCGACGTGGCCGAGGCGGTCGCCAGTTCCAGGTCGAGCCGCGCCTCGTTGCCGAACGCGGGCAGCACCGCCGTCACCCGGTCGGGCCGGACCGCCGCGACCGCCGCCGCGCCCTGCCCGGCGGCGGCGCGCAAGCGGTCCTCGAAATCGACGCGCACGGGGCGATAGCCGCGCGTGCTGGCATTGGCGATATTGGCCGCGCTCGCCTCCGCCCGCGCGGTCAGCCCGTCCAACGCCTTGGCGATAATCAGCGGGGTCAGCGCGTCCACGTCTCTCTCCTCACTTGACGACCAGTTCGGCGTGCAGCGCGCCGGCGGCCTTGATGGCTTGCAGGATGCCGATCATCCGCTGGGTATCGACGCGCGCACGCGACAGCCCCTGGACGAGATCGGCGATGGTCGTGCTGGGAAAGCGGAAGGCGCGGTCGCCGACGCCTTGCGCGACATCCAGTCTGGTGTTGGTCACGACCAGGCTGCGGACGCCCGCGCCGGGCTGGACGACGTCGCTGGCGAAACCGGCATAGAAATCGGGTTGCGAGGCGATATTCTCGGCGACCACCGATACCTTGATGTCGCCCTGCGCGATGACGACGGGCGAGATGGTCACGTCGCCGCCCGCGACGACGGTGCCGGTCCGCTCGTTGATGACGACGCGGCGCTGGGTCGCTGGTTCGACCGTCACCCCTTCCAGGGCGGCGAGAAAGCCGGTCAGGCCGGTCGGCGGCCCGGCGAACCGCACGCGCACCTCATCGGCATTGCGCGCCCAGGCGGTGCCCGCGCCGAAGCGGCGGACGATCCCCGCCGCGATCCGCTCGGCGGTGGCGAAGCTGGGGTCGGACAACAGGAAGGACAGCTCTCCGTCCGGCTTCAGGATATGGCTGTCGACCGGCGCCTCGATCGTCGCGCCGCCCTCCAGGATCGCCGAGGTCGGATAGTTGCGCTGTTCGCGGTTGAGCTGGCTGTCGAAGCGGTGTCCCCCGACCAGCAGCGGCCCCTGTGCCAGCGCATAGGGCTTGCCGTCCGGGCCGAGCAGCGGCGTCATGACCAGCGTGCCGCCCGCCAGGCTGCGCGCGTCCCCGATCGAGGCGATGCTTGCATCGATCCGGTCGCCGACATTGGCGGAGGCGGGCAGCGTGCCGGTGACCATCACCACCGCGACGTTGCGGCTGCTGATCTCCGCTTCCGCGACATTGGTGCCCAGGCGATTCAGGACGTTGCGCAACGCCTGGCGCGTGACGGCGCTGCGCCGCGTATCGCCCGATCCCGACAGGCCGACGACCAGGCCGTAACCGACCAGCGCATTTTCGCGCCACCCCTCGAACCGGCCGAGCGCCTTGATCGGCACCGTCTGCGCAGGCGCGGGGGGCGCCACGATCAGCGTGAGGAGCAGGAACAGGGCGCGCATCAGCCCAGCCCCAGGAAGCTGAAGACCCGGTTGATGATGCCCGGCCGCGACCCGCGCGTCACGAAGCCGCGACCGCCATAATCGATCTCGGCATCGGCGATGCGCGACGACAGTACGCTGTTGTCGGGGCCGATATCGGCGACCCGGATACGCCCGCGCACGCCGATTTCGGTATGCTCGCCGTTGATCGCCATACGCTGCCGCCCGGTCACGACCAGATCGCCATTGGGCAGGACCTGGGTGACGACCGCGCTCAGTCGAGTCACCAGCCGTTCGCTGCGCCGCGCCTCGCCGCGTCCGGCAAAGCCGCCGCCCAGCGTCGCGCGGGCGCGTTCATCGATCGCTCCGGCGTCGAGTGTGGCGGCGGCATCGGTAGCCTTGCGGCTGTTGTTCTGCGCCGAATTGCGCGCGTCGGTCGACTGGAAGACGACGATGGTGATGGCATCGCCCAAGGCCTGCGCGCGCTGGTCGTTGGCGAGCGCGCTCCAGGCGCTGCCGCGAAACAGATTGTCGGGGACGGGGGCCGCGAGCAGCGCGATGGCCAGGATCACCGCGCATCCTCTCGAAGGGCGAGCGGCGCGGCGAAGACCTGTCCTGTCGCATCGCGGACGAACACCCGGCGGCCGGAGCGTCCCACTTGCAGGGTCGTCACCGGGCGCTCGATCGTCACCACGCCTGCGGCCGACCGCAAGGTCAGAGGCGTGCCCGGCGCGACCTGTCCCGCTGCGGCGGGTGCGAACCGGCCCAGCGATCGACCGGCCGGAACGGCGACCCGCACAACCGGCTGGCCGTTCGCGCCGCCGATCGCGGCGACCGTGCCGCCACAGGGACCGGACTCCACATCGCGTGTGGTCACCGTCTGCCCGGCGACCAGCGCATGGCGGGCGATCCAGCAGGTTGCGGCGACGGGCGCGGCCATGCGGCGGGTGATCGTCACCGGGCCGTTGCCCGTCACCGTCAACCCGCTGCGCCGGACGAGCGCGGCAACCGTCGCCCAGCGCAACGTCATTTGCCGCTGCCCCTCCGGCAGACGCAGCACGACACGCTTCGCCGATGCGCCCGCCAGCGGCCGTCCCCGTCCATCGCGCAGGAGGTCCCCGGCCCGCACGTCGCGGGCGTCGACCGTCACCATCGGCACGAGCGTCAGCCCGGCCGCCAAAGCCACCAGCATCATGCCTTTCTCCCGTCCCCCTTTCGCGCCCGCGTCAGCGACGCAGCGTGTTCGCGATCCCCATCATCTGGTCGGCCGCTTGGACGATCTGCGCATTCGCGGCATAGGCGCGCTGCACCAGCATCATCCGCACCATCTCGTCGGTCAGCTGGACGTTGGAGCGCTCGATCGAACCCTGGACCAGCCGCCCCGCGCCATCCTCGCCAGCCGGTGCCTCATCCAGCCGCGCATCCTCGGCCAGGCGGTACAGCCCGCCATCGAGGCGTTCGATGTCCGCCATGTCGTTCAGGCGGACGAGCCGGATCTGCCCGACCTCGACCGGGGCGGCATCCGCGCCGCCCTGCACCTGTACCGTGCCGTCGGCGCCGATGCGGATGTCGGTCGCGTCGTCGGGAATGGTGATCCCGGCCTTCAGCGCAAAGCCGCCCGCACCGGTCAGCACCCCATCCTCGCCGACCTTCAGGCGACCGCCACGCCACAGCAGCGTGCGACCATCGGCGCCCATCAGTTCGATGAACCCGGCGCCTTCGATGGCGACGTCCATCGACGCCCCGGTCTTCTGCAGTTCGCCCTGGTCGCTGAGCATGAGTTGCAGGTCCAGCGCGACCCCCGCCAGCGTCGGGGCTGCGGATTGCAGGTCGGCGGGCAGGACGACCGGATCGGGGCCGCTGGCGACGACATCGGCGAAGCGCACCTCCGACCGCTTGAACCCGCTGGTGTTGATATTGGCGATGTTGTTGGCGATCGCGTCGAGCGCGCGCTGCTGCGTACCCAGACCGACCGCGCCGACATAATAGGCGTCGCTCATTTGCCGCTGCTCCCGAATGCGCTCACCGCCCGTCCGATCAGTTCGTCATAAAGCTGGATCAGCCGCGCCCCGCTCTCCGCCTGGCGCACCGCGACCATGCTCTGCGTCATCTCGTCGCCCAGCGTGACGTTGGAGCCTTCCAACATCCCCTGGCGCACCACCGCGCCCTCGGCCTGGGCCATGGTTCCGTCCGGCGCGGCATAGAAGCTCTCGCCGACCGCCGTCATCGCCGCCGCATCCGCGCCCGTCTCGATGGCGATGCGCGCGATCGGCCGTTCGCCGTCCAGCACCGTTCCGTCCTGTCGGATGCGCATCGTCGTGCCGTCCAGCACGAGGTCGCCGCCGCCCGCCTGCTGCAGCACATAGCCCTGCGGACTGACGACGAGCCCGTCGGCGTCGCGGTGGAATTGTCCCTGGCGCGTGTAGAGGATGCCGTCCCCGGCACGAACCCGGAAATAGCCTTCGCCGCTGATCGCCAGATCGAAGGGGTTGCTCGTCTGCGACAGCTGGGCCTGCGATCGGTCGTGGCGGACCATCAGCTCGACCATGGCCTCGGCGGGAGAGGCGGGCATTGCCGATCCGGCCGCCATGGCCTGCGCAAAGCCGATGCGGCGCTTGTAACCCGGCGTTGCGATATTGGCGACATTGTGCGCCACCACGTCGAGCCGCCGCTCGGCCATGCGCATGATCGCCGTCGCAGAGTCCACCAGCCCCGTCATACGCCCCCCCCTGTCACTCCGGGACGTTCAAGCCCGCACGCCTTTCCCGATCAAGTTGGATTGCGACCGAAACGAATAAGAGCCAGGTTCGAATTTCTATTTTCCATCCGGTTCCGAGTTAATGGGAACCGGATGGGGTAGATGATGCAGCGTGAACGCCACTCATGAACTTGCACGATATTTTGCCGAAATATTTTCAGTGCGGGCCGATCAATTTGCTCGTGGCGTGATGTCGCGGGATCAATTCATGCCACGACCGGCTAATCCTCGCCCGGAATGGCCGGATTTTCCGTCCGGATCGGATCGACATGGTCAGGACGGCTATCGCCCGAACGGTTCGGTGACCCGCGAAATCCGGAGCTTTGCCGCCCCATCATAAAAGTTGGTTGGGATCGTTTCGCAGGCTCGCTAGCTATGATGCGATGAGATTCCGTTTTTCCTTCGGCGCCCAGGTGTTCGTCGGCATGGCCATGGGCCTGCTGCTCGGTCTGCTCGCCCGGTCGCAGGGATTGGCCGGGCTGGCCGAGGCGCTGCGTATCGTCGGCGAAAGCTTCGTGCAGTTGCTCAAGGTGCTGGTGGTGCCGCTGGTGTTCACCGCCATCGTCGCCTCGATCGCGGCACTGCGCGACTTGAACAATGCCGCGCGGCTGGTCGCCGCCACCTTCATCTGGTTCGCTGTCACCGCGCTGATCGCCGTCACCATCGGCCTGACGCTGGGCACCGTGCTGCAACCGGGGCTCCATGCGGGCGTCGCGGCGGGGAGTGCGGTGCGGCCCGATACGGCAGGGTCGTGGCTGGACTTCCTGCGCGGGCTGATCCCGTCCAATATCCTGGGCCTGTCCGCCTCGACGAGCGCGGGTGACGGCGGCGCGTTGAAGACCGGGCTGTCGTTCAACATCCTCCAGATCATCGTCATGGCGGTCGCGATCGGTGTGGCGGCGGTGCGGGTCGGCGACAAGGGCGAGAGCTTCCTGTCGTTCAACGCCTCCGCGCTCGCCATCTTCCGGCGCATCCTGTCCTGGGTGATCCGGCTGACCCCGATTGGCTCGGGCGCGCTGCTCGGCAATGCGATCGTGCGTTATGGCTGGCAGTCACTGTCCGCGCTCGGCAGCTTTGCCTTGGCCGTCTATATCGGCCTGGGCCTCGTCCTGTTCGTGGTCTATCCGTTGCTGCTGCTCGCCAACGGGCTTTCCCCGAAGCGTTTCTATGCCGCCGCCTGGCCCGCCATTCAGCTGGGCTTCGTGTCGCGCTCGTCGATTGCCACCCTGCCCGTGACCGAGGATGCGGTCGAGCGGCGGCTGGGCGTGCCGCGCGCTTACTCGGCCTTTGCGGTACCCTTTGCCGCGACGACCAAGATGGACGGGTGCGCCGCCATCTATCCGGCGATCTCGGCTTTGTTCGTCGCGCAATATTACGGTCTGCCGCTGCATGTCGGCGATTATGTGCTGATCGTGCTGGTGTCGGTGCTGGGCTCGGCGGCGACCGCCGGGCTGACCGGTGCGGTCGTCATGCTGACGCTGACCCTGTCGACCCTGGGCCTGCCGCTGGAGGGCGCGGGGCTGTTGCTGGCGATCGATCCGATCCTCGACATGGGCCGTACCGCGATCAACGTGGCGGGGCAGGCGCTGGTCCCGACCATCGTCGCGCACCGTGCGGGCCTCATCACCGACACGCCGCCGGTCGACCGCTTGCCGGAGGTGCCGCAAACAGGGTAAACGCGTGCATGAGCTTGCGCGCGGTGTTCTGGTAAAGTAATACACGCGAGGCCGATCGCCGGAACCCCAGATGCGCCCCGACCCATTTAATCCCGACCGTACACCCCTGGACCGCCCCTATGAGCCGGTCGGTCCGCATTATCCGCTCTATGACGCGGAGACGCAGAGCTGGACCTTCGGCCCCGATGAGGACGATGCCGGACCCGAGCGTCCGCGTCGGAACATCCGCTGGGGCCGGTGGATCGCGCGCGGGGTCGGCGCGGGCATCATCCTGCTGGTCATCGCGATTGCCTGGCTGGCCGTCACCGCGCCACTGTCGCGTTCGCTTCAGCCGCCGACGCCGCCCTCGATCACGCTGACCGCCGATGACGGCACCCCGATCGCGCGGCGCGGGGCGATCATTGGCGCTCCGGTCGACGCCGCCAAGCTGCCCGCCCATGTGCGCGAGGCGTTCATGGCGATCGAGGACCGGCGCTTCTATTCGCACTGGGGCATCGACCCGCGCGGCATCCTGCGCGCCGCCTGGCACAATGTCGGATCGGGCGGGGTGCGCGAGGGCGGATCGACCATCACCCAGCAGCTGGCGAAGAACGCTTTTCTCGATTCCGACCGCACGGCGGGCCGCAAGATCCGCGAGGCGATGATCGCCTTCTGGCTGGAGGCATGGCTGACCAAGGACGAGATCCTGTCACGCTATCTCTCCAACGTCTATTTCGGCGATAATGTGTACGGTATCACCGCCGCGTCGAAGCATTATTTCGGCCGCACGCCGGACAAGCTGAACATCGGTCAGGCGGCGATGCTGGCGGGGCTGGTCAAGGCGCCGTCGCGCCTGGCCCCCACCACCAACCTGAAGGGCGCGCGGGCGCGGCAGGCCGTGGTCGTCGCGGCGATGGAGGATGCAGGCTTCCTGACCAAGGCGGAGGCCGACGCGGTCCAGCCGCAGCGCGTGCTCGCCTCTCGGCCCGAGACCTTGCCCAGCGGCACCTACTTCGCCGACTGGGTGCTGCCCGAGGCGCGCGACCAGGCAGGCGAGATCAAGACCGAGGCGACGGTCCAGACGACGCTCAATCCCCGGCTCCAGCGGATCGCCGAGCGCACCGTGCGCAGCGCGGGGCTGAACCAGGCGCAGGTCGCGCTGGTCGCGATGCGCCCCGACGGCCGCGTCGTCGCGATGGTCGGCGGCAAGGATTATTCCAAAAGCCCGTTCAACCGCGCGACGCAGGCGCGGCGTCAGCCGGGTTCTGCCTTCAAGCTGTTCGTCTATCTGGCCGCGCTGCGCTCCGGCATGACGCCCGATTCGACCATCGAGGACGAGCCGGTCGACATCGCCGGGTGGAAGCCGCGCAACAGCGACGGGCGCTATCTGGGCAAGATCACGCTGCGTCAGGCGTTCGCGCGGTCATCCAACGTAGCCGCCGCGCGGCTGACCCAGGCGGTGGGCGTCAAGTCGGTCATCAAGGCGGCGCGCGATCTGGGCATCACGACCCCGATCCCCAACGAGGCGACCATCGCGCTGGGCACCTCGACCGTCAGCCTGCTGGAACTGACCGCCGCCTATGCCGCGGTCGCCAATGAAAGCTATCCGGTCGCCGCGCGCGGCCTGAACGACGTCAAGGAAAAGGGCTGGTACCAGTCGCTGACCGACCGCAAGACCGGCTTCTCCTCGGCGGTGCATGACGGGATGCTCGACCTGTTGTCCTCCTCGATCAAGACGGGGACGGGTCGGCAGGCGCTGCTGACCGTCGACGCTTATGGCAAGACCGGCACGACGCAGGACTCGCGCGACGCGCTGTTCATGGGCTTCGCGCGCGATCTGGTGGTCGGCGTGTGGGTCGGCAATGACGACAACACGCCCAATCCCGGCCTGTCGGGCGGCGGCGTGCCCGCCCGCATCTGGCGTGCCTTCATGCAGTCCGCGCTCGACATCCCGCCGGTGCCGTCGCCGGTCGTGCAGGAAGCGGTCGACCCCGACGCGCTGGCGAATGGCACGGACGAAGAGATGATTCCGACCGAAAGCGATCCGGTCGGCGAGATCATCCAAGGCCTGGGCATCGACCTGCGCACCGGCGACGACGGCTCGATCACCGTCGGCCCCGGCCGCCGCCGCCCCGACCGCGCCGCCCCGCCGCCCGAGGATCGCCGCCCGCCCGACGAGCGCGACGAAGAGGAATAACGGGCGCTTTCGAGCGGGAGGGGGCTTTTGCGGCTTAGCGATAGCGCGAAGATGATGGTGTTCGCGCGGAGGCGCGGAGGACGCAGAGAAGCGATCGATATTCTGCCCTGTAAGGGGCCGTGTCGCCATGGCAGGCGCGCGGGTAGCGAGAGCAACGGCCGTCGCCCTACATCCTGACCGCCTCTAGGTGTTTGATCCAGCTGACCTGAACTAATGCCCTACCGCCCCGGCGGAGGCCGGGGTCCAGTTGGGGGTAGGGTTGCGACGCTCCGGCGTGCTCCATTAATAAAGCCTTTGCAACTGGACCCCGGCCTCCGCCGGGGTGGTGCTTCCGCTTGGCTGGATCAAACTCTAAAACGCCCCCAGCCGGGTCAGCGCCTGGCCGATCGTCCGGCCCTGGCCGTCGATAGGGGTGGAGAGGGCGAGCGTCACGATCCGTTCGGCCTTGTCGCGGTCACCGCCGCCTGCCGCGAGCATCGCCGCTGCCAGTGCGCCCGCGAAGCTCTCACGATCCAGCCGCTGGGCGAGCTCGGTCCGCCGCTGCCCCGCCTGCGTATCGCCTGCCATCAGGTCGAGCACCGCGAGCGAGCCATGCGCCTCGGCGAAGCTGTCGTCGATCGCGACCGCGCGCTCGAAACGCGCCCGTGCCGCGTCGGTGTCGCCTGCCAGCACATGCACCCATCCGGCGGCGATCCAGGACCCCAGATGCGTGCCGAACAGCTCCGCGCCGCGATCGAGATCGGCGAGCGCATCGGTGCGGCGATCGCTGGCCAGCGCGACCAGCCCGCGCCCGACCAGCGCGCGGGGATTGTCCGGATGGCGCGCCAGCGCGGCGTCGAACAGCGCGGCCGCATCGGCGATATTCTCCTCCTCCAGCGCCAGCGTCGCCTGGGTCACCAGCGCCTCGGGATGGTCGCCCGCCCGCGCGGCGGTATCGCGCGCGAGGTCGAGGTCTTCGAGGTCGATCGCCAGCGTCGAGACGGCTGCGTTCAGCCCGCGATGATCGGGAAACCGCGCAACCGCGTCGCGGGCGACGGTCTCGGCCCGTTCCATCTCGCCGCGTTCGTGGAGCAGGGCGACCAGCAACTGCGCCGCCTGCGGAATGTGACGCGCGGTCTCGTCGTTCAGGCTGTCGAGCGCACCGTCCCGGTCGCCGGTCATCATCAGCGACCAGCCGAGATTGTACCGAACGGCGGGCTGGTCGACGCCCTTGTCGAGCAGCCCACGAAACGCGGCCGTCGCGGCGGGCCAGTCCCGCACGGCCATGGCGGCCAGCCCCGTCACATGGTCCATCGCCGGGGTCGGTCCCGCCAGCGCGCGGTGACGGGTGGCCAGCGCCGCGGCATCCTCCGGGCGCCCCGCCTCAATCGCGGCGCGCGCGGCATCGGCGATCAGCGCCTCGTTATCGGGGTCGGCCTTCAGAAAGGCGGCAAGCTGGTCGTAATCGGGCATGGCAGGTCAACCTTGCTGTTCGAGGCGGACGATGTCGAAGGATTTGAGCGTGATGCGCATCGGAATCTCGGCCACCGACAGGATAGAAAGGGTCGGCAGGCTGCGCCGGGTCAGCGCCTTCAGATGGCGGCGCAGTTCACCGCCGCACAGCAGGACGGGCGCGCGGCCCTGTCGGAACATCTCCTCGGTCAGCGGCGCGAGGCGGCGGATCAGTTGTTCGGCCAGGCGCGGCTCGACCGCCATCGACGCGCCGCCCGCCGCCGCGCCGAGACTCGCGGACAGCTGGTTCTCGACACGCGGGTCGAGGCTGAGCACGGCCAGGTCGGGATGGCGCCCGCGCAAGGCATGGCAGATGGCATAGTTCATCCGCTGGCGGATCAGCTCGGTCAGTTCGGCGGGGTCCTTCTGCGCGCGGGCCAGATCGACCAGATGCTCGACGATCAGGTCGAGATTGGCGATCGACACGCCTTCGGACAGCAGCGACTGGAGCACGCGCTGCACGTCGGACACCGACAGCGTCTGCGGCACCAGTTCCTCGACCAGACCCGGTTGGCGGCGGCGCACCCCGTCGAGCAGCCCGACGACGGTGGCGCGGGTCAGCAGCGTGCCGACCTCGCCCCGGACGATCTCGCCGAAATGGGTGGCGAGAACGGTCAGCGGATCGATGATCGTGCAGTTGGCGGCCTTGGCGGTATCGCCCTGCGCCGGATCGATCCACCAGGCGGGCAGGCCGAAGGCAGGGTCGACGGTCTCGATCCCCTCCAGCACCGGCTTCTGCCCCGATCCCGACACCGCCAGCACCCGGTCGGCGTGAATCGTGCCCGCGCCATATCGCGCGCCGAACAGGCGGATTTCATAGTCATGGCTGCCCAGCCCCGCCCCATCTTCAAGTCGGACGGCCGGGAAGGGCAGGCCGAACTGCTCCTCATGGGTGCGGCGCAGGCTGGCGATCCGCTCCATCACCAGCGCACCCTCACCCGCCCAGGCCACCGATAGCTGGTCGCCGAGCCGGATTTCGAGCGGCGGCGAGGCGGTGGATTCGGCGGCGATGTCCTCGTCGAGCGGCTGCGCGGCGTCCTCGGCAGTGCGCGTGCGGATACGCCACCAGGCGATGAAGGCCAGCGCGCCGATCACCGCGATCGGCCATTTCGGCATACCGGGCAAGAGCAGCAGCGCGCCCAGCACCGCCGCGACGATCAGCGGGATGCGCGGCACCGAGCCGAGCTGGCGGAACACCTCGGTCGACAATTCGCGGTCAGAGGCGGAGCGGGTGACGATGATGCCCGTCGCGATCGAGATGATAAGCGCGGGCAGCTGGGTGGCGATGCCGTCGCCGATGGTCAGCAGCGTGAAGTGGCTGAGCGCCTGGGCCCATTCCATGCCCATCTGGCTGACCCCGACGATCCACCCGGCGATGATATTGATGAGCAGGATGATGATGCCCGCGATCGCGTCGCCTTTCACGAACTTTGATGCACCGTCCATCGCGCCGTAGAAGCTGGCTTCCTTCTCCAGTGCTTTGCGCCGCGCCACCGCCTCGTCCCGGTCGATCAGCCCCATGTTCAGGTCGGCGTCGATGCTCATCTGCTGGCCCGGCATCGAATCGAGCGTAAAGCGCGCCGCGACCTCCGACACGCGCTGCGCGCCGGCGGTGACGACGACATATTGCACGACGACCAGGATCGCGAAGACGACCAGGCCGATGACGAAATTGCCCCTGACTGCAAAGGCGCCGATCGACCCGATCACGGCGCCCGCATCGCCGCCGGTCAGGATCAGCCGCGTCGCCGCGACATTGAGCGACAGGCGATAGAGGGTCGCCACCAGCAGCAGCGAGGGAAAGGTCGAAAACTCCACCGGCTTGCCGACATAAAAGGTCAGCAGCATGATGGTCAGGCCCAGCCCGAAATTGGCGATGATCGCGAGATCGAGCAGCGCGGGCGGGATCGGCGTGAACAGGATGATGAGGATGCCGATCGTTGCGACCACCAGTGCAAGGTCGCGATTGCCGCTGGGCAAGGAGGGCAGGCGGGGGGCGGCGGAGGTGTTTGGCATGTCGGGTCAGCCTTGCTCGGCGGCCGCCTGGGCGCGGCGAAGTTCGATATAGAGGGTGGCGACCGCCTCGTAGCGGTCGGGCGGGACGGTGCCGCCGATGGGGCAGGCGCGGAACAGGGCGCGGGCCAGCGGCGGGTCGGCGATCACGGGCAGACCACGGCGGAACGCGTCCTCGCGCAAGGCCAGGGCATGGACATTGCGCCCCTTGGCCGCAATCTCGGGCGCCAGCATCGCGGCTTCGTCGTAACGGAGCGCGACCGCGAAATGCTCGGGGTTGACGACCAGCATGTCGGCCCCCGCCAGACTGCCCTGACCCTGCTGGATCATCTCGCGGTGAAGCTGTTTGCGGCGCTGCTTCAGGCGCGGTTCGCCTTCGCGTTCGCGCGCCTCGCGCGTGACCTCGCGGCGGCTCATCCGCATCTGCTTGGTGAACTCGCCCCGGACCATGATCTGGTCGAGGATCGCCACCGCCACGGCGACGAGCAGGAAGGTCCAGATCAGACGCATCCCCGCTGCCTGCAACATGGCGGGCAGCCGCTCGCCATCGCTCGCCGTCTCGGCAAAATGCGTCATCGCCCAGCGGACGACGAACCAGGTCGCGGCGGCATAGAGCGCGAATTTGATGATGCTCTTCAGCGTCTCCTTGAGCATCCGCATCGAGAAGAGGCGCTTCAATCCCTTGGCGGGGTTGAGACGGCTCCAGTCGGGTTTGAGCGGATGGAAGGTCAGCAGGAAGCCGCGCAGCTGGATTAGCTCCAGCGTCACGACGATCGCCGCCATTGTCCCGCCGAGCAGCGCAATGGGGGCGACCAACTGCCAGCCCAGCTCGCCCAGCATCGTCGCCACGCCGTCGGGTTCGCGCGCGCGCGCGATGCCGCCCGACAGCGACACGCGCATCGCGTGCGCCAGCGTCGCCATCAGCCCTTCGCCCGCCATCAGCACGAAGGCGGCGACCGAGAGCAGGGTGGCGAGGAAGCCCAGTTCGATACTGCGCGCGACCGTGCCCTTTTCGCGCGCCTTCTTGAGCTTGAACTCGGTCGGCGCCTCGCTGCGATTCTGTTCGGTCTGCTCGGCCATGGCGTCAGCCCATGCCCTCGCCAAGCGCATTCATCGTATCGAATGCGTATTCCAGGATCGTCGCGAACAGCGAACCCGACAAAGCGAGCGCGACCGGCAGCAGGATCAGGGTGGCCAGCGTCTTCACCTGAAAGCCGAGCAGCAGGACGTTCATCTGCGGCAGGGTGCGCGACATGAAGGCGATGGCGAGATCGAGGATGAGCAGCACCACCAGCACCAACCCCGCCAGTCCCAGCGCGAGCAGGAACACGCCCGAGACGTAACCGATCACGATCTGCGGATCGATCCGCCCCAACGCGCTGCCCAGCGGCACGCGGCGGACCGATGCGCCCCATATCGCGAGCAGCCGCGCGGGGCCTTGCGTCGCGAAGAAGATCGCACCCGCCGCATAGGCAAGGACGGTGCCGACCAGCGGCAGCTGCGCACGGGTCGCGGGATCGACCAGCACTGCCAGTCCGTAACCCGCCTGGATGTCGATCGCCCGCCCCGCGACCAGCAGCGCGGCGAAGGCGAGCTGGAGCGCCAGTGCCAGCGCGATACCGAGCAGCAGCTCGCCGCCCGCGACGGCCAGCACCCCGCCGGGCGGGGGCGTCATGCGCCATGTCGTGTCCGGATTGGCGGCGACCATCCAGCCCGCCAGCGCGATCGCCAGCATGACGCGGACAAGGGCGGGGATGCGGATCAGGGTGAAGGGCTGCGCGAAGGCGAGCGTCGGCACGATCCGCAGCGTCAGGAACAGCGTCGCCACCGCCTGGGCGACCAGAGCGTCCATGCCCGCCGCTCCTTCAGTTCACGAGCATCGGAATGGCAAGGTACAGCCCGCGCGCGAAATCGGTGACGCGCGTCATCATCCACGGGCCGAGCAGGATCATCAGCCCCGCGACGATCAGGATCTTCGGCACATAGCTGAGCGTCGCTTCCTGAATCTGGGTCGCGACCTGGAACACGCTGATGACGACACCGACGACCAGCGTCGCGACGAGGACCGGCCCGGCGACCATCAGCGCCTGCCACATCATGTCGTCGAGCAGGTTGAGCGCCCGGTCGGCTTCCATCGATCCCCCTTCATGCCCTCGGGCTTCCCGTTCAGCATAGGTTGGGGCCTTCGACGCACCACGGGAGATAGGTCCTGAACGGATGCGCCTCGGGCGGTGGCAGCCCCCCGCATGGTCCGGCCTAAACTTCTCCGATCCCTCCCCGACAAAGTCCTTGGCGACCAGCGCAGGGACAGGTCGCGTCGAAGGGGATCTAGTGATGGTCGCGATGTTCACCGGATTGGGTGCGGGTGCCGAGCGCGGTTCGGGCAGTGTGCTCGGCAACGCCGGCATGCTGTGGTCGAGCGGCCTGGGGCGCGCGAACGAGCGGGTCCATGTGAACGCCGCGACCGGCAATCTGCTGATCCAGCAACAGGACGAAATGCTGATCGGGCGCGGACCCGACGTCGCGGTCGGGCGCACCTATAACAGCCTGGGCAATCTGTCGGACGAAAATGGCGACAATTGGCGCCAGTCGACCGATCGTCAGGTCTATGGCCTGACCGGCACCCTCAACACGTCCGGCTCGACCGTGAAGCGGGTATCGGCCGACGGTTCGGAAATCACCTATGCCTGGAATTCCAGCCAGTCGATCTATGTCGCGACCGATGGCGCGGGGGCCTATGACCGGCTGAGCTGGAGCGCGTCGAGTT
The DNA here is from genome assembly GCF_019297835.1 of Sphingomonas sanguinis. Taxonomy (NCBI): domain Bacteria; kingdom Pseudomonadati; phylum Pseudomonadota; class Alphaproteobacteria; order Sphingomonadales; family Sphingomonadaceae; genus Sphingomonas; species Sphingomonas sanguinis. The sequence continues at coordinate 2,458,777 of NZ_CP079203.1, read as the reverse complement.
CGACCTGGACCTGGACCGACGGCGACAGCCAGCAGACCGAGAGCTATGGCTATGCGATCAACGGCCGCTACCTCATCACGCGGGCGGCCGACACCAAGGGCAACGGCCTCACCTTCTCGTATCTGAGCGGCGGCAAGCTCAACAAGGTGACGACCGCCGATGGCGGCTATACCCAGTATGACTGGTCCGGGAACAATATCACCCAGATCGTCACCGGCTATACTGATTATGCGTCGAACAGCGCCAGGACGCTGACGCGCACCCGCTATGGCTATGACTCGTCGAACCGGCTGACCACCGTCACCGTCGACCTGTCGCCGACCGACAACAGCGTCAGTGACGGCAAGACCTATGTCACGACCTATAGCTATGACGGCACCTCGAAGCGGGTCGCCTCGATCAGCCAGACCGACGGGTCGTCGCTGGCAATCACCTATGACTCGGCGCTGCGGGTCAAGACGCTGGAGCAGACGGCGGCGAGCGGCGTGACGCGCATCACCAGCCTGGACTATCAATCAGGCTATACCGGCATCACCGACCCGACCGGCCAGGTCACGCGGCTGGATCACGATAGCAAGGGCCAGCTGACCAAGATCACCGCGCCCCCTGCGGCCAGCGGTGCCACGGCGCAGGTGACGCAATTCGCCTATAACGCGAATGGCGACGTGACCTCGGTCACCGACCCGCTGGGCAACGTCACAAGCTATGCCGGGTTCACCGCCAACGGGCTGGCGCAGACGGTCACCGACCGGCTCGGCAATGCGACGACGCGCACCTTCGGGTCGAAGAACGAGGTCCTGACCGAGACGCGGACCGCCGCCGACCAGAGCGGGGCGGCGGTGCAGCAGACCAGCCGCTGGGTCTATGACGGTAACAACCGCGTCCGCTTCGAGATGTCGCCCGACGGCAATGTCGTCGAGCATCGCTACGACGATTCCTCGGGCAAGGGCGGGGTGGAGGTCCTGACCCTGACCTATACCGCCGCGCGCTATGACGTCGGCGGACTGTCCGCGACCGCGACGCCCAGCCTGTCGCAGATGACGAACTGGGCCTCGAACACCGACAAGACGCAGATCAGCCAGCGCTCCTACACTTATGACGCGCGCGGCAACATGACCGCAAGCTATGGGTACGGCACGCTCGACAGTTCGGGCGCGGGCAATACGCAGGGCGGGGTCTTCTACACCTACGACCAGGCGGGGCAGCTGCTGTCGACCAATGGCTATGCCCATGCCGCCGAGACCTATGTCTATGACGGCATGGGTCGGGTCGTCTCGTCGGTCGATCTGGCGGGCGGCACGACCAGCATCGTCTTCAACGATGCGGCGAGCAGCACGGTGGTCACGCTGGCGGCGGGCCTGGTCCAGACCTCGACCTACAACAAGGCGGGCGAGCTGGTCAGTCTGGGCGAAAGCGGCGCGAATACCGCGACCGGCACCGTCAGCTATAAATATGATGCGCTCGGCCGGATGCGGATGCGGACCGGCACCTTCGGCCAGAACAGCTATGTCATCTATGACAAGGCGGGGCGCAAGGTCGCCGATGTCGACCATTACGGCGCGGTGACCGAATATCGCTACGACGCCAATGACCGGGTGGTCGGGGAGGCGGCGTACGCCAATTATCTGACGACCGCGCAGCTGGCGACGCTCGCCGATCCGCTGGCCAATATCGACATTGCTGCGATCCGCCCGAGCGCGAACGGTGCCGATCGCTGGGCCTGGACCGTCTATGACAAGGAGGGGCGGGTCCTCCAGACGATCGACGGCACCGGCCGGACGGTCGCCAACCAATATGATGCCTCGGGGCGGCTCGTCCGGTCGACCGCCTATTACAACGCGCTGACCTCGTCGCAGGTGAGCGGGTTCAGGACCACGCCGCCGACCGCCGTCACCTTGCCGACCGCCGACAGCGCGCGCGATGCCGTGTCGCGCACCTTCTATGACCGGACCGGCCGGATGGTCGGGATGCTCGATGGCGAAGGCTTCCTGACCCGGATCGAATATGATGCGGGCGGCCGCAAGGTCGCCGAGACCGCCTTCGCAACGGCGACCATGGCGTCGAACCGCGCCAATGGCAGCTTTGCGACGCTGGTCAGCGGGCTGGCCAATGCCGGTGCCGACCGGACCACCCGCATGGTCTATGACGGGTTGGGGCAGATGGTGTTCCGCATCGATGCGCTGAACCGCGTGACCGAGATGGCCTATCCCAATGTCGATGCCGCCGACGTCAACGGCCTGTCCCGGCGGACCATAAGCTATGCCGGATCGATCACGTCGCCCTCGAACTGGACGGTCGCGAGCGTCCGGGCCGCGCTCAACGATGCGGGGCTTGCCGATCATGCCGATAATCGCTCGACCTGGGCGATCTACGACAATCGCGACAATCTGGCCTATGAAGTCGACGCGACCGGGGCGGTCACCGGCTATCGCTACGACGCATCCGGCAACGTCACCAAGGTGACGCGCTATGCCACGCTGCGCTCGACCACGTCGCTGCCGACCGTGGCGGACATGAACGGCTGGGCGGGGGTGAACGCCGACGCCAACAACGATCGCGTCACCCGCCACTGGTATAATTCGCGAAACGAGCTGCGCTATGTCGTCGATGGCGAGGGCTTCGTCACGCGGACCGATTACGATACCGACGGGCGCACGGTCGGCAGGACCGCGTTCGCCAACGCGATTTCGGTCACCGATACGACGACCTATGCCCAGGTCGCCGCCGCCGCGACCGGGTCGGCGATCGCCACCGCCGTCGCGCATGACATGAGCGGGCGGATCAAGTCCGAGACCGACGGGAACGGCGTCGTCACCACCTATGTCTACAATGCGTCGGGCGGCCTGCTCGGCCGGACGCAGCAGGCGAACGGCAGCCCCGATCAGTCGGTGACCAGCTATGGCTATGACGCGGCGGGCCGGGTGGTGACGCGCACCGAGGGTTTCGGGACCGGCGAGGCGGCGACCACGACCATGGCCTATGACGGCCTGGGCAATCTTCTCGTCACCACCGACCCCAACGGCAATAGCGTGACCGCGACCTATGACCGCGCCGGTCGGCGGGTCACGGAGACGGATGGTGAGGGGCTGACCACCACCTACGCCTATGACGCCTTCGACCAGCTGGTGGCCGTCACGGATGCACGCGGCAAGGCCGCCTATAGCTATTACGACCTGACCGGCCGCACCACCACGACGCGCGACGCGATCGGCCGCGTCACCGCCACCCGCTACAACGCGTTCGGCGAGGTCACGCGCAGCACCCGCTACGCCAATGCGGCGAGCAATGCCGCCAGCGCCACCGTGCCACCCGCCGTCACCGCCGACAGCGCGCGCGATACGGTGATCGGCTGGACCTATGACAAGGCGGGCCGGATCACCGCGATCACCGATGCCGAGGCGGCGGTCACAACCCAGTCCTACAGCGCGTTCGGCGACATGGTGTCGCGGGTCGACCCGCTCGATGCGCGCAGCGTCCTGACCACCATGGCCTATGACCGGCGCGGGCTGCTCAAGACTCGGATCGTCGACGCGGCGGGCGGTGGCCACACACTGACCACCAGCTATGGCTATGACGCCTTCGGGCGCGAGGTGAGGCTCGTCGATGCGCGGGGCGGCGCCGTCACCCGCGCTTACGACAAGGAGGGGCGGCTCGCCTCGACCACCGACGCGCTCGGCAACGTCACCGCCTATGCTTATGACAAGCGGGGTAATCTGGCCGCCGTCACCGATGCCAAGGGGGCGGTGACGCGCTATGCCTATGATGCGCTCGATCGGCGCGTCTATACGGTCGACGCGCTCGGCGGGGTCGTGCGCACCGAATATGACAAGGCGGGCAATGCGATCCGCACCATCGGCTATGCCGCGCCGATCGCCCTGTCGGGTCTGTCCGCCGTCACCACCGCCGCGGCGATCACGGCACGGGTGAGCACCAACCCGGCGGCGGACAAGCTGTCCCGCGCGATCTACGACCGCGACAACCGGTTGCGCTTCACCATCGACGGAGCGGGGTCGCTGACCGAGATGGTCCATGACGGCGCCGACAATCTCGTCCGCACCGTGACCTATCCGGTCGCCGTCGCCGACAGCGCGACCTTCACCGTCGCGGGGATGCAGGCGGCGATCGCGGCGATGACGGCGGCCGAGCGTGCCGCCGCGCCGGTCACGCGCAGCGTGTTCGATGCCAGCGGCCAGCGTGTCTACGGCATCGACGCTGCGGGCTTCGTCACCGCCTTCACCTATGACAGCCGGGGCAACAGGACGTCCGAACGGCGCTTCGTCACCGCTTATACCGGCACCGAGGATCCGACCGACGCCGCGATGGCGAGCTGGGCCGCCGCCAACGCCAATGCCGGGGATCGCGTCTCCCGCGCGCTGTACGACCGCGAGGACCGGCTGCGCTTCGATGTCGATGCCGAGGGCTATGTCACCCGATATGCCTGTGATCAGGCATCGCACCTGATCGAGAAGATCCGCTATCCCGACCGCTATCCGGCGATCGACGGGGCGACGACGCTGGACCAGGCGAGTGCGCTGATCGGCACGACCCCGCCGCCTGCGGCGCAGGTCACGGCCTATGCCTATGACTCCGCCGGGCGGCTGGCGAGCGAGACGCGTGACGCAGGCGCCGGGCGGTTCAACCAGCTCACGACCTTCGTCAGCGACGCCAACGGCAATATCGTGGCGGAAACCGATGTGGCGGGTCGCACCACCCGTTACGTGTACGACGCCGCCAATCGCCGTATCGCCATGGTCGATGCGCTCGGGGGCGTGACGGCGATGGGCTATGACGCGCTCGGCCGGGTCGCCTGGACCAGGAGCTATGCGACGCCGATCGCGCGGGCGACGCTGGACGCCTATCCGCCCGCGATCACCCTGGCGCAGGCGAGCGTCCCCGCCGCCGCCAACGACCGCGTCACCCGCACCTTCTACGACGCGGCCGGGCGACAGGCCTTCGCCGTGGATGGCGAAGGCTTCGTGACCGAGCGGCGCTATGACAGCGTCGGCAATCTCGCCACGACCATCCGCTATGCCGCTGCCGTCCCCGGCCTGACCGATGCGACGACGACCGCGCAGCTGGCCGTGCTGCTCCCGGCCGCGATCCCCGGCGATGCGGTGGTGACGCGCTATGCCTATGACCGGACCAGCCGGTTGACCGAGCGGACCGATGCGGACGGCAGCATCACCCGGTTCGAATATGACGCGCTGGGCGATGCGGTCCGCACGACGGCGGCGTTCGGAACGGCGGATGCCGCGACCACGACGCGGACCTTCGACAAGCGCGGTCAGGTCGTGCGCGAGGTGGGCGCGGGCGCCATCACCGGTACCGACTATGGCTATAACGCATTCGGCGAGCGCATCTCCTCCACCGATCCCCTGAGCTCCAGCGTCACTACGGCCTATGACCGTCTGGGTCGCGCGACGGGTGAGACCGTGCCGGTCGGCGCGGCGGTCGCGGGGCTGGCGACGACCAGCGTCTATGACGCGTTCGGCCGGGTGGTGCAGGTCACCGATCCCAACGGGAATTCGGGCTATTTCCACTATGACAATCTCGACCGGCTGACCGTTCAGGTCGACGCCGAAGGCTATGTCACCCAGACCAGCTGGACGCCGACCGGCCAGAAGGACAGCGTGATCCGCTATGCAGAGCGCGCGGTGTCGCCCGGCGACGCCACCGCCCTGCCGGTCGTCTATGGCAGCGGCGCCGACGCGATCACCAGCTTCGGCTATGACCGGCTGGACCGGCTGGTCGCCACGACCGACGCGCGCGGGCATACCGAGCGCTACGTCCTTGATGCGTTCGGCGACCGCGCGGCGGTGGTCAACAAGCTGGGCGGCGTGACCTTCAACACCCATGACCGGCGCGGCCTGCTGGTCGAAGAGATGACCCAGGTCCGCTGGACCGATCCCGCCAGCGGCCTGGCGATGGGGCGCAACATCGCCAACAGCTATGCCTATGACGCCGGCGGCAACCTGTCGGTCAAGGTCGAGGCGGCGGGGCGTCCCGAGGCGCGGACCACCCGCTACACCTATGACGGCCTCGACCGGATGACCGGGACGATCGGCGATGTGGTCGAGATACTGGTCGATCCGGAGATGGGCACGACCGCCATGGTCGCCCCGACCGAGCGCATGATCTATGACCTGCGCGGCAATCTGATCGAGCGGGTCGATGCGAACGGCGCGCGGTCGCTGACCTATTATGACGGCCAGAACCGCAAGATCGCCGAACTGTCGGCGGTCGGTACGCTCACCACCTGGCAATATGACGGCGCGGGCAATGCGGTCCTGCGGCGGGTTTACGGCGACCCGGTCGCGCTGCCCGCGCTGGCCGGGGGAACGCCGCCCGCGCCGGTAAACGCCGCCAATGCGCGCGAAACCGCCTATGGCTTCGACCGCAACAACCGGCTGATTTCGACCAGCGTCGCGGCGGCGGTCGCCGGGCGCTATGACGGGACGAACTACGTCACGGTGCAGGGCGTCACCACCGCCGTCGCCTATGACGGGCTGGGCAATGTGGTGCGCGAGACCGACGGCAACGGCGCGGTCGTCCTCCACTGGTTCGACAGGCTGGGCCGCGAGATCGGCAAGGTCGATGGCGAGGGCTATCTGACCACCTGGGTCCGCGACGCCGAGGGCAATGTCACCGCCGAGCGCCGCTACGCCAACCGGGTCGGCGGCACCTATAGCGAGGCCACGCCGCTGGCGACCGTGATCGGGCAGACGGTGGCGGATGCGGCCAACGACCGCGTCACCCTGTTCGCCTATAACCGCAACGGCCAGCGTATCCGCGAGGAACGGCTGGGCGTGACCGGCCTGATGGACGGCGCCACCGGCGTCGAGGCGGCGGCGACCAGCGCGGTGATCCGCTATACCTACAACGCGCTGGGCGAAGTGCTGAGCAAGCACGAGGCGACCGGCGAGGTCACCCAATATAGCTATGACGATAGCGGCCGCCTGATCCGGCAGCAGGATGCGGCGATCGGCAGCCTGGGCGGCATCCGTCGCACCACCGACTTCGCCTATGACGATCTGAACAACCTGCTGACCATGCGCGAGAGCGGCGCGGCCAATAGCTCGGCCCCGGTCGTGTTCGAGGATATCGTCGCCGCCGTCCGCCCGGTTCCGGTGCCCGTGACCACCGCGACCTTCGGGATCGCGACGGCCGACGGTTACTCGCGCGTCCATGGCAGCAGCGGCAACGATTACATGTACATGATCTCCGCCCAGGAGGGCGGGGGCAATAATTACGGACTGGAGGGCGGCGACGGCGACGACTGGCTGATCAACAGCAGCTGGAACGGCATGATGGACGGCGGCGCGGGCAACGACGTGCTGGAGTTCCGCACGCTTCTGTCCGGCTATGGCGGCGCGGGCAGCGACTATTTCGTCTTCGATCTGGGAAATCTGGTCGGGCAGCAATTCATCTACAATCCCGAGGAACGCTGGGGCGAAATCGCGGACTTCACGCCCGGCGTCGACAAGATCGCCATCCTGAACGCGATCACGGGCTTTGCCGACCTGACCATCGTCCAGAATGGCGCCGATACCCAGATTTTGGTTTCCCATGTGCCGCGGATCATACTGCGCAACACCAATGCGGCGAGCCTGACCGCCGCCGACTTCGTCATCGACCGAGCGGGGTTCACCGGCTCACGACCGATCAGCGACCGGCGCCCCACCCCGCTCATCACCAACAGGCCGACAGGCACGAATTACGAAGCGCAGGCGACGGCGGGCAACGACCTGATCGTCCTTCCTGGCGAGGGACATGGCCGGGCGTTCACCGGTGGTGACGGCGATGACCATCTCATCAGCGAACAATGGCTGAGCACGGTCAGCGGCGGCGACGGCAACGACCTGATCGAGGTGCGCAATGTCGGCGTGCTCGCGATCGGCGGCAGCGGCAACGACACCTTCATCTTCGACGACACGATCTTCGCGCCCAACGACTGGATACGGAACCCCCAATATGACTGGGGCACGATCGCCGGTTTCACCCCCGGTCGCGACCGTATCGTCATTCCGGGCCGCAGCTTTGCCGAGCTGACCTTCACCCAGGTCGGTAGCGACGTTCATGTCACCATGGCGAATGCGCCGCGCATCGTGCTCCGGTCGCTGACGGTCGCGGAAATCCAGCCCGCCGACTTCGCCTTCTCGCCCGCCGACCCGGTGATCGCGATGCCGCAGCGGACCGCCGCGCCGACGAACGCGCCGGTCGCGCCCGCCGCCACCGACCGGGTCAACGCCTTCGTCTATGGCGCGGGCGGGCGGCTGCTGAGCCAGACCGACGCGACCGGCTTCACCCGCTCCTTCGCCTATGACGCGGTCGGCCGCACCCTGCGCGAAAGCTACGACCGCGAGCGTGCGAACGGCGATGTCGTCACCGAAGGCCGCTTCACCCAGTACGACGCGGTCGGCCGTACGGTCGGCACCTATGCCGCGTCGCTGTCGAGCGACCGCTGGTATTGGGGCGACCTGTCCACCACCGGTTACGACGCGTTCGGCGACGCGGTCTACAAGACGATCAACGGCTATATCCAGGAGCGCAACGTCTATGACGCGCTCGGCCGCGTCGTGAAGACCAATGCGCGTGACGGCGTGTGGCGCGAATATGGCTATGACGGCAACGCCAATGCGACGCTGACCGTCGCCAGCAACGGCTTCGACGCGACCGAGGCACCGGTAGGAACGCTGCTCGCACGCGGGCTGGCGGGGCAGGCCGATGCGGTCGTGACCTATGCCACCTATGACCGCCGCGATCTCGCCACCGCCAGCTACGAGGTCGGCCGTCAGCTCGGCCTTCAGGCCGATGGAACGAGCGCGGGGGCGGTGACGCTGTCGCGGACCCAGGCGCACAATGCCTTTGGCGAGGTGGTGTCCGACGTCGATCCGCGCGGTGCGACTACCAGCTATCGCTACAACAGTATCGGCAAGCTGATCGAGCGGAACGGCCCGACCGTGACGGTGACGCTGGCCGACACGACCACGGTCAGCCTGAACCCGACCGACCGCTTCTATTATGACCTGTCGGGCCGCGCGATCGGCACCCGCGACGCCAATGGCTATCTGACCCGCCGGACGTTGCTGGAAGGGCGCGGTTACGGCGACGAGGACCCGCTGGTGCTGGTCGAATATCGTCCCGACGCCAGCACCAATGCGCGCGAATATGATGTGTTCGGCGATGCGGTCGCGGCGATCGACGGACTAGGTCGGCGCACCGAACGGACCTTCGACAAGCTTGGGCGGCTGCTCACCCAGGCGGTGCCGGGCGCCGCCGCCACCCGGCTGACCGACACCTATGCCTATGACGGGCTGGGCCAGCGCATCCGCCACTCCAATTCCGTCTATCAGGCCCCGGTCGTCGGCCAGACCTATCCCTATTATGACGAGGGGGCGGGCGGCACCTTCTATCTGTCGCCCAGCGGCCGCTACCTGATCCAGGGCGATACCGGCGGCGCGGCGGGCACCAACACGGGCCTGACCATGCCGGTCAGCTATCCGGCGACCGGGCCGGAGGGACGGCGCTGGGTCTATGACTCGGTGCGCGGCTATGCCGTGCTGCTGCCCGTCGGGGTGACGACCTATGAAAGCCCCGAGGATGACGGCGAAGGCGTCTTTCCGGGCGAGGTCGTCGCCGGTGCCGAGACGACCGACTATGATCTTCAGGGCCGGGTCGTGTCGAGCATCGACTTTGCGGGCGACCTGACCACCTATACCTATCAGTGGAGCGGCTTTGCCCGCACGGTAGGGCTGGGCGTCACCGGCGGCTGGGTGAAGACGGTCAGCACGTCCGCCGATCGCTTCGGTGTGGACGGCGCGGTGGCGGCGTCCGAGACGACCGACAGCTTCGGCCATGTCCAGCAGCGCACCGATCAGGGCGGCAACGTCACCCTGCTGTCCTACGACCTGGCCGGACGCGCGACGACCGAGACGCATAGCGGCGCGGCGGGCGAGCGGACCGTCTCGTTCGGCTATTACAACACCGGCCTGGTCGCCAGCGTGGTCGAGGCGGGGCAGACCGCGACCTATGGCTATGACGCGTCCGGCAACCGCGCCTATGAGCGGCTGGTCGCGGGCGCCACCGTCAAGCAGGACGGGCGCGCCACCTACGACCTTCTCGGGCGGATGACATCCTGGACGGACCTTGCCGCCGATGGCGGGGCGGCCCATGCGGCGCTGTCCTGGAGCTACGACGCGGTCGGCAATATTCGCAGCCTGACGCAAAGCTACCGGCCGATGGACCCGAGCGGCCTGTCGTCCCTTCAAACCGGACCGCAGACGCGCTGGTACCTGTACGACGCGATGAACCGCGTCGTGCTCGACCAGGGCGAGCAGTCGGGGGGCGTGATCGTGCGGGGCAGCGGGGTCAGCCTGCTCTACGACGCGGCGGGCCAGCGGGTGAGCGCCACCACCGCTGCAGGTGTCGCCGCGGCGGGCCAGGCGGGCGCGACCTCGGCGGCCGAGCACCGCGAACGCTATGCCTATTCCGACGACGGCCAGCTGGTCGCGGTATACCAGTCGGATGCGGTGACCGCCGGGAGCTTCGGGCCGGAGACGCTGCTCGCCAGCTATCAGCGCGACGCGCTGGGCCGGGTGCTGTCGGAACAGCAATATGACCCGGACGGGATGACGGTGGTCCGCTCGCGCTACGGCATTGCCTATGACAATCGCGGGCGGGTGACGGCCGAGAGCGCGACGCAGCGCCGGGGCAGCGAGACCTATAACAGCTATGCGACCAACTGGTACAATCCGGACGGGACGCTGTCGTCCAGCGCGGTGCAGAGCTGGAAGGACGGCGGCGCCGCCACGTCGAACGCCACGACCACCTACAGCTATGTCTGGCGCGACGGACCGCTGACGAGCGCGGTCACGCTGACCAACACCGACGGCACGACCCAGTCGCTTTACGCCTATGACGAGGCCGGGCGGCTGCTCGGCGTGACGCTGACCGGTGGGGTGCGGCCGCGCACCGTGGCGGTGACGACCGACCTGGGCGGCCAGATCCTGACCCGCGACGAGCAGCCGCAATATGCCGGTGCCCCCGCCGCCAACCCGCGCGAGAAACGCTATATCTTCGACGGCGTGGTGATGGGTGAGGTCGGCAATGACGGCACCGACAACACGACCTTCGCCGCCGCCGTGGCGGAGGGAAGAGCGCCCGAGCCGCAATCGACCACCGCCAGCCCGGCGGGGCCTTTCCGGAACGGCGGTTTCTCCGGCGCGGCGCATGCCGACTTCGACCAGAATTACGATGCGGTGAACTATCGCAGCGTCGCGACGACGACGCAGAGCTACACCGTGCGCAGCGGCGATACGCTGGCGGGCATCGCCCAGACGCTGTGGGGCGATGCGAACCTCTGGTACCTGATCGCAGGTGCCAACGGGCTGAGCGCGGACGAGACGCTGGCCGAGGGGCGGGTGCTCTCCATCCCCTCGACCGTGGTCAACCGGGGCAACAGCGCCGACACCTGGCGCCCCTACGACCCGGCCGAGGCGCTGGGCGACGTCCAGCCCAACACCCCCGTCCCCCAGCCGCGCGCGGCGCAAGGCGGGCGCCGACGCAACCGCTGCGGCGTGTTCGGCGCGATCCTGCTGGCGGTGGTCGCGATTGCCGTCACCGTGGTGACGGCGGGGGCGGCGGTGGCGGCCTTTGCTCCGGTGGCGACGTCGCTCGGCACGGGCATCGCCACAGTGCTGGGAGCGGGGGGCGGTATCGCCGGTGCCCTGGGCGGCGGCGTTGCAGGAACGTTGGGCGCGATCGCGATCGGAGCAGGCTCGGCGGCTGTCGGCTCGGCGGTCAGCCAGGGCGTGGGTGTGGCGACGGGTCTGCAGGACCAATTCTCGTTCCGGGGCGTGGCGCTTGCGGCGATCTCGGGCGGTGTCGGTGCGGGCCTTGGTGCGACCGGCCTGGCGAGCCGGGTCGGCGGCGGCGTGGCCGGAGCAGCGGTCAGCGGGGTCGCAGGCAATGTGCTGACCCAGGGCATCGCGGTGGCGACGGGGCTGCAGCGCCGGTTCGACTGGGCGGGCGTGGCGGCGGCGGGCGTCACGGGGGCGGTGGGCTATGCCACCGCACCGCGCGGATCGTCCTTCGGCGCGCAACTGCTGTCCGGCGCGGCCTCGGGCATCGCAGGTGCGGCGACACGGAGTCTCGTCGAGGGCACGAGCTTCGGCGACAATATCCTGTCGGTCCTGCCCGATGTGATCGGCAGCACAGTCGGGCGGCTGGTGGCGCAAGGCGTGGGCGAGGCGAGCCTCCATTCCGAAAGCCGGAGGCTAAGATCGGCGAGGCTGGACGATGGCGGCGTACAGGCCGCAGATGGCGCACCCGTCCCGATCGAGCAGCGCATCGCCGCGCTGCGGGCCAGTGGCCGGATCAGTGCCGAGACGGCCGCCCGGATGGAGAGGCAGGTTGCGCAGATCAAGCGCGAACTCGCCGAGCAGCAAGCCGAGCAGGATCGCGCCAACGGCCAGCCCAAAGCGGGGATCGGTTCGGACGGAAAACCGAACTTGGTAACACGAGATGCCGGTTACGCGATCGACATGGGCACACTCGATGCACGCGTTCAGGCGTATGAGGCGGACTATAGTACTGGCCAATACAGCATTGACGGCAAGCGCCAGTTCGACGCGGCGATCGCCAACAACCGGCGATTGATCGAGCAATGGGATCGCACGGCGGAGTCGCAGGCCAATCGCCTGGTTGGTGGCTTCCTGCTGGGCTCGGCCGGAGGGGCGTTGGTCGGTGTAGCCGGGACTGGGCTGGTGGCGACTGCTGGCTGGGGCGTGGCAACGACCGGGGCGGCCAATGCGGGCGTTGCTGGACTATCCTCAACCGTGACTGGCCTCGGGTATCGACCGGCCTTGGGGGAGACCAACACCGCGTCCAGCTTGGCCACGGACTTCGCGAGCGGCGTGGTCGGCTACGGCATAGCAAGTGCATTTGGCCGGGTAGGGTCTAGCTTGCTCGGCAGGATCGGACTGGGGCGGACGGCCGCAGAGAGTGCAGGGGTTGATCTGGCTCTAAAATACAAGCCGGGTTGGTCTGCTATGCAACAGGCGGAGGCGCTTGCCAAAACGCAAATGCTGAACGACGCAGATACGGTCGTGATGCAGACGACTCGCGGAGGCACTTCGGCGCGAACCATGTTTAGGAGAGCTGGCGGCGAAGTTCCGGCAGGTAGCGATGTCGATCACATGGTTGATCTCCAGCTGGGCGGGGCCGACACGGTCGGGAATATGTGGCCGCTTGACTCTAGCGTGAATCGCAGTCTTGGGGCACAAATCCAGCAGCAGATTAAAAATCTGCCGCCAGGAACGAGGATCAACCGCGTGACGATCGGGCATCGCTAATGTTTGAAGTCTTCCAACGGAATTTCCCCCGGGATCGGCAAGACCGGCGCGGCCATGATGTAGAAGGTCTACGGCCAGATATTCCCGGCTTGCGCGAGTTCTTCGCCGCGTTCGGGGGTAGCTCTTTCCGTGATGGATTGTATCGTGTCATCGCCCCTGCCGACTTGAACGAATGGAATGAACGCATCTGCCTGGGCTTCCCTGAGTTCGAGGGCAGGATCACCTGCTTCGGCTTCGACTGGCTCGGCAGCACCTTCGCCATTGACGCGGGTCGGATCGAAGATGGTCAGAAGGGTGTCGTGATGTTCGAGCCAGGCACGGGAGAGGCATTAGAGATACCCGCCAACCTGTTCACCTTTCATGACGCTGGTCTGCTCGAATTTGGGGAAGCGGCGCTTGCGATCAGCTTTTACGAAAGATGGCGG